>NZ_JBSHAW010000040.1:8432-88580 GCF_053611685.1 Streptomyces sp. NPDC054786 | reverse complement strand
ACCCTCCCGCCCCGGCGCCCACCCCCCACCCCACACCCTCCCCGGCACCTACGCCCCGCCACCGATATCTACTGTTGCATGGTCGTCGGCGTCCCGGCCCGGTTTCGCGTCCGGCCCGGATAACCTCACCCCATGAGCAGGCCGCCCACCCTCACACTGCCCCCGTGCGCCCGTGCATACCGACTCGACACCGCGCGCGGCGCCTTCGCCGTGCACGACGCCCGGCCCGATGCCGCGCCGATCGGGACCGCCCTGCTGGTGCCCGGATTCACCGGCAGCAAGGAGGACTTCATCGCCCTGCTGTCACCGCTCGCCGCGGCCGGTTTCCGGGCGGTCGCCGTGGACGGGCGCGGGCAGCACGAATCCTTCGGACCTCGCGATGAACGGGCTTATGCGCAAGGGGAGTTGGCCCTAGACGTGCTGGCCCAGGCGCAGGCCCTGCGGGAGCCGGACGGCGGGCCGGTGCATCTGCTGGGGCACTCGCTGGGCGGATTGGTCACCCGGGCCGCCGTGCTGCTCGACGCGGCCCCGTTCCGCTCGCTCACCGTGCTCAGCTCCGGGCCCGCCGCCATCGAGGCGTCCCAGCAGGCCCGGGTGCGGATGCTGATCGAGGCGCTCGGCACGCTCGACATGGAGAGCGTCTGGCGGGCGATGCGCGAACTGGATCCTCCGGAGGCGGCGGACGCGGCGACGCCGCCGGAAATCGGCGCGTTCCTGCACCGTCGTTGGCTGAACACCGTCCCCGAGCAGCTGATCGCGACCGGCCGTCAGATGCTGGCGGAGCCCGACCGGGTGGCGGAGCTGGCCCGTACGGGGCTTGCCACCCATGTCGTGTCCGGGGCCGTCGACTATGCCTGGCCGGTGCCGTCGATGGATGCGATGGCGGAGCGGCTGGCCGCCCGGCGCACCGTCATCGAGGGCGCCGAGCACTCCCCCAACGCCGAACGGCCGGAGAAGACGGCCGAGGCGCTCGCCGGCTTCTGGAGCGGCGTGGGCTGAGCGCCGTCCGGCCGTGGGGACGCAGCGGCGCCGGGCGGTGTGGGCCGAGCGGCCGGTGTCACCAGGACAGCGCCGGGCGGTTCGGCGAGCATCGAGGAAGGCGGGCCCTCACCGGCGCCCGGCCGGCACCGCTTCGTACGAAGGGCTCGACCATGACCGAGAATCCGGCGACTCACCCGGCCGGCGCCGAGAACGACCCCCACGGCATCGCGCTCACCCGGACCTTCGGCGCCCGCCGTGAGCTGGTCTTCGAGGCGTGGACGACGCCCGAGCACTTCGCGTACTGGTTCGGCGGGGAGCTGGCGGTACCGGCCGACCGGATGACGATGGACGTGCGGCCCGGCGGGGTCTGGAGTCTGATCATGCGCACCCCGGACGGCAGCGAGCTGCCGTTCTCCGGCGTCTACCGCGAGGTGGCCGCCCCGGAGCGGCTGGAGTTCACGCTCAAGGACGCCTCCGCGCCGAGCGGCGCCGAGGGCGAGATCGTCCGGGTCACCCTGACTGCTCTCGACGACGGTACGCAGATGGCCTTCCGCCAGCTCGGCGGCAACCTCACCTCCGAGCAGTACCGCCAGGCGGAGGCGGGCTGGGCGAGCTTCTTCGAACGCCTCACGGAGCTGCTGGCGAGGGCCTGAGCGGCCTGCGCGCTCCGGCGCCGCGGGCGCGCCGCGAACAGCCGCGCTCCGTAGGACTCTGCGGGCCCGGCCCGGCCCGGCCCGGCCCGGCCCGCCGACCCGACCATGATCCATCGGACCGGTTCTAGTACTGCGCCTGGACATGGTCCCAGAAGCCGTCCCGCAGGACCCGCCGCAGATCGGCATGGCTGCGCAGGGAGTGCCGCAGCAGCGCCTCCGCGGCGGTCAGGAGTTCCTGGTCGACGGCGCCGGGCAGATACGGATGGCCCGGCAGCAGCCCGGACACCCACTCACGGCCGCGTTCCGACAGCCACTGCGCGGCGATCTGTGCGCCGACGAAGCGGACCTCCTCACGGCTGGGCGCCGGCCCCTCGCCCGCCGTCTGGTCGCTGTATTCGACGCCGACCCGCCGGGTGACGTACGGCTTGCAGAACTCCAGGTCGAAGGTGCGCGCGCTGTCGACCTCCCACAGCAGCGGCTCGGCCTGATTGCGGCCGCCGGAAGCTTCGATGCCCCACAGATGCACCCGCGCGCCATAGCCCTGCGCCGCCTCCACCGCGGAGACCAGGTCCTCGTCGCCGCCGATGAGGACGGCATCGGTGATCGCGCGATGCCGGGCCAGCGACTCCAGGTCCGAACGGATCAGGGAGTCGACGCCCTTCTGCTGGTTGTTGGCGTTGAGGTTGCCGAGCCTGACCTTCACATCGGGCAGCTCGGCGATCCGCTGCTGCTCCTGGGTGTGGATCCGGCGGCGGGCGCCGTCGTACCAGTAGACGCGCAGCAGCCGGCTGTCCGGGAAGATCATCCGAGCCTTGTCGATGAAGGCCTCGATGATCCCTTCGGCATCGAGGTCGAAGGCCTTGCGGTCCTCCGTACCGGCGACCAGCCGCCCCGCCGCGGCGTAGACATAGCCCGCGTCCACGAAGGCCGCGTGGGTGGACGGGGTGGTGGCGACCTCGGCGAGCACCCGGGTGAGCAGCTCGTTGGTGCGCTCGATCCCGGCGGCGAGCGCGGTGAGGTCGGTGGGGCCCGTGGGCCGGACGTCGTTCATACGGGATCCATTGTCCGGGCGGTCAGTACGCGGGCACAACCGCGCTCACCCGTCGTATTTAGGCCGTCGAAATTTTTCTTTAGCGTAGGGAATGATTGCACTGGGCAGGTCGTTGTACCTGTACAGAGCGCTCGGCAGCGACGCCGCGCAGCTCGTGCACCCAAGAGTTCTCCGCAGGAGGATCAGACGAAGGGAGAAGCCGTATGCGCTTCGAGATCATGCGCCTGGACGATGTCGACGGCACCGCCGTGGACAGCACCGTCGTGGACGCCGCCTCCGTCAACCGGATCGTGCAGCAGGCCGCCGCAACGGGCCAGCGCATCTACATCCGCCCGGCCGACACCGCCGCCCGCTAGCACCCACCCCGCCGCCCGACGAAGCGACAGCACCGCCGGCCGAGCACGCGCACGGCCGCACCGCACGAGCGCCCCCGTACGAACACGTCGTACGGGGGCGCTGCGGTGTCCGCGGCCGCCTCTCGGGACCCGGGCCGGCGTCAGGCTCCCTGGATCACCTGCAGCACACCGTTGATGATCTGCTGCACCGCGAGCGCGGAGAGCATCATGCCCGCCAGCCGCGTCACCAGGACCACTCCGCCGTCCTTGATCACACGGATGATCACCAGCGAGAACCGCATCACCAGATACAGCACCACATGGATCGCCGCGATCGCCGTCCAGACGGAGAGCTGTGCGGCGAAGCCGTGCGCATGCTGCACCGCGAGGATCACCGACACGATCGCGCCGGGCCCGGCCAGCAGCGGCATGCCCAGCGGCACCAGCGCCACATTGACGTCCTTGGTCTGGGTCGGCTCCTCCGACTTCCCGGTCAGCAGATCCAGCGCGACCAGCAGAAGCAGCAGCCCGCCCGCGATCATCAGCGCGGGCGTCGAGATGTGCAGCCGCCCCAGGATCTGCCGGCCGAAGAGGCCGAAGACGGCGATGACGCAGAAGGCGACGGTGGCCGCCTGCCAGGCCATCCGGCGCTGCACCTTGGCCGGCCGGCCGGAGGTCAGGCCCAGGAAGATCGGAGTGATACCCGGCGGATCCATGATCACGAAGAGGGTGACGAAGAGCGTACTGAAGACAGCGATGTCGAACACGGTGAAGGCCTTGCGAGAGGTGGTACGGGACGAACGCTCACGGGCGGCGCGCGGGCGCATACCCGTAAGGAAGGACAGGGAGCGGGTGGTCGGCGGGCGACGGCGGACGCGGGGCGGTATCCGCACCGGCCCGGACGGCACCGGACAGGTGTCGGTGAAGGTCCCGGGGAACGGGGCGGGCGCCGCGGCGGCCGGCCGCGCGGGGGCTCAGCCGCCCGTGCCGGGAACGGGGAAGGCGCCGGTCGCGCGGCGCACGATCTCGCCGTAAATCTCGGGATCGGTGGTGTATTCGCCGAGGCGGCAGGTCTTGCGGCTGCCGTGGTAGTCGCTCGATCCGGTGGCCAGCAGACCGAGGTCGGCGGCCAGGCCGCGCAGCCGCGCGCGGGTCGCGTCGTCGTGGTCCATGTGGTCGACCTCGATGCCGTCGAGACCGGCCGCGGCGAGTTCGGCGATCGCGCTCTCCGGTACGCAGGAGCCGCGCTTGACGGCCAGCGGATGCGCGAAGACAGTGACCCCGCCGGCGCCCTTGACCAGCCGGATCGCGTCGAACGGGTCGAGCTCGTGCTTCTGCACGTACGCCCTGCCGTCGTTGGCGAGCCACTCGGAGGTGAAGGCATCCGAGACGGAGCCGACCACGCCCAGGTCGACGAGGGCGGTGGCGATATGCGGCCGCCCCACGGCGCCGTCGCCGGCGATCCGGGCGACCTGCTCCCAGGTGACCGGCACACCGAGCTCGCGCAGCTTGGCGACCATGCCCTGGGCGCGCGGCACCCGGTCGTCCCGCACCAGCTCCCGCTCACGGGCGAGTTCCGGCTCCTCGGGGTCGAAGAGGTAGGCGAGCATATGGAGGCTCACCCCGTCGAGCCGGCAGGAGAGTTCGGCGCCGGTGACCAGCGTCAGCCCCGCGGGCAGCGCGGCGCGCGCCTCGGCATGGCCGCCGACGGTGTCGTGGTCGGTCAGCGCGACGACGTCCAGACCCGCGGACGCGGCGCCTCGCACCAGCTCGGCGGGGGTGTCCGTACCGTCGGACGCCGTGGAGTGGGTGTGCAGATCGATGCGCACGACGCGGACTCCAGACTGCTGCGGGACGGATACGGGACGGGGCCCGGCAGGAACGCCGGGCGGAGGCACACCGTCGGGGGACCTCAGCAGGATACCGGGCGGCCGGTAGCGCCAGGCGCCCGTCGGAGGTGAGTGACGCCACCCCGCCGGCGCCGCGGCCGGCCCTCAGCCCAGAATGCGCGGCGAGATGGCCCCGCACGGCAGCAGATCCACCTCGGCGCCGGCCTCGCGCAGATCCGTCAGCACCAGCTCGTCGTAGAGCAGCAGCCCCGACTGCTCGGGCCAGGCGATCGCCCAGAGCCACAGCCCGCGCGCCTCGCCCGCGAAGACCGCACGGTCAGCGGGCGCATCGTCGACGTGCCACAACGCGGTCGGGCGGCCGGCGGCGAGCACCTTGGCGTGCGGCGGTTTGTCCACGCACATATGGGGGCCGGGGTCGGGGCCGTCGATTCCGGCATAGCGCGCGCCGAGTCCGACGCCCAGTTCCTCGGCGATCAGCAGCAGTTCGCCGGGCCCGCCGAGCGGGCCGGGGCCGGTGCAGGCCACGGCGGTCGCGCGGCCGCCGCTGCGGTCGTCGCCGGCACAGGCCACGCCCGTGAACAGCCAGCCGACCGGCAGCGGCCAGGGCATCCATACGGGGACCTGTGCGCGGTGCACGACAACGCCGAGCGCCTCGACGCTCGGCGGGACGACGGGCTGGAGTGGATGCACGGTGCCGTGCAGCGCGCACTGCCAGGTGTCGGAGAAGAGACCGGGCGCCCTTACCCGGCCTCCGCACTTCGGGCAACTGGGTTCGCCCCTCATAGGCATCCACGGTCCTCCAGCCCCGCCGTCGCGTCAAGGACGATCACCCGACCGGTGTGCCCCGAATCACGTACGCCGCCGCGCATTTGACCGCTTCCCCCGGCCCGCCCCGCCCCACCGGAAAGTAGTTGCCACTTGCACTCTTTAGCGTACCTAACTTATTATGTGTAAACGTCAACGATCTCGGTGGTCCAGCGGGGCCACGGAACAGGGATACGCAACCGGCAACGGAAGGGGAACCGCGGCATGAGCGGCACGAAGAGCAGCGGCCACGGCAGCGGCGCGGACGATCCGTTCGAGGAGGGCGGCATGTCCATCCTCCGCCAGCCGAAGGCCGTATGGGCCACGGCGGGCGCCTCGGTCGTGGCCTTCATGGGCATCGGCCTCGTCGACCCGATCCTCCCCTCGATCGCCCGGGGCCTGCACGCCACCAACAGTCAGGTCTCCCTCCTCTTCACCTCCTACTTCCTGATCACCGCCGTCGCGATGCTCGTCACCGGCTTCGTCTCCAGCCGCATCGGCGGCCGTAAGACGCTGCTGGCGGGCCTGGCACTGGTGGTGGTCTTCGCCGCGCTCTCCGGCATGTCGGGGTCGGTCGGCGAACTCGTCGGCTTCCGTGCCGGGTGGGGACTGGGCAACGCCCTGTTCGTGTCCACGTCGCTGGCGGTCATCGTGGGCGCCGCGGCCGGCGGCAGCGCGGCGGCGATCCTGCTCTACGAGTCCGCACTGGGGCTCGGCATGGCCTGCGGCCCGCTGCTCGGCGCGGTCCTCGGCGACATGAAGTGGCGCTATCCGTTCTTCGGCACCGCCGCCCTGATGGCCATCGGGTTCCTCGCCATCACGGCCTTCCTCAAGGAGCAGCCCAGGCCCGCCCGGAAGACCTCACTCCTCGACCCGGTCAAGGCGCTCGGCCACGGCGGGCTGGCCTCCGCCGCCGTCGCCGCGTTCTTCTACAACTACGCGTTCTTCACGGTGCTGGCCTTCACCCCGTTCGTGCTGAACATGTCGCCGTACAAGTCCGGTGGCGTCTTCTTCGCCTGGGGTGTGCTGCTCGCGGTGTTCTCGGTGCTCGTGGCGCCCCGGCTGCAGCACCGCTTCGGCTCGCTGAAGGTGCTGGGCGGCTCGTTGCTGCTGCTCGCCGCCGACCTGCTCGTGCTGGGCTACGGCGACCACACCACCGCCATCGTCTGCACGGTCCTCTCCGGCGCCTTCATCGGCCTGAACAACACCGTCTTCACCGAGCTGGCGCTGGGCGTCTCGGACGCACCGCGCCCGGTGGCGAGCGCCGGTTACAACTTCGTGCGGTGGTTCGCCGCGGCGGCCGCACCGTTCCTCGCGCCGAAGATCGAGGAGTGGACCGACATCCATGTCCCGTTCGTGGTCGCGGCGGTCGCGGCGGCGATCGGCGCGGGCATCGTCGCCGTCCGGCGCCGGGTACTGACCACCGAGGCCGAGGCGCTGGAGCCGCAGCACGCCACGGAGGACGGGGTCACGGTCTTCGCCAGCTGACGGGGACCGGGCACCTCACCCCCGTCCGTCCGACTGCCTGCCTGCCTGCGCAGGGAAACTGACGCCGCGTCCGCCCTCCCGCCCGGAGGGGGACGCGGCGCGCGGCTCAGTCGAGCGGGACGCCCGTACGCAGCGGGTCGCGCAGGTCCGTACCGTGCTCCAGCCACCGCTTCTCCAGGGCCTCGGCACCGTGCACCCGCTTCCAGGCGGCCTCGTTGGGCGTCATCGGCAGCAGCGGCAGAAAGCGGACCGGCTCCCTCGGCTCGTCGAGTTCGAGGTCCTCGACGAGCCCCCCGGGCGAGGCGACCAGAACCGAGGTGAAAGCCGCCTCCGGCCACAGCGGCTCCCCCACGTCCAGCGAGGCTCCGGGAGCCACGACCACCCCCTCGACCTGCGGCGACGCGGCGAGCACGGCCAGCGGCCTGAGCACCTTGTCGCTCTCCACGCGACCGGCCCGTACGGACAGCAGGAGTTCGGCACGCGGGCCGCGCAGGGGGTCGGCCAGCACCGCGGTGGGATCAGCCATGGGCTGCGCGGACATCCCGAGCGTGGCGTAACGCACCACCCCGTTGTCCACGAAGCGGAGGACCTCGATACGGTCGGTGCCGAGGAACGTGACGGCGGCGCGCGCGTCCGGCTCGCCCAGGGTCGTCCGCAACCGGGCCTCGACCAGCTCAAGAACGTCAGACATGCCGTGAGCATAGGCCGGGCCCTGCGCCCGGCCGTCACCGCTCCACGAGCTGCTCCGCAGCGCCCCCGTTATTCGTATCGAACGGGCAAAGCGGCGCCGTAACGCTTCAGGCGGCTGATAGCCTTGCCGTCTGGTCAGGGAATGACGTCGTCCCCCAACGGGGACCGGCCGGAGGAGGTGGGGCTGCGGTGGATCCGAGTCGACCGTGCAGTACCGATAGTTCTCCTGTCATCCCCTTCGCGCAGCGAATCTCCTGATCCGAGAGCTTCCGTACCCCGCCGCCCAGCGGCGAAACCAGGGAAGCACCTTTGCGCCGGATGTAGATGACGGAAGAGCGCCTTCGACTCTTTGTTCCGTGTTTTCTGCGAACTGCCGTCAGTGTCCCCGCACGGAGCGCCGCCCGCTTTGCGGACGTACAGCCGATGACGCCTTGTACGTCCACGTTCCGGGCAGCGTTGCGCCCCGCGCTCGCAGCTGACGGCCGGCCCGTGAAGGAGCCTGCCATGTCGATGATCCGTGACCTGCGTGCCGCCGTCCGTCCGTCCCGGCGCCGCGACGGCACCCCGTACCACTACGAGAAGTCCGCCCCGGTCTGCACGAACAGCGCCATCGTCGACTGCGGCGTATACCGCGAGGGCCGCCGGGTGAGCGAGCACGTCACCCCGGCCGAGGCGATGGCCGGGGCGCGGGCCGAGGGCGGCTTCGCCTGGATCGGGCTGCACGAGCCCACCGAGGCCGAATTCGCCGGTATCGCCCAGGAGTTCGGGCTGCACCCGCTCGCCGTCGAGGACGCCGTGCACGCGCACCAGCGGCCCAAGCTGGAGCGCTACGACGAGACCCTGTTCACCGTCTTCAAGACGGTGCACTACGTGGAGCACACCGAGCTGACCGCCACCAGTGAGGTGGTGGAGACCGGCGAGGTGATGTGCTTCACCGGCCGGGACTTCATCGTGACCGTGCGGCACGGCGGCCAGGGCTCGCTGCGCGCGCTGCGGCACCGGCTGCAGGACGACCCGGAGCTGCTGGCCAAGGGGCCGTCCGCGGTGCTGCACGCCATCGCCGACCAGGTCGTCGACGGCTATATGGCGGTGGCCGGTGCGGTCCAGGACGACATCGACGAGGTGGAGATCGACGTCTTCAGCTCGGGCACCAACGGCAAGGGCAACGGCGGCAAGGGCTCCCCCAAGGGCGGCGACGCCGGGCGGATCTACCAACTCAAGCGTGAGGTACTGGAGTTCAAGCGCGCGGTGTCGCCGCTGCTGCGGCCGATGCAGCTGCTGAGCGAGCGCCCCATGCGGCTGGTCGACTCCGACATCCAGAAGTACTTCCGGGACGTCGCCGACCACCTGGCGCGGGTCAACGAGCAGGTGCTGTCCTTCGACGATCTGCTCAACTCCATCCTGCAGGCCAACCTCGCGCAGGCGGCCGTCGCGCAGAACGAGGACATGCGCAAGATCACGGCGTGGGCGGCGATCTTCGCCGTCCCGACGATGATCGCCGGGATCTACGGCATGAACTTCGACTACATGCCCGAGCTGCACTGGAAGTTCGGCTATCCGGCCATGATGATGGTGACGGTCGCCATCTGCTTCGGCATCCACCGCGGATTCAAGCGCAACGGATGGCTGTGACCCGGACCCCGCCACCTCCGGCTCCGCCGCATCTCAGCGCCTGGGCGGCCCCGGACCGACCGGGCCGGGGCCATTAGGCTGGGCCGTATGACGGAGACCGTGTCGCAGGCCCTGCAGGATCGGGCGCTCATCGAAGAGGCCACGAAGAAATCCGGCCTCATCTGGGTGCGGGGGAACGCCGGCCCGGCCCGTGCGCTGTGGCATCTGTGGCACGACGGAGCCGCCTGCCTCGTCGGGGACGGTACCGGCGAACAGCCGCTGGCCGACCTCGGGCTCACCGACGGCGGTACGGCGACGGTCACCGTACGCAGCAAGGACAAGGGCGGCCGGCTGATCAGCTGGCAGGCCAGGGTCGTCGAGCCGGCGCCGGAGAGCGAGGCCTGGCGGGCCGCCGTCGACGAGCTGAAGGGCAAACGCCTCAACGCACCGGACGCCGACACCCTCACGGAGCGCTGGGCGCGCGAGTGCCGGGTGCTGCGGCTGGAGCCGACCGGGGAGGCGGAGCAGCGCCCCGGCCGGATGCCGGAGGACTCGCACGCCGCACCGCCGCTGGAGACCTCCGCGATCACCCGGCGTCCCGCCCCGGCCGCGTTGCCGAAGCTGCTGCTGCGGCGGCGGGGGCGGGGGCGTAAGAGCTGAGGCACGGGGCGTGCGGGCCGGGCCCTGAGGGCGACCGGAGGGGCGAGGCCCGGCGAGCGGCCGGGCCGCGGTCCGTTCCCGGTTCTCAGCCCTTGCCGGAGATCTTGGCTCCGTAGTCCACGACCTGGTCCTTGGCCGGGGCCTTGAGGTCCACACTCCGGCCCCAGTCGGCCAGCCGGACGACCCCCGCGCCACCGGCGCGATGCAGCCGCAGCGGGTAGGGCCTGCCCTCCAGCGAGACGTCCAGGGTGCCGCCGGAGCCCGCGCCGGCGGCCACCCGGATGGTGCGGGCCCCGTCGATGTCGCTGCGGTCACCGGTCGTCAGTTTGCCGTGCAGCCCGAGCAGGCCGGCGAGCAGCGTGTCCTTGTCGGTGAAGCCGCTGAAGCGCTTGTAGACCGGGTCGCCGGCGGGCACCTTGACGTATTTGCCGCCGAGCTTGTCCGCCGCCTGGTTGGGCCGGCCCGAGGCACCGCTCTTCTCGCCGGCCCAGAAGGCCGCGTTCGCCTTCAGATAGAGCGCATCGCCGACCCGCAGCAGCTGGAAGGCGGCCGCCTTCGTGGTCAGCTCCCCCTTCGCGCCGTCCTTCGCCAGACGCATGTCGAGCTTGTAGGTGCGGCCCTGGCTGACGACATTGCCGGAGAGGTGCACCGTGTCGGCGTGCTCGGCCGCGGCCCGCGCCTTGGACTCGATCTTCGCGGCGGGCAGCTTCCCCACGCCGTTGGTGCCGGCATCCGGGTCCCCACTGCCCCCGCAGCCGGTCAGCGCCACGGCCAGTGCCGCACAGGCCGCCCCCACGAGCGCAGCCCGTCCCGTACGGCGGGTTCCGGCCAGGGGGAGGGGGCCGGCCCCCGGGGCGATGGCGCTCACGTCGGCTCTGCCTCCTGATGCGGGTGACCTCGACAGCAGTACGGCAGCGTACCTGGACCACGCACGGTCTTCGGCGGGGTGTGTGGCGGTCACCCTACGGCCTCCTCCACCGGGGCGGCGCAGGCCGGGGCACGTTAGCCTGAACCCGAATTGATGCCTTATTTCGGGGCTGAACGGGAGAAAGGGTGGCACTCTGCATGGCAGTGGTGACTCCCCGGGTCTTTGTCTCCCATCTCGCCGGCGTCGCCGTCTTCGACCCCAACGGCGACCAGGTCGGCCGACTGCGGGATCTCGTCGCGCTGCTGCGGGTCGGCGACCGCCCGCCGCGGATACTCGGGGTGGTCGTCGAGGTGATCAGCAGGCGCCGGATCTTCGTGCCCATGACGCGGGTGACCGGGGTGGAGTCCGGCCAGATCATCATCACCGGCGTGGTCAATATGCGGCGCTTCGAGCAGCGGACGTCCGAGACGCTGGTGCTCGGGGAGCTGCTCGACCGGCGGGTGCAGCTGGTGGAGACCGGTGAGGAGGTCACCGTCCTCGACATCGGCATCACCCAGCTGCCGGCCCGCCGCGACTGGGAAATCGACAAGGTCTTCGTACGCAAGGGCAAGGGCGGGGCGCTGCGCCGGAGAATCCTGCGGCGCGAAGCGCCTCCTGCGAAGGGCGGTGTCGGGAGGCGGGCGGGCGAGACGCTGACCGTGGAGTGGTCGGCGGTGACCGGATTCTCGCTGGAGGAGCACGGGCAGGGCGCGGAGAGCCTGCTCGCCACCTTCGAACAGCTGCGGCCCGCCGACCTCGCCGGCGTACTGCACCATCTGTCCGCCAAGCGGCGCGCAGAGGTCGCCGCGGCGCTCGACGACGACCGGCTGGCCGATGTCCTGGAGGAGCTGCCGGAGGACGACCAGGTCGAGATCATCGGCAAGCTGAAGGACGAGCGGGCCGCTGACGTCCTGGAGGCGATGGACCCGGACGACGCCGCCGATCTGCTCTCCGAGCTGCCGGAGGAGGAGAAGGAACGGCTGCTGGCGCTGATGCGGCCGGAGGAGGCCGCCGATGTGCGGCGGCTGATGTCGTACGAGGAGCGCACCGCGGGCGGGCTGATGACCACCGAGCCGATCGTGCTGCGCCCGGACGCGACCGTCGCCGATGCGCTGGCGCGGGTGCGCGACCCGGACCTGTCCCCCGCACTGGCCGCCCAGGTCTATGTCTGCCGGCCGCCGGACGAGACACCCACCGGCAAGTATCTGGGCCTGGTGCACTTCCAACGGCTGCTGCGCGACCCGCCGTTCACCCTCGTCAGCTCGATCGCCGACACCGATCTGCCGGCCCTGCCGCCGGACACCCCACTGCCGGAGGTGACCAGCTATCTGGCCGCGTACAACATGGTCGCCGCCCCGGTCGTGGACGAGAGCGGGGCCCTGCTGGGCGCCGTCACCGTCGACGACGTGCTGGACCATCTGCTGCCGGACGACTGGCGGGAGGACGGGCTGCACGGCTCGGCCGAGGCCGGTCTGAACGGCGACAGCCGCCTCGGGGAGCGTACGGATGGGCGCTGAGGAGCGGGAGAGCGGCAGGGAGCGGTCGCGGGCGAACGGGGCCTCGGCGATGCGCCGGGGGCCCGTGGACCGGCCGCGGGTCCGCCTCGACCAGCCGCGCGCACCGCGCCGTACGTTCCTGCCGGAGTACGACCCGGAGGCGTTCGGGCGGCTTTCGGAGAAGATCGCCCGCTTCCTGGGGACCGGCCGCTTCATCGTCTGGATGACCGTCACCATCATCCTGTGGGTCATCTGGAACACCACGGCCCCCAGTGGCCTGAGGTTCGATCAGTACCCGTTCATCTTTCTGACGCTGGCGCTGTCGCTTCAGGCGTCGTACGCCGCGCCGCTGATCCTACTGGCGCAGAACCGCCAGGACGACCGCGACCGGGTCACCCACGAGCAGGACCGCAAGCAGAACGAGCGCTCCATCGCCGATACCGAGTATCTGACCCGGGAGATCGCGGCGCTGCGGCTCGGCCTGGGAGAGGTCGCCACCCGCGACTGGATCCGCTCCGAGCTCCAGGACCTGCTGAGGGATTTGGAGCTGCCGCGGCCCGTCGGCGCGGAGAGTGATGAACGCGACCGCTGACGGGCTTTCCGGAGGCACCCTCACGCGCCGTACCATCGGGACATGGCTACCGACATGCCCCAAGGCGCGCCGAGCGAGGACGCGATCCGCGAAGCCCTCGCCACGGTGAACGACCCCGAGATCCACCGCCCCATCACCGACCTGGGAATGGTCAAATCGGTGGGCATCGCGGCGGACGGCGCGGTGGCGGTCGCGGTCTACCTCACCGTCTCCGGCTGTCCGATGCGCGAGACGATCACCAACAACGTGCGGGACGCCGTCGCGCGCGTCGCCGGTGTGACCAGCGTCGCCGTCGAGCTGGACGTGATGAGCGACGAGCAGCGCAAGGAGCTGACCACGTCGCTGCGCGGCGGCACCGCCGAGCGCGAGGTGCCGTTCGCCCAGCCCGGATCGCTGACCCGGGTCTATGCCGTCGCCTCCGGCAAGGGCGGCGTCGGCAAGTCGTCGGTGACGGTCAACGTCGCCGCGGCGATGGCGGCCGACGGTCTGAAGGTCGGTGTCGTGGACGCCGACATCTACGGCCACTCCGTACCCCGCATGCTCGGTGCCGACGGCCGGCCCACCCAGGTCGAGAACATGATCATGCCGCCGTCGGCGAACGGCGTGAAGGTCATCTCGATCGGCATGTTCACCCCGGGCAACGCGCCCGTCGTCTGGCGCGGCCCGATGCTGCACCGCGCGCTGCAGCAGTTCCTCGCCGACGTCTACTGGGGCGACCTGGACGTGCTGCTGCTCGACCTGCCCCCGGGCACCGGCGATATCGCGATCTCGGTGGCGCAGCTGGTGCCGAACGCCGAGATCCTGGTGGTCACCACCCCGCAGCAGGCCGCCGCCGAGGTCGCCGAGCGGGCCGGTTCGATCGCCGTGCAGACCCACCAGAAGATCGTCGGCGTGGTGGAGAACATGTCCGGGCTGCCCTGCCCGCACTGCGACGAGATGGTCGATGTCTTCGGCACCGGCGGCGGCGAGCGGGTCGCCGAGGGCCTGACGAAGACGACCGGTACGCAGGTGCCGGTGCTCGGTGCCATCCCGATCGACGTCCGGCTGCGCGAGGGCGGCGACGAGGGCAAGCCGGTCGTGCTGACCGACCCCGACTCCCCCGCCGGCGCGGCGATCCGCGCGATCGCGGGCAAGCTGGGCGGCCGGCAGCGGGGTCTGCAGGGCATGTCGCTCGGTATCACCCCGCGCAACAAGTTCTGAGACCGCGGCCGGCTCCCCGACGGGGACGCCGGCTCCCGGATGACGCCGGAAAGGGGCGGGCCCGCACGGGTCCGCCCCTTTCCGCGTGCCCGTTCAGCTCTCGTACGCGGCGAGATCCTTGATCACCGAGAAGCCCAGTCCGTAGGCGCTCATCCCGCGCCCGTAGGCCCCGATGTGCACGCCCTCGGGGTCCTCGCCCGCCGAGCCGGCCAGCACCCAGCCGTACTCGGACTCGCGGTAGGCGAACGACGTCGGCACGCCGTCCACCGGCAGCATCAGCTCGCTCCAGCTCCCGCCGCCGAGGTCGTCGGCCAGCTCCCAGGCGATCATCGTCTGCTGGTCCAGCCAGTCCTGGCGCAGCGTCCGGTCCATCTGGGTGGGCCAGGTCTGCGCGAGCAGCCCCGACCCGGCGAGCCAGGCGGCCGTCGAGACCGAGGTCGCCTCCAGTACGCCGGTGCCGTCGGCGCTGCGCCGTACGGGGCGGCTGGCGACCGTCACCACGACCGCGAACCGCTCGTCCTGCGGCGGTTCCACCTTGATGGTGGGCTCCTCGCCGTGCCCGGTGGCGCCGTGCTCGACGGTGCCGTCCGCGGCCGCGCCGACCTGCATCAGCCAGCGCGGACCGGTGAACGCCTCGTCGAGGCCGTACCACGGGAACGCGGCCAGCAGATAGCCGTCGACCTTGCGGCCGGCTTCCGCGGACACCTCTTGTGCCGCTGTCCGACTCGTCGTCTCCATCTGCGCGGAGCCTCCTTGTTGCCCTGCGTCGTGGGCGGCCCGCCCCCCTCAGGCGACCGAACCCCGGACACCCGGAGCATAGCCATAGGCGTCAACACAGCCGGTCATACCGGTGTGTGTCAGGTGGCGTCGGCGTCGAACGGCGGACGCTCGTCCGGCTGAGGGCTTCCGGTCTTCTTCACCATGTCGGGGCGGCCGGCGGAGGAGGCCGGGGACTCCTTGGACAGGTGGGGACCTGAGCCGTTCGAGGGCGTGGCGGAAGAGGCACTGTCCTGGCCGTGGACGGCGTCGGTGACCTCGGCCATCTCCTTCTTGAGGTCGAAGCCGTTACGGATGTCCTGAAGGTCCTTGAGGCCGTACTCGTCCTTCTCCAGGACATGCTTGCGCACGAAGTTCTTGGGCTTGAGGTCCTCGAACTCGAAGTCCTTGAAGTCCGGCCCCAGCTCGCTGCGGATGTCTTCCTTGGCGCTGTCGGAGAACGCCCGCACCTTGCGGATGAAGCCCATGACGTCCTGGATGACCTTGGGAAGCTTGTCCGGGCCGAAGACGAGCACGCCAAGGATCACGAGCGCCACCAGCTCGAGGGGTCCTATGTCGAAGAACACCTTGCAGCTCCTTGGGTAATCCGTGGCCTTCGTCGGCCTATGGGCCAGGCCGCCTATCACGGTACCTGGCCCCGTACGTCGGGCGGGAGTCACCCGTGCCAACACCATGCAAACGATCAACCCGTGCTGGAGGAACCCAGGCTGAGCCGTACGGACCGATCCTTACCGCCCCTTTGGACGGTGAGCACCAGCGTGTCGCCGGGCCGGTGGCTGCGGATCTTGACGATCAGCTCCTCGCCGCTGTGCACCGGCGCACCGTCCACCTCGGTGATCACATCACCGGCCTTGATCCCGGCCTTGGCACCGGGGCCGTCCGGGGTGACCGGCGGTTTGCCGCTCTTGCTGTGCTCGCTGACCCGCGCCCCGTCGCCGGCGTACTCCATCTCCAAGGTCACGCCGATCACCGGATGTGTCGCCCGGCCGGTGTTGATCAGCTCCTCGGCCACCCGCTTGGCCTGGTTGATCGGTATGGCGAAGCCCAGCCCTATGCTGCCGCCCTGGGCGCCGCCGCCCAGGCCGCTGCCGCTGTCGGCGGCGCGGATGGCGCTGTTGATGCCGATCACCCGCGCCTTGGCGTCCACCAACGGTCCGCCGGAGTTGCCGGGGTTGATGGGCGCATCGGTCTGCAGCGCGTCCACGTACGAGACATCGCTGCCGTCGCCCTTCTCGCCGCCCGCGGTGATCGGGCGCTGCTTGGCGCTGATGATCCCGGAGGTGACGGTGTTGGCGAGGTCGAACGGGGCGCCGATCGCCACCACCGGGTCGCCGACCTGCACGGCGTCGGAATTGCCGAGCGTGAGCGGCCGCAGTCCCGTGACGCCCTCCACCTGGATGACGGCGAGGTCATAGCCGCCGTCCTGGCCGACGACCTTGGCCTTGGCCGTCTGGCCGCCGCTGAAGGTCACCGAGATCTCGCCACCGCTGCCGGCCGGCTGGACGACATGGTTGTTGGTGAGGATGTGCCCCTGGCGGTCGAGGACGAAGCCGGTGCCGGTCCCCTGTTCGGCGCTGCCCCGTACGTGAATCGTGACCACGCCGGGCAGCGCGGTCTGCGCGATCCCGGCGACGCTGTCGGGCCGGCGGCCCCCCTCGTCACCGGCGGACTGCGGAAGCTTGATGTCGTTGATCCCGCCGTAGCGCTCGACATACGCGCCGATGCCGCCGCCGATCCCGCCCGCGAGCAGCGCCAGCGCCACCGCGCCGGCGACCAGCGGCCCCCGGCGACGGCGCCGGTCGTGCGGCGACGGAGCGACGGGGCCGCCCTGCAGCGGCGCGCTCCAGGGGTCGTACTGCTGCCAGGCGCCGTGCGCGCCGGGGGGCTGCCCTTGGGCGGAGGCCGGCCGGTGGTCGCCGGGCAGGCCGGAGAAAGGCTGCGGCTGCGGCTGGGCGGTGTAGGGCGCGGCTGCGGCTGCCGGGCGGGGGCCGCCGTCGCCGGGGTGGGGGACGAAGGCGCCGTCCTGCGCCGCCCCGTCGGATCCGGCGGCCGGTCCGGAGACGGTGTCCAGAGGGGTGGTCTGCGGGCCGGTGGTCTGCGCGCCGGTGGTCTGCGGGCCGGCGGTGTGCGGGGCGGTGGTCTGTGGGCCGTGGGTCTGTGGGCCGTGGGTCTGCGGGCCGTGGGTCTGCGGGCCATGGGGCTGCGGGCCGTGGGTCTGCGGACCGTGGGACTGCGGACCGTGGGACGGCTGTGCGTCGGTCCGGGAAGCGGCGCTCGGGGCGGGAGGCGGCTGCGGGGGGCCGGACTTCTGGAGGCCCGGTTGCTGGGAGGCGCGGGGCTCGACAGCCGGCCGGGGGTGCGCGGCCTCGGCCGTCCCGGCCGGATGCGGCTGCTCGCCGGCGTGCGCGAGCGGCGAGCGGTCCTCGCCGCTCGTCCCCGGCGCGACGGTCGGCGGAGCGGACGGCGGTGACTGCGGATGGCTCGGGTGGCCCGCGCCCGGCACCGCGGCCTGCGGGGCGGCCGGGGCCGCGTACGGGGGCTGCGGCCCGGCGGCCGGCGGGAGGACGGTGCCGTGCGCGGGGGTCGCCACCGGTCGCTGTACGGGCGGCGCGGGCGCCCACGGCCCGGGACCGCCGTACGGAGGGGTGCCGTACGGGTCCTCGGCGTGCAGGGGCTGCTGCCGCTGCGGCGCATCGCCCAGGGCCTCGGCCGCTGCCGGGAGAGGTACCGCGGCGGATGCGGAGGCCGGCGCGGAGGCTGTCACCGTGGTCATGGCCGCTTCATCCGATGCCTCGCCACGTGCACCCGGCTGCGCCTCGTCCCGCGCGCCGCCGGGCACCCGGCCGAGCGTCACGGTCGAGGGGGCCGGGCGCGCACCGCTCGCCCCGGCGCCCATGGCCCCGGCATCCTCCTGGGGCGGCGCGTCGGCGGCAGTCGCACCGCGCGCCGACGCCAACTCATCGGCCGTGGCGTCCGCTTCGGCCGCCCCGGCGTGCCCGGACGACTCCGGCGGCACGCCCGCCCCCGAGCCCTTGCGCGGCTCCGGCGGACGCACGATCCAGTCCTCCGCCTCCTGCACGTCGGACGTGCCGGACGCGCCGGCCCGCGCCTCGTCCGCCGTGCCTCCGGCGGGCGGTGTCACCTGCGGACCGGCCTCGGCGGACGGTTCCGTGCGCGGGGTGCCTCCCGGGCGGCTCCACCACTTCAGCTTCGGCCCGGCGGCCTTACCGTCGTCCATGCTCTCCCCAGAATTCGCCCACGGCCGTGCGCGGGCCACCACCACCTCGCGGTACGCGCCCGGTCAGGGGAGCGCCGCGCCACAGCGATTCAACCAGTTCCGCGCGGGGCCGCGCAGGGGACGGTCAGCGCTGGGCGGTGGTTGAGCCAGGGGCGGAGGGGGCCGCTGCTGCCGCCAGGGAACCCCTCAGCGGGCGCATCGGCTCCAGGGGCGGGCTCTTCCGCACGGGGGTGTTGCCGGTAGCGGAGGCCAGCGGCGCGAGGTGGTACGCCGATGCCGGACCGGTCGCGGCTATCAGCGGCGACAGGCCGAAGCGTCCGGCCGGGGCGGGCGATGCCGCCGAGGACTGCGAGGAGGAGGGCGCCGCGGTGGGGCCGTACAGGGTCATGGCGCTGGGGGCCGGGGCCATGGTCGGCCCGCCGGACGGCTGCCAGGCACCGGACCGGGAATTCTTGGCGGGAAATTCCTCTCCGCGCAGGAGCGCCTTGCCGTCGGCCGCCGGGCTGACGCTGAGCGGGGTGACGGCCGTGCCGCCGCCGTCGACGCGTCCGCCGGGCAGATCGACGGCCGCCTCCAGCGGGAGGGCGCCACCCAGTGCGAACGCCGCGAGGGAGACCGCACCGGCCGCCGCGAAGGCGAACCGACGCCGCTGTGCGGGCCGGTCACTCTCCTGCACACGGAAACCGCGCCCGCGGGGCTGCGGGGGAATCGCTGCCATGGCATGGCCGGAGTGGCCGTCGGAGGGGACGTAGCCGAACGCGCCGCCGCCGCGGGCGAAGTCGCCGCGTCCGAAGCTGCCGTTGCCGAGCCGGCTGCCGGGACCGCCGAGGTCGCCACCGGGCAGCTGCTGCAGTCGTGCCAGCAGTCCCTCGGAGGGACCGGGGGGTGCCGTCTCGGCGAATACGCTTTTCAGCCGACGCTGAGCGTCGGCCTCTGCCTTGCACCGTCCGCATGTCGCAAGATGCGCGAGCACCCGCTCGCGTGCGTCATGCCCCAACTCGCCGTCGACCAGGGCCGCGAGGCGGTCGCCGAGATGCTGCTCGGCGGGGGACGGACCGCCACTGCCGCTCACGCGATTCCGACCTCCCCCGTGGGCACCACGGCCAGCGACCGCCGCTGCTCACGTTCTTCGGCACGGGTGGCCGGCGCGCGGTGCTTGAGGGCCTTGCGCAGATGGGAACGGCCGCGGTGGATCCGGCTGCGGACCGTACCGAGCTTGACACCGAGCGTCGCGGCGATCTCCTCGTACGACAGGCCCTCGATGTCGCACAGGACGACGGCGGCACGGAACTCGGGCGCAAGGGTGTCCAGCGCCTGCTGCACATCGGCGTCGAAGTGGGTGTCGTTGAAGTGCTGCTGCGGCGAGGGCTCGCGACTGGGGAGCCGCTCGGCGGCATCGTCACCGAGCGCATCGAAGCGGATGCGCTGACGACGGCGGACCATGTCCAGGAAGAGGTTGGTGGTGATCCGGTGCAGCCAGCCCTCGAAGGTGCCGGGGGTGTACGTCGACAGCGAGCGGAAGACGCGGACGAACACCTCCTGGGTGAGGTCCTCGGCGTCGTGTTGATTGCCGGTGAGGCGATAGGCAAGGCGGTAGACCCGTGCACTGTGGGTGCTGACGATCTCCTCCCAGCTGGGCGGAGTCCACGCCTGCGCATCCGCGTCTGCGGCAAAGGTCGCGGTGGTTGCGGAGTCGGCGACGGGGGCCCCTCCCATGCCCTTCGGGCCATGGGGGCGGGAACGGTCAGCAGTGTTTGTCACGGATTTCGGCTCGGCGTATGACCTTTTCAAGCGCCTCAGCACCCCTCGGTCACCCGCCGCAGCCGCACCTCCCCTGGTGGCTCTGGTGGTGTCCAGTAGAGCCCCTACCATATCCACCTCGCCCGTTAGCTCCGGATAAGGAGTTTTGACCTGCATTTGGTCCTGCTTCTGGTCTTGCTTCGTGTCTCGCGCGGTCTTCACCGGTGCGTCCCCCCGTCATCCCCCTACCTCTCCATAACGCGCGGTCCCATCTGCGGGTTCCCGCACGCAGCGGATACAGTCACGGTTGCGTCAACTACGGGGACAGGAGAGGGCCATTACCGGCAACCGGCAGACGAGCTTGGCATTCGCCGAGGCGTACGGCGCCGGGACCATCGACGACAGCGCCGAGGCCGCCCTGCGGTGGTCCCGTGACTGCGCACGGGAAGCCGGCATCCGTACGGTGACGACCGGCACCGGCGCGGCCCTGCGCCTGCTCGCGGCCACCGCGGACGCCAAAGCGGTCGCCGAGATCGGCACCGGCACGGGCGTGTCGGGCATCTACCTCCTGCACGGCATGCGGCCCGACGGGGTGCTGACCACCGTGGATCTCGAACCGGAGCGGCAGACGTTCGCCAAGCAGGCGTTCCGTGCGGCCGGCTTCGCCGGGAACCGCGCCCGCTTCATTCCCGGCCGTGCCCTGGACGTACTCCCCCGTCTCGCGGACGGCGGCTACGACCTCGTGTTCTGCGACGGCGACCTCATGGAGTGCCTGGAGTACCTCGCTGAATCGTTGCGTCTGCTGCGCCCCGGCGGCCTGATCTGCTTCGAGGGCGTCTTCGCCGACGGCCGTACGGTCGACTCGGCACTGCAGCCCGCCGAGGTACTGCGGCTGCGGGAACTGCTGCGGGCCATCCGGGAGAGCACCACGCTGGTGCCGGCCCTGCTGCCGGTCGGCGACGGACTGCTCTGCGCGGTCAAGCGCGGCTGACCGGCCCGGCAAGCGGGCTGTCCCGTCCCGGCCCCAGAACATGAAACGGCCCCGGCATGTGGCGCGCCTTAACTGCGCGCCACATGCCGGGGCCGGGGTAATTCGGCTGGGGATACCGGGGTCAGCCCCGGGAAACCGCCGGTTGCGCCGCCCTTGTCAGACGGTGACCTTGTCCAGGGCCTCACCCAGCGCCTTGGCCTCGTCGGGGGTCAGCTCGACGACGAGCCGCCCGCCGCCTTCGAGCGGAACGCGCATGACGATGCCCCGCCCCTCCTTGGTCACCTCGAGCGGGCCGTCGCCCGTCCGCGGCTTCATGGCCGCCATGCTCGTTCCCCTTCCTGAAACCAGCTCATCTCAGCCGACGGCCCGAATAGGCACGTGTCACCGGCATCGAACACATTGCTTCCAGGCCATTATCCCGCATCGAACGACCCGATGACCAACATCGGGCAGCATCCCTTCAGCAACGCGCTCCCGCAAACCCCCTCAATTCGGTGAGGTGGCTGTAATACTTCTCCGCCCGCCGACCTCCGACGCGCCCGCAATCTTTGATGTACGTCACATGCCGAGGCCCGATGATCTCCGGCATCCTGAGCGCTGACTGCCGCTGCCGAGCAGTCCGAGCCGCGACGGAGGGGACTCCCACTATGGCCGACACCGTGCTCTATGACGTGACCGACGGACTGGCGACGATCACTCTCAACCGCCCCGACGCGATGAACGCGATGAATACCGAGGCGAAGGTCCTGCTGCGGGACACCCTGAAGGAGGCCGCCGCCGATCCGGCCGTACGCGCCGTTCTGCTGACCGCCACCGGGCGCGCCTTCTGCGTCGGGCAGGACCTCAAGGAGCACATCGGCCTGCTGGCCGAGGACCGGGCCACCGGCTCCGGCGGCACCATGAACACCGTGCGTGAGCACTACAACCCCATCGTGACGGCGCTGACCGAGATGCCCAAGCCCGTCGTCGCGGGCGTCAACGGGGTCGCCGCGGGCGCCGGTGCGGGCTTTGCGCTGGCCGCCGACTACCGCGTGGTCGCCGACTCCGCGTCCTTCAACACCTCCTTCGCCGGCGTCGCGCTGACCGCCGACTCCGGGGTGTCCTGGACGCTGCCCCGGCTGATCGGGCACGGCAGGGCCGCCGATCTGCTGCTCTTCCCGCGCAACGTCAGCGCCCAGGAGGCCTACGACCTGGGCATGGCCAACAAGGTGGTCCCGGCCGACCAACTGGCCGGGGAGGCTGCGGCCGTTGCCCGCCGGCTGGCCCAGGGCCCGACCGCCGCGTATGCCGCGATCAAGGAGTCACTGGCCTACGGGGCGGGGCACTCGCTCGCCGAGACCCTCGGCAAGGAGGACGAGCTGCAGGGCCGGGCCGGGGCGTCGGAGGACCACCAGATCGCGGTCGAGGCGTTCGTGAAGAAGCAGAAGCCGGTCTTCCTGGGCCGCTGACCGGTCCCGCTGACCCGCACCTCCCGGCCGGTGACCCGCACCTGCCGCCCGGCGGCCCCCGCCGCCCGGTCCGGGTCAGCCGGCCGCCGCTTCCACGGCCTGGCGGGCATGGCAGTCCGCCAGATGGTCGTTGACCAGGCCGCATGCCTGCATCATCGCGTAGGCGGTGGTCGGGCCGACGAAGCGGAAGCCGCGCTTCTTGAGGTCCTTGGCGAGCGCCGTCGACTCCGGGGTCACCGGCTGCAGATCGCTCAGCGTCCGCGGCACCGGCCGGCCGGCCCGGTCGGGGGCGTAGGACCAGATCAGGTCGTCCAGCTCACCCGCGGCCAGCTCGGCGGCGACCTGGGCGTTGTTGATCGTCGCGGCGATCTTGGCGCGGTTGCGGATGATGCCCGGGTCGGCGAGCAGCCGCTCGGCGTCCGCGTCCGTGAACCGCGCCACCTCGGCGATCCCGAAGCCGGCGAACGCGGTGCGGAAGCCGGGGCGGCGCCGCAGGATCGTGATCCAGGAGAGCCCGGACTGGAATGCCTCCAGGCTCATCCGCTCGAAGAGGGCGTCGTCGCCGTGGACCGGCAGACCCCACTCGGTGTCGTGATAGGCGCGGTAGTCGGCCATCTGCGCCGACTGCATCCCCCACGGGCAGCGCGGGATGCCGTCCGGTTCCGTCACCACGCCGCTCATGCCTGATCCCCGCCTTCCGGGGTGGTGCCGGGTGCTCCGGGGGTCTCGGGGGGCTCCCGGTCGCCGGGCCCGCGCTCGGGCGTTACGTCCTTCACCGGCCCGAGTACGGGCGGGCCGTCCTGTATCAGCCCCGGGCCGCCCATGGCGGACGCATGCGCACCGGCCAGCGCCGCCTCCAGCTCGGCGATCCGGGCGTCGCGCTCGGCCAGCTCGGCGCCCAGGCGGTCCAGTACGTCGTCGACCTCGTTCATCCGGTAGCCACGGACGGTCACCGGGAGACGGACGGCCTCCACATCGACGCGGACCACCGGGCGGTCCTGCGGCAGCGGATCGTACAGCCGGTCCGGCTCGGAATCCCGCAGCCCGCCGCCGTCACCACCGCCGACGACCACGAGGGTGACGGCGGCCACCACCACGACCATCGCGATCAGCAAGAACCAGAACACGACCAACTCCCCGGACTATGTGCCTGCACTGATCGTGCCATGCGGGTGTGACAGTTAGGGTCGCTCCCGGACCATGGAGAGGGAGTCAGGGAATGCTGCGGCTGGGGAATCGCGAGTTCGGGGCGCACGAGCCGGTAATCATGGCGATCGTCAACAGGACGCCGGACTCGTTCTACGACCAGGGCGCCACGTTCCGTGACGAGCCCGCGCTGGCCCGGGTGGAACAGGCGGTGGCCGACGGTGCCGCGATCATCGACATCGGCGGCGTCAAGGCCGGCCCCGGCGAAGAGGTGAGCGCCGAGGAGGAGGCCCGCCGCACGGTCGGGTTCGTGGCCGAGGTCCGCAAGCGCTTCCCCGACGTGGTGATCAGCGTCGACACCTGGCGCCACGAGGTCGGCGAGGCGGTCTGCGAGGCCGGCGCGGATCTGCTCAACGACGCCTGGGGCGGGGTCGATCCGCGGCTCGCGGAGGTCGCGGCGCGCTATGACGTGGGCCTGGTGTGCACGCACGCGGGCGGCGCCGAGCCGCGTACCCGCCCGCACCGGGTGACGTACGACGATGTGGTGGCGGACATTCTGCGGGTGACGCTCGGACTGGCGGAGCGGGCCGTGGAGCTGGGCGTCCGGCGGGACGCGATCATGATCGACCCGGGGCACGACTTCGGGAAGAACACCCGGCACAGCCTGGAGGCGACCCGTCGGCTGGGCGAGCTGACCCGGACCGTTCCCCAAGCTCTCGGCTTCGCTCGAGCAGGGGATACCCCCTTGCCGGTGCTGGTCTCGCTGTCCAACAAGGACTTCGTCGGCGAGACGCTCGACAGGCCGGTCAAGGAACGGGTGCTCGGCACTCTCGCGACCACCGCCGTCTCGGCCTGGCTGGGCGCCCGGGTCTACCGGGTCCACGAGGTCGCCGAGACCCGGCAGGTGCTGGACATGGTGGCCTCGATCGCCGGCCACCGGCCCCCGGCGGTCGCCCGCCGGGGACTGGCCTGAGGAATCCGGGCCTCAGATCCCGACCTCCTTGGTCACCAGCGCGATCGCTTCGTCCACGTCGTCGCTGAGGTGGAAGAGCTCCAGATCGTGCATCGACGCCTTGCCCTCGGCGATGAGGGTGTCGCGCAGCCAGTCGACCAGTCCGCTCCAGTAGGCCGTGCCGAACAGCACGATCGGGAAGCGGGTGACCTTACGGGTCTGGACGAGGGTGAGCGCCTCGAAGAGCTCGTCGAGGGTGCCGAGCCCGCCGGGGAGCACCACGAATCCCCGGGCGTACTTCACAAAACACGTCTTGCGGACGAAGAAGTAGCGGAAGTCGACGCCGAGGTTCACATACTCGTTCATGCCCTGCTCGAAGGGCAGCTCGATGCCCAGCCCGACGGAGGTGCCACCGGCCTCGTTGGCGCCCTTGTTGGCGGCCTCCATGGCGCCGGGGCCACCGCCGGTGATCACCGCGAAACCGGCGTCGACCAGGGCCTGGCCGATCCGTACGCCGGCGTCGTACTCCTTGGAGTCACGCGGCGTACGGGCCGAGCCGAAGACGCTGACGGCCGGGCCCAGCTCGGCCAGCGCGCCGAAGCCCTCGACGAACTCCGACTGGATGCGCATCACGCGCCAGGGATCGGTGTGCACCCACTCGGAGGGGCCTTCGGAGTCCAGCAGGCGCTGGTCCGTGGTGCCGGTCCGCACCTGGTCCTGGCGGCGCAGTACGGGACCCAGCCGCTGCTCCTCGGGGACCGGTGCTCCCTCGGGACTGGCCATGTCGTGCTCCCTCCGCTGGCAGATCGTTTGCCGTTTCAGCGTAGATCCGTGGACGTGAAGCCCAGGGGAATTCGGTGGGTATGCGTGCGGTCGGCGGCCGGTCCCCTGGACGGCCACGGACCGTCAGGCGGCCTCAGGCGGTCAGCCAGGCGCGCAGCCGCTCCTCGCAGTGGAGGATGCGGTCGACCTCGACCCGCTCGTCCTTCTTGTGCGCCAGCAGCGAGTAACCGGGGCCGTAGTTGACGGCCGGGACACCCAGGGCGCTGAAACGCGAGACATCGGTCCAGCCGAACTTGGGCATCGCACTGCCGCCCACGGACTCCATGAAGGCCTTGGCCGCCGGGTGGGACAGACCGGGCAGCGCGCCCGGCGAGTGGTCATCGACGACGAATTCGTCCACCGGGCAGTCCGCGAAGACCTCGCGCACGTGGGCCAGCGCCTCGTCGGGCGTGCGGTCCGGCGCGTAGCGGAAGTTCACGGTGACCGTGCAGCTGTCCGGGATGACGTTGTTGGCGACGCCGCCCTCGATGCGTACGGCATTGAGGCCCTCGCGGTATTCGAGGCCGTCGATGACCGGGCGGCGCGGTGCGTAGGCCGCGAGCTTCGCCAGGATCGGGGCGGCGCCGTGGATCGCGTTGGCGCCCATCCAGCTGCGGGCGGAGTGCGCGCGCTCACCGGTGGTGCGCAGGAGGACCCGGAGGGTGCCCTGGCAGCCGCCCTCCACCTGGCCGTCGGAGGGCTCCAGGAGGACGGCGAAGTCGCCGGCGAGCCAGTCGGGGTGCGCGTCGGCGACATGGCCGAGCCCGTTGAGGTGCGCCGCGACCTCTTCCTGGTCGTAGAAGACGAAGGTCAGGTCGCGGTTGGGCGCCGGAACCGTGGCGGCCAACCGCAGCTGTACGGCGACACCGGACTTCATGTCGCAGGTGCCGCAGCCCCACAGGACGCCGTTCTCGTCCAGCCGGGAGGGGACGTTACCGGCGATCGGCACGGTGTCCAGGTGTCCGGCGAGCACCACCCGCTCGTCGCGGCCCAGGTGGGTGCGGGCCACGACGTTGTTGCCGTGGCGGTCGACGGTCAGGTGCGGGAGCGCGCGCAGGGCGTGCTCGACGGCGTCGGCGAGGTCCTTCTCGTTGCCGCTCTCGGAAGGGAAGTCGACGAGCTGCGCGGTGAGCGCGGCGGCGTCGAGCGACAGGTCGAGGGCGGGGTGGTCTGTGCGGCGCTCCATGGATCCGACCCTATCGGCAGCACTCCAGTACGGTGGGCCCGTGTCCGCCCAGCCCTCAGCCTCCGTCCGCCGCACCCGCCTGTGGCGTATCGCCGCGGCCGTCTCCGTACTGATCGGGCTGGCCGTCTATCTCGTGGTGCAGTACGTCACCGGTGGCCCGGGGGCGCCGCGCTGCACGGTGCGCGCCGAGGGCGACGCCAAGTCCTACGAGCTCTCCCCCGAGCAGGCCTCGAACGCCGCGACGATCGCTGCCGTGGCGTCCTCGCGCGGGCTGCCGGAGCGGGCGGTGACCATCGCGCTGGCGACCGCGATGCAGGAGTCGGGGCTGCGCAACATCGACTTCGGTGACCGGGATTCGGTCGGGCTCTTCCAGCAGCGGCCGTCGCAGGACTGGGGCACCCTGCAGAAGATCATGGATCCCGTCTACTCGGCCGGGGAGTTCTACCGGCATCTGGCGAACGTGCCCGGCTACTCCCGGCTGCCGCTGACCGTCGCCGCGCAGAAGGTGCAGCACAGCGGCTATCCGCAGGCCTACGCCAAACACGAGGCGAACGCCGCGCAGTTGACCGGGGCGCTCACGGGACGCGACCAGGGCGCGATGACCTGCACCGAGAGCCGCCCGGTGGACAGCAGGGCGGGCGGCGCCGCGAAGGTGCGGGAGAAGCTGCTGCGGGAGTTCGGCTCCCAGGTGCTGCCGCGGACGGGCGGCACCGGCGGCCGCACGGCGGGTGACGGGCGCGGCGTGACGATACCGGTGCGGGCAGCCGGTTCGGTGGCCGCCGGCGATACCCAGCGGCGCGGCTGGGAGCTGGCGACCTGGGCGATGGCGCACTCCGCCGAGCTGCACATCGAACAGATCTCTTACGCCGGCCGGACGTGGGCGGCGGCCGATTCGGGGAAGGGCTGGCAGCACAAGCAGGCCGCTTCCGCGGCGGCCTCGCGCGACGTTCGTATCATCACCGAGCAATAGTTTGCCGGGTCCCTCGAAAGGGGCACGTACGGCAATTCCCTCCAGGCATACGGGAGTTGGCCCGGACGGGTTTGTTCGCTCCGCCAATTCCCTTGCACGCAAAGGGCTGTGACGTTTCCGCAGCCCACCGGGGCGTGCGCATATTGCCCTTCTTTATCCAGGGCCGATTATGTGACGCGTTACCAACTCTTTACCGGAGTTCACCGCAACCTTCGGGGTTCTGACGCGGTAGTCAGTGCGTCCGCCAGGCGGACATGGCACATCTGTCAGAAGTACGAGTCCTTCTCCGTAAAAGGAGCACCATGTCCCTCCCCGTTACGCGTCGGATCGCCCGAGTCGCCCTGCTCGTTGCAGCGGGTGCCGCTCCCGTGGTCGCTGCGGCCGGCTCCGCGAGCGCCGCGGAGCTGCCCGCCAAGACACTCGGCGGGCTGACGGCGCCCCTGGACTCCCAGAACACCAGCGACACCCTCGACCACACCGCGCGCCACGGCGTCGGCCTGGTGAACGAGGCCGGCAGCAAGGCGGCGACGAAGCTCGCCCCGGCGCTCGTCGAGACCGCCGGTCCGGTCGTGAAGAAGGCCATGCCGGTCACCCAGGGCGCCGCTGACAAGGCCGAGGCCGTGGTCCGCCCGATCGCCAAGAAGGGCGTCTCGACCCACTCGCTGCCGCTCGACGTGGCCAACGGCCTGGTCGGGTCGCCCAAGGGCCTGCTGGCGCCGGCTCAGGGCCTGCTCGGTGGTCTGCCGCTCGGCGGCCACTGACCGGCCGTCCGCCCGTAGGACGCGCAGGGGCCCGGGGAGTTCACTCTCCCCGGGCCCCTGCGCGTGGTCGGATGCGGCTCACTCCGCCAGCCGGCGTACCGCGGCGGCCACCCGCTCGTCGGTGGCGGTGAAGGCGATCCGTACGAACCGCTCCCCCGCTGCGCCGTAGAACTCGCCGGGGGCGACGAGGATGCCGCGCTTGGCAAGATCGCCGACGGTGTCCCAGCAAGGCTCGTCGCGGGTCGCCCAGAGGTAGAGCGAGGCCTCGCTGTGCTCGATGCGGAAGCCCGCGGACTCGAAGGCGCCACGCAGCGCGGCGCGGCGGCGGGCGTAGCGCTCGCGCTGCTCGGCGACGTGCGCGGTGTCGCCCAGCGCCACGACGGTGGCGGCCTGCACGGGCGCCGCGATCATCATGCCGCCGTGCTTGCGGATCTGCAGCAGGTTGCCGAGGACCGCGGCGTCGCCGACGAGGAAGGCGGAGCGGTAGCCGGCGAGGTTGGAGCGCTTGGAGAGGGAGTGGACGGCGACGATGCCGTCGTGGGAGCCGCCGCAGATGTCCGGGTGCAGCACGGAGACCGGGTCGGCCTCCCAGCCCAGCTCCAGGTAGCACTCGTCGCTGAAGACCAGCACGTCGTGCTCACGCGCCCAGGTGACGGCGCGGCGCAGCTCGTCGGCGCTCAGCACCCGGCCGGTCGGGTTGGACGGCGAGTTCAGCCAGAGCAGCTTCAGGCCACTGGGGTCCAGTTCCCAGGGCTCGTCGTAGACGACCGGCTCGGCGCCGGCCAGACGGGCGCCGACCTCGTACGTCGGGTAGGCCAGGCGCGGGTAGGCGACCTTGTCCCCGGGGCCCAGCCCCAGTTGGGTCGGCAGCCAGGCCACCAGCTCCTTGGAGCCGACGACGGGCAGCACATTGGTGTGCTCCAGACCCCGGGCTCCGAGGCGGTCGGCCGCCCAGCCGGTGAGCGCGTCCCGCAGTGCGGCCGTCCCCCACACCGTCGGATAGCCGGGGCTGTCGGCCGCGGCGGTCAGCGCCTGCTGGACCAGCGCGGGGACCGGGTCGACCGGGGTGCCGACGGACAGGTCGACGATGCCGTCGGCGTGTGCGGCGGCGGTGGTCTTGTACGGCTCCAGCCGGTCCCAGGGGAAGGCCGGCAGGCGGTCGCGGAGCGACGCGCGGGGGGAGACGGGCTGGGAGGACGATGCTGCGCCCACGGTGCTCTCTTTCTCAGTGGTCCCGGGCGCCGGCGCACAACGCGCCGGTCCCGTACGGCGAGCTGGCCGTACGGGACCGGGCGGCGCCGTGCGACCTCCCCCGGCTCACACCGGGAGGTGCCCCCGACGACATCGGAGGCGCGGGGGAGCGGGCAGCTCCCCCTTGGTCCTCGCC
The DNA here is from genome assembly GCF_053611685.1 of Streptomyces sp. NPDC054786. NCBI lineage: Bacteria > Bacillati > Actinomycetota > Actinomycetes > Kitasatosporales > Streptomycetaceae > Streptomyces > Streptomyces sp. NPDC054786. Next base: position 58,844 of record NZ_JBSHAW010000040.1, on the reverse strand, counting down.
TCGTTACTGGTTCTGCGGCGGCAGTGCCGCGATGAAGGGGTGGTCACGCTCGATCAGGCCGAGCTTGCTGGCGCCACCGGGCGAGCCGAGCTCGTCGAAGAACTCCACATTCGCCTTGTAGTAGTCCTTCCACTCCTCCGGGGTGTCGTCCTCGTAGAAGATCGCCTCGACCGGGCAGACCGGCTCACAGGCACCACAGTCGACGCATTCGTCCGGGTGGATGTACAAGGACCGGGAGCCCTCGTAGATGCAGTCGACCGGGCACTCCTCGATGCACGCCTTGTCCTTGACGTCGACACAAGGCTGCGCGATGACGTAGGTCACGCTGTCGTTCCTCCTCGGTAGGGCCGGCGGACCGATTGGCAGTACCGCCGCTGGGCGCGCGGGAGCGCGGCGTCGTCGATGCCCGCCATCTAGTATCTCCGTTCCCGGGCGCGAGACGAACAAGAGGGGCGGTTTGAGCGATGGAATTCCTGGCCGGCGGCCACGCGGAGGTCCGTATCACCCGTGCTGACGTGGGCAAAAGGGTATCCGTCCGGCGCCTGACCGGGGGTGGGGCGGGAGAGCCGACGTTCACGGACGCGGTCGGAGTTCTCACATCCTGGGATGAAGGTGTGCTGAGCATCACACGGCGCAACGGCGAGTGCGTCAGGATCGAGGAGTCGTCGCTGGTGGCGGCCAAGGTCGTGCCCGCCCGTCGCCCGGCCGCCACCCCTCACGGAGTTTCGCCCCCCTCCTCGACGGAACCGGTCCGCCGGAGGGGCCCCGCGGCCACCGCCCGTGAGCTCCAGCAGGTCGCGGCCCGCGGCTGGCCCGCTCTTGAGACGGAACGTCTCGGGGAGTGGACGATGCGGGCCTCGGGGGGTTTCACCCGCCGCGCCAACTCCGTACTGCCGCTCGGCGACCCCGGCGTCCCCTTGGACACGGCGCTGGAGCGGATCGGCCAGTGGTATGACGCGCGCGGGCTGCCGGCGGTGATCGTGGTCGCCACCGGGCGGGCGGACACCGATGAGGAACTGGCCGCGGCGCTGGCGGGGCGTGGCTGGGCCGACGAGCGGCACACCCGGGTCCGGATCGCGGCGCTGGCGCCGCTCGCCGACGCCGGTGCGGACACTCCCCCTGGCTCCGCCGGGGGTGCCCCCACCCGCGTCGCGTTGTCCCGGGAGCCGGACGCGGACTGGCTGGCGCTGTACAACCGGACCGGCGAGGCCGACCGGAACGACGAGGCCGCACAAAACGCCCGGAAGGTGCTGACCGGCGGGCCCTCGGTGTGGTTCGCGACGGTGCACGACCCGGACGGCGGGACGGCGGCGATCGGACGGCTGGTCGTCGACGGGCGCTGGGCGGGCTTCGCCGCGGTCGAGGTAGCCCCGGCCGCACGGCGTCAGGGGCTGGCCACGCTGGTGATGGCGGCGCTCGCCGAGCGGGCCCTGGCGGAGGGTGCCTCGGCCGCGTATCTCCAGGTCGAGGCGGACAACACCGGCGCCCTCGCGTTCTACGACCGGCTCGGCTTCACCGACCACCACGGCTACCACTACCGACGTGCCCGGCCGGGCGGCGGCCGGCACTGAACGGGGGTCCCTCTCCTATGCCCCACGAGCCCGAGCCGGAGCCGGACGACGCCCGCGCCGCGCGGCGGCAGCAGTTCGCCGAGGCCGCGCGCGCCGAGCGTCCCGATCTGGCGCTGCTGTGTCTGCTGATCGGCGCCGAGGCCGATCCCGCGCTGGACGAGGCAGGTCTCGACGCGGCCCAGATCGAGCTGGACCGGCTGGCCGGGCTGCTCCCGTTCTCGCCCGACCGTCGCCCGCCCACCGCCCCGGCCGGAAGCGCTGCGCGCCGCCCCTCCGACAGCGGCCCCGGCGCCTGGGCCCGCAATCTGGCCGAGCTGCTCGGCACCCGGTGCGGCTTCGGCGGCTCACCCGCCGACTACCGGCGGCTGGAGTCGTCGCTGCTGCACGAGGTGCTGCGGCGGCGCCGGGGGCTGCCGATCCTGCTGTCGGTGGTGTGGATGGAGGTGGCGCGGCGGGCCGGCGCACCCGTCTACGGGGTGGCCCTGCCGGGTCACTTCGTCGTCGGCTTCGGCGATCCGGCCGGCGCGCATGCGCTGGTCGATCCGTTCGCGGGCGGGCGGCCGCTCAGCGACGAGGACGCGGGGCTGCTGGTCGCGGGCGCGACCGGTGAGCCGCTGAGCGAGCGGATGATGACGCCCGCCGATCCGCTGGAGATCGTGCTGCGGGTGCTCAACAACATCCGGGCCTGGGCACAGGCGCGCCCGGAGCACAGCGCGGTGCAGCTGTGGGCGCTGGAGCTGTCGCTGCTGCTGCCCAGCCATCCGGCGCGGCTGCGCCATGAGCGCGCCCAACTGCTCGTCCAGCGCGGCGAGTTCCTGGCCGGAGCGGCCGAGCTGGAGGAGTACGCCCGGGTGGTGGAGGCCGTCGAGCCGGCCGGGGCGACCGCGATACGGCGTCAGGCCGCCGCGGCGCGCGCCATGCTCAACTGATCGGCGGCGGGGCTGCGGCGGACGACCAGCGCGGTCGCATCGTCCTTGAGCCCGCCGTCGGTGAAGCGTTCCAGGTCGGCGCGGAGGGTACGGGCCAGTTCGGCGGGCTCCAGGTCGGTCCACCCGGCCAGCCGTTCGGCCAGCGGGTAGAACTCGCCGTCCTTGCCGCGTGCCTCGGTCACCCCGTCCGTGCACAGCACGAGCCAGTCGTCGGGCTCGGGGTGGACCCGGACGCTGTGACGGGGCTCGCCGCTGAGCGTGCCCAGGCCGAGGGGCAGTCCGCCCTCGCCCTCCCGGCGCTCGTACACCGTGCCGCCGCGCACCAGGTAGTACGGGATATGGCCGCAGGACAGCACCCAGCCCTCTGCCAGGCCGACCGGGCCGCGCACCTCCATCAGCAGCGCGGTCACGAAGCGCTCGTCGGTGCCCTGCTCGACCGAGCGGGTGTTGTAGCGGGTCAGCGCCTGTTCCATGCGCTCGGCCACCGACTCCAGCGAGTCCAGATGCTGTGCGGCCTCCCGGAACGACGCCAGCACCTCCAGGCCCGCCCCGATCGCCGGCATGCCCTTGCCCTGCACGTCGCCGATCATCAGCCGTAGCCCGTACGGGGTCTCGATGGCCTCGTAGATGTCGCCGCCGACCCGGGCCCCCTCCTGGGCGGAGACATAGAAGCCGTACGCCTCGACCGCCCCCGCGCTGAGCGGCAGCTCGCGCAGCATCGCCCGCTGCACCGTGTCGGCCACCAGGCGCGTACGGGCGTGCAGCTGCTCACGCTGCCGACGGGTGCGGCACAGCACCAGGGAGAAGACGGCGACCAGGACGACGCCGAAGATGCTGACGACCCGGCTGGCCGGTGCCCAGTCGGGCACCGTGAAGATGTCGACGTAGGTCAGACAGACGACGAAGACGGCTGCCACCAGGAACGTCACCCGCAACGAGCAGCGCAGCGCGGCGTACAGCGGGGCAATGCCCAAGAAGGCCGAGATGTGCAGCTCCGGGCCGGTCGTCGCGTCCACGACGGCGACGACGAGGATCGCCACGATCAGCAGCGCGGGAGCGAGGCGGTTGCTCTCCGCGGGTGGGTCGGCCGGCATAACACTTCCAGCGTGCGGGACACCGCCCGGCACCGCACAGGGGCCAAGGCCCCTGGTTGCGGCGGGGTCGGCGGTCCGGGCCCCGGGGCCCTACAGCCAGCCCTTGTCGCGGGCCGTCCGGACCGCCTCGGCACGGTTGCGGGCGCCGGTCTTCTGGATGGCGATGGAGAGGTAGTTGCGGACCGTGCCCTGGGACAGATGCAGGGCGTCGGCGATCTCCGCGTTGGTGGAGCCGTCGGCGGCCGTCCGCAGCACCTCCCGCTCGCGTTCGGTCAGCGGGCTGGCGCCGTCGGCGAGCGCGGCCGCCGCCAGCACCGGGTCGATGACCCGCTCGCCGCGCAGTACGCGCCGTACCGCATCCGCGAGCCGGGCCGCGGGGGCGTCCTTGACCAGAAAGGCATCGGCGCCGCACTCCATCGCGCGGCGCAGATAACCGGGCCGGCCGAAGGTGGTGAGGATGACGACCTTCACGCCGGGCAGCTCGTCCCGCAGCGCGGCCGCGGCGTCCAGTCCGCTGATGCCGGGCATCTCGATGTCCAGGAGCGCGACGTCCACGGCGTGGGCCCGCGCCGCCGGGAGCACCTCGTCCCCGCGCGCCGCCTGCGCCACGACCTCCAGATCCGCCTCCAACGACAGCAGCGCGGCCAGCGCCTCCCGGACCATCGACTGGTCCTCGGCCAGCAGCACTCTGATCATGCGGGTCAGCTTAAGCCGTACGGGGTGGGAGGGGGTGGGGCCGGTGGGCGCTCTTTGGTCCGCCGGGCCGCCGGGCCGCCGGGCCGCGAGTCCGTCGGCCGTCCGCCCGTCGGTCCGCTCACCCGGCGGCCGGCCCGCCCGTCGGCCCGTCCGACCGGCCCGCCTGTCCGCGTCGGGCCCGTCCGCCCGACTGCCCCCCTACCAGGACAGGGGTGCGGGGCGGGCTCCCGCTCCCGTGACCGGGCCGCGCCCCTACGCCGGGTCGTTGACCGGCTCGGGGGGTATCTCCGGGGCGGGGATCACGGCAGTCTTCGGGGCTGCGCCCAGGGGGACGTAGGCACGCAGGGCGAAGCCGCGACCGCGTGGGGCGGGACCGGTTTCCAGGCGGCCGTCGGCCAGGGCGAGGCGTTCGCGCAGACCGCTGAGGCCGTTGCCGTCGTGCTGGGCGCGGGGCGGGCCGTTGCCGTCGTCGAGCACCGTCAGGCACAGCGAGCGGCGCTCGTCGGCCGCCCACTCCTCGGTGAGCAGCAGCTCGCAGTGGCGGGCGCCGCTGTGCCGTATGACGTTGGTGACGGCCTCCCGCAGCGCCCAGGCCAGCGCGCTCTCCCCATCCGCCGCGAGGCCGCGGTACTCGCCCTCCAGGGCAGGGTCGGCGGTGACTCGGACTCCCGCCGTGCGCAGCGCGGCCTGCCCCCCGGCCAGTTCGACGGCGAGCCGGGGTCTGCGGTAGCCGGTGACCGCCTCCCGCACATCGACCAGCGCCTGCCGGCTGACCTGCTCGATGTCGGCGATCTGCTGGGCGGCGTCGGACGGCCGGTCGGGCAGCATCCGGCCGGCCAGCTCGCTCTTGAGCGTGATCAGCGAGAGGGAGTGGCCGAGGAGGTCGTGCAGATCGCGGGCGAGCCGCAGCCGCTCGTCGTTGGCGGCAAGGCGGGCGACCTCCTGGCGGGCGGCGCGCAGCTCATGGGTCGTACGGATCAGATGCTGCACCCCGACCATCATGAAGCCGCTGCCCAGCGCGGGCAGACCGTAGGCGAAGAGGTAGTAGCCGCGGATCTCCGGATAGCGCGCCCCGACGGCAAGCAGCACCGCGGTCACCAGCGGGATGGCCCAGCGGGTCGTCCGCCAGGGCAGCACCACGGCGCAGGCCACGCTGGTGAAGATGAACAGCACCAGCCACGAGAAGTCCAGCGTCCACGAGAGCACGGTGGACAACGCCAGCATCAGGACCAGCGCGCCGTACATCCACCGGCCGGTGGTCTTCCGGAACAAATGGCGGAAGACCACCACGAAGTAGGAGAGAACGAAGAGCGCGAGCCCCAGGCCACCCCAGATCCGCTCGGCGGTGGAGGCGCCGGCCCGCAGCAGCTGGCCCACCGGCCCGGCCAGATACAGCAGCCAGACGGCGATCCACATCGTCTTGCCGAACGCCTGGCGGCGGTTGCGGGGCGGCTGCCCGATCATGATCGGGTGGGTGTCCTCGGGCTCGCTCGTCATCTCCGATTCCTCACGCCTTCCGGGTGTCCTTACGGTAGAGCCAGGCCGCACCGCCGGCGAAGACCAGCAGATATCCGGCCAGGATGGCGATGTCCTTCACATGCGGTGCCCCGCCGGCCTCGACGGCGGTGCCGAGCGCGGTGTACGCATGCGTCGGCAGCCACTCGGCGATGTTCTGCACCCACTGCGGCAGGATCGTCAGCGGCATCCACAGGCCGCCGAGGAACGCCAGTCCGAAGTAGAACAGCATAGAGATCGGACGGACCGCGTCGCCGGTGGCCAGATAGCCGATGGCGACGCCCAGGGCGGCGAAGACAAAGCTGCCGAGCCAGGTGCCGGCCGCGATGGAGATCCACTGCCAGGCCTCCAGCCGTACGCCCTTGACCACCGCGGCGACGATCATGACCAGCAGGATCGACGGCAGGCTGACGGTCGCGGCGGCGGCGATCTTGGCGGCGACATAACCGCGTCCGGGCAGGGCCGTCAGCCTCAGCTGCCGCACCCAGCCCTTCTCCCGCTCCTTGGCGATGCGCTCGCTGTTGCCCAGCAGCACGGCGGTCATGGCACCGAATGCCGCCATGGACACCATGAAATAGAGCCCCATGTCCAGCTTCATGCCGGGGATCGGCTTGCTGTCCGCGCCGCCGGCGATGATCAGGTACAGCGCCGGCGGATAGATCACCGAGAAGAACATGAACTTCTTGTTGCGCAGTGCGCGGATGATCTCCAGCTTGATCAGAGTGGTCATCGGGCCGCCTCCTCGGCGGTGGCGGAGGTCGCGTCGGAAGCGGTGGTCAGGGCGATGAAGGCCTGTTCCAGGCCGAGGCCGGAGACTTCGAGATTGTGCGGGTAGAGGCCGAGGGCGTAGAGGGCGTGGACGGTGGCATCGGCGTCGTGGGACTGGATGCGGACCGTGCGCCCGGAGACCTCCAGTGAGGTCAGGGACGGCAGGCCGTGCAGCGCCTCGCGGTCGACCGGCTCGTCCAGCTCGAAGGTGACCCGGCGGGCGCCGGCCCTGGCCTTGATCTCGGCCGCGGTGCCGTCGGCCAGCACCCGGCCGCGGTGCAGCACGATCACCCGGTCGGCGATCTCGTCGGCCTCTTCGAGGTAGTGCGTCGCGAAGAGGACCGTACGGCCCTGCTGGGCCTGCCGGCGCATCGCGCCCCAGAAGGTCTGCCGGGAGGAGACGTCCATGCCGGTGGTCGGCTCGTCCAGCACGATCAGATCGCCCGCGCCGGCCGTGGCGAGGGCGAAGCGCACCCGCTGCTCCTGGCCGCCGGAGAGCTTGTCGACCATGCGGTCGGCGATGTCGGTGATACCGGCGGTGGCCAGGATCTGGTCGAGCGGATAGCCGCGCGGATGCAGATCGCGGGCGAGCTTGACCAGTTCCTTGACCTTGACGCCCTCCATCAGGCCGCCGCTCTGCAGCATCGCGCCGACCTTGCCCTGCTCGATGGCGCGCTGCGGGGTCGTGCCGAACAGGGTCACACTGCCGGAGTCGGCGGTACGCAGGCCGAGAAGAAGGTCGAGGGTCGAGGACTTGCCCGCGCCGTTCGGGCCGAGGAGGGCGACGGTCTCCCCCGGGGCCAGCTCCAGATTCAGGTCGGCCACCGCGCGCACCGCGCCGTAACTCTTGTTGACCTGCCGGAAGCTGACCACGGGTGCCCGGTCCGCCCCCTGCGCGGTGGTGGCTTGGGTGGTCGCTGTGGTCGTCATGCCCCTCAGCTTCCGGGATCCGCACCGCGCGCGGCAGTGTCGGCCGTAAGCACTGTGCCATGACATCTGTCATGGGTGAGGCCCCCTAGGGGTCTTCTCGGGGGTGCCGAGAAAACGCCCTGCGGGGGCCTCTTACCTGCGGTTTCGCGTCGGGCGGCGGTCAGTTGCCGTTCGTGGCGATGGTCTGGACCCGCTCGGCCGGGGCGGTGCCGAGCAGCGCCTTGCCGACCGCGCTCGCCACCTCCTCGACGCTGACCGGGTGCTTGGAGCCGTCGCCCTTGGTCACCGTGACGCCGTTGAAGGTGTCGCCGTAGAGCTCCTTGAGGGCCGGCCGGTCGTAGTACGGCACCAGACCACCGTCGACGATCTTGAACGACAGGAACTTCGGGATGGACTTCTGCGGGCTGAAGGAGACCGTGTGCGCCGCATCCGTACGGACCGTGACCAGGCCGGACATCGCGGGCCTGGCGAACTGCTTCAGCGCCTTGTCCACCGCGGCCTTGCCGACCTGCGGCTGCTGTGTGCTCGCGGCCAGCACCACCGGTGCGTCGGTGCCGGTCGTGGCGCGGTTGCGGTAGGCGTCGGTGACCTTCTTCTTGGACGCGTTCACATCGATCGCCTTGTGGGGCACGCCGTAGTGCGGGACCGCCTTGCCGTTCTCGAACGTGATCCCGCCGTCCTTGGCGGCGCCTGCGGGCCCCGCGGCGTTCTCCAGCGCGATCTGCAGCTTCTCGTCGTCGACGACCACCTCCGGCTCTGCCGAACGGGTCCCCCCGAACAGCGAGCCGATGACGGAGACCGGGTTGTAGTCCCGGCCGGCCGCCTTGCGAACCGTCGCCTGCGGGTCGATGTCCAGGCCGGCCTTGTCGGGCTCAAGGGTCGCGGCCTTGCCGTCGACGGTGAGCTTGAGCGGTGTGGCGCGGCGGCCCTTGAGCGCCGCCTCCAGCTTCTTGACGGCGTCTTCCTTGGTGGTGCCGCCGATGTCCACACCCAGTGCGGTGGTGCCGTTGGGCACATCGGCGTGGTCGAGCAGCAGACCGGCGCCGTAGGCGACACCGGCCAGGACCACGACGGCCACGCCCAGGAGAACGAGCTTGTTGCGGCCCTTCTTGGGCGGGTTGATCGGCTCGGGGATCTTGGGCCGCGGCTTCGGGGCGGCCCGTTCGCCGCCCTCGGCCGGGGCTGCCGGGAACGGCGACGACGGCCCGTCGGCCCCGGGGATCTTCGGGATGCCGCTGACCAGCGTGTCACCGGACACCCGGCCGCGGCCCTTGCCCTTCGAACCGTCGGGCGGTCCGCCCGTGACACCACCGGCGGCACCGAGGCCGCTGCCCGGCCCGGTGAGGGGCGCCGGTGGCTGCGGGGTGAGTTCCGCGGTGTCGTCGCTGATCTGGGGCGTGCCGCCGACGCCGGGGTCGCTGAAACCGGGCGGGAGGTTGAGCGCGGAATTGCCGCGCGCCGGCCCGGTCGTCGGGCCGCTCGGGCCGCCCGCCGGGGCGTCGAACGGGGTGTGGTCACGGGTGGGCCCGGCGGAGGCGTCGAACGGCGAAGCGCCGCCGGTGGCCGCACCGTCGAACGGCGAAGGGCCGCCTCGCGGACCACCGTCGAACGGCGAGCCGCCGCCCTGCGGGGCACCGCCGCCCTGCCGGGCACCGCCGTCGAACGGCGACGGGCCGTCCTGCGGGGCCGGGTTGTCGGAGAAGTACGGCAGGTCGGGGCGCTGCGGCGGCTTGGCGCCGGACGGAGCACGCGGCGGCGTGGCACCACCCGGAGCGGGCGGCGGCGTCGCACCACCCGGAGCGGGCGGCATCGCATGGGACCCGGTGGAGGACTGCCCGCCGGGTCCGGCCTGCGGCTTGCGCGGCGCGAACCAGTCGCTGGTCTTCTCGGCCTGGCCGCCCGCGGGAGCCTCGTCCGCCGGAGCGTCGGGCCTGGGGGTGTTCGCCGTACGCTCCGCGTTCCGCTCGCTGCCGCGGGCAGGGCGGGGCGTACCTCGGGAACCGGCGGAACCGCCGGAACCAGCCGATGCGTTCATGCCGGACTCCTCACCGACGGTCTTGCGCACGACGACCGGCGGGATGGGGCGCGACCCCGGAATATTGATCTTGATCCGCGTCGTCAGCGTGGTCTCGGTTTTGGGCTCCTCCGGCCGCGCCGTGGCACCGGGCTCCGGCGCCTCGTCGGCATCTCCCCTGGGCGAGCCGTACGGCGGCGTCCCTGAGGGGTACGCGGCTCCGCCACGGCCCTGAGGGCCGGAGGACGAACTGTCAGATTCACGACTCAAAGCAGGTTCTCCCGGTTGGCTCCGCCGCTCGTCAGAGATGATCCCCGGCCACAGGCCGGGGGGTGCCCCCAGGGCGGCGCGACGGCGCGCACCACCATACTGTCCGCCGCGGGCGGGCACCCGGGGAGCGTACGAACACCGCCGCCACGAGCGAACCCCCCGTACCCGGTCCGTTCACCCCGACCTGCGCGGCATCCGTCCCGGTATGGACCACGTCATCCGCCAACTCGGCCGTACCGGACGCCCGTAGCACGCATCTGAGCGGCGGTGGCACAGATCACAGCGACCAGAATGCCGCCCAGCAGGAAGATGTACGAACCGAGCCCCGCACCGAAGAGGAAGTCACCTTCCGGCCGGACATTGCTGAGCAGCAGGAACACCGTCACCAGCCAGGCCGCGCCGGGCACCAGCACGCCCGCCGAGGTGCCGGTCGCCCGGACGCCCCCGTAGAAGAGGCCGCCGACACCGGCCAGCGCCAGCACCAACCCGCCGGGGAACCAGGCCGCTTGCACCAGGGTTCCGGCGAACGCGACCAGCACGCCCGCGACCAGAAGCAGCACATATATGCCCACCCGGCCCGGTGTCAGCGGCGCGGTCAGCGCGGCGCCGGCCGACGGCGGCACGGGACCGCCGGACCTGCCGCCCGAGCCCGCCCTCGACCGCTGACCCTTGCCGGCGGCCGCCGGGCCGTTTCCCTCCGCGGCGCTTCCGCCGCTCTTCGCCGCACTCATTCCGCCGCCTCCTCGATCCGGGCACTCTCCTCCATACCCAACATTTCGCCCACACCCGCGAAAAGATCGTCCTCGCGTGCACCGTCCGCGGCGCCCCGGACACCGTGCACCAGCCGATAGTGCTCCGTGCCGAACAACGGCTGACCCAAGTCGTTGGAGAGCGCGAAGAACGGCCCGTCGACCGCGATCTGGGTGTAGTGCGCCCGCATCGCCGCGGTCTTCGCGGCCCTGTGCGCAGGATCGCCGGTGAGGGACGCCGCGACCTCGGAGTCCGGCACCACCCCCGGCACCTCGTCGACGGTGGCGATTCCGGGGAAGCGGTGACCGGCCGCGCGCAGCCGCTCGAAGCCCTCCTCGACCACGGACCGGGGGTTGCAGTTCCAGTAGATCTTCCCGATCGCGTACGCGCTGCCCAGCTCGGGCCGGAACTCCGCCTGCCCGGCCAGCTCGGCGCCGCGCATGGCCACCCGGTGGGCCTGGATGTGATCGGGGTGGCCGTATCCGCCATTCGGGTCATAAGTGACCAGAACCTGTGGCCTGACCTGGCGGATCACGGCCACCAGATCGGCGGCCGCCTCGTCGAGCGGAGCCTGCCAGAAGGCGTCCGGCCGCTCGTTCTGCACAGCGCCCATCATCCCGGAGTCCCGGTAGCGGCCCGGTCCGCCGAGGAAGCGGTGGTCCGTGACGCCCAGGGCCTCCATCGCGGCGGCCAGCTCGCCGACGCGGTACGGGCCGAGGGTGTCGTCGCGGTCCGGCGCGAGATGGGCGAGCTCGGGCGGGATGACCTCGCCCTCCTCCCCGCGTGTGCAGGTCACGAGGGTGACCTGCGCGCCCTCGGCGGCGTACTTGGCCATGGTCACACCGTTGTTGATCGACTCGTCGTCGGGGTGCGCATGCACCAGCAGCAGCCGGCGGGACGGGGCCGGGCGCGAAGCGCCCCCCTCGGAGGGGGCTGGCCGGAAACCGGCGGGCTGATCGCTCATACGGACAGCCTACGAGCCGCCCGGTCCGCCTCCGGCAGGCGATCCCGGCCGCCCCCCGTACGCCGGGCCGGAGCACGGGCGCGCGGCGGACGGGACCGGCCGGGAGCGGGTCAGAACTTGATGTTCCCCAGCATTCCGGCGACGTTCGTCGTCAGCTGCTTGATCGTCGGCGCGATGGACGAGCTGGCCAGATAGAAGCCCAGCAGCATGCACACCAAGGCATGCGGGGCCTTCAGTCCGGACTTCTTGACAAGCAAGAAGACGATGATCGCCAGCAGCACCACCGCCGAAATCGAGAGTGCCACGGCGGCTCACCTCCAAGTACTCACGGTCCGAACAGAGTTGATGGTGCCCGAGCCGTCTTCACGGACCCACGCACCGGGTATGCCAAGGGCTCTTTACCCCGTACTCACGGCACCCAAGGGATCATAACTTTCCGTCCTAGCGCATAAGTCGGAGCACGGAAGCAGAGCGGGGGCGCACACGATCTTCACGAGCGCGACCGCGGTGAGCCCGTCCCCCTTTAGGCTCGCCCCATGACCGGACAGCCTTCGTTCCCGCGGCAGTACGCCCGTACGCAGCGCTTCACTCTCGGCGCACCGCGCGGCTACGCCCTCTCCCCCGACGGCACGCGCGTCGTCTTCCTCCGTTCCCACTCGGGTACCGATCGCAGCCAGCGGCTGTGGGTGCTCGATCTGGAAGCGGGCCGGGAGTTCACGGCCGCCGATCCGCAGGCACTGCTGGCCGGTGTCGAGGAGGACCTTCCGCCGCAGGAGCGGGCCCGCCGCGAGCGCAGCCGGGAGAGCTCGGCGGGCATCGTCGGCTATGCGACGGACGCCGCCGTGGAGTTGGCGGCGTTCACGCTCTCCGGCCGGCTGTTCCTCTCCGAGCTACGGGCCGGCACCACCCGTGAACTCCCGGTCCGAGGGCCGGTCGTGGACCCCCGCCCGTCGCCGGACGGCCGTCAGGTGGCCTTTGTGGCGGACGGCCGACTGCGGGTGGTCACGGTCGACGGCGGCGCGACCGCGGACGAGGGCGGCGGGGGCCCCGCGGGTGCCGCGCCGGCGGACCGGGTGCTGGCGGAGCCCGACGGGCCCGAGGTGACCTGGGGTCTGGCGGAGTTCATCGCGGCCGAGGAGATGGGCCGCTACCGGGGCTTCTGGTGGTCGCCGGCCAGCGACGCGGTGCTGGCGGCGCGGGTCGACGAGGCGCCGGTGCAGCGCTGGTGGATCTCCGACCCCGCCCACCCGGACCGGGAGCCCGCCCGGGTCGCGTATCCGGCGGCGGGCACCCGCAACGCCGCGGTCACGCTGGCGCTGTTCGGCCTGGACGGCTCGCGCACGGACATCAGCTGGGACACCGAGCGCTACCCCTACCTCGCGCGCGTCCACTGGTCGGCGGCCGGGCCGCCGCTGCTGCTCGTCCAGGCCCGCGACCAGCGCGACCAGCGCTATCTGACCGTCGACACCGCGACCGGTACGACCAGGACGGTGCACGAGGAGGAGGACGAGGCGTGGGTCGAGCCGTTCCCCGGGGCGCCGGCCTGGACGCCGGACGGCCGGCTGGTGCGGATCTCGGACGAGGGGGGCGCGCGCAAACTGTTCGTCGGCGACCGCCCGCTGACCGGGGCGCCGCTGCACGTCCGGGCCGTTCTGGACATCGGTGAGGACGATGTCCTCTTCTCCGCGAGCGGCACCGAGATGCATGACATCGGCGTCTACCGCGCCTGGTTCCGCGGCAGCGGTGACCAGGGTGGCTGGGAGCGGGTGGCCGAGCGCCCGTATCCGACCGTGTCCTCCGCGGTGCGCGGTGGCGCGGTGACCGTGCTGTCGCAGACGTCGCTGGAGCGGCCCGGCACCAAGGTGGAGGTGGTGCGGCTGAATCCCGACGGCGGGGAGAAGACCCTCGCCACCATCGGCTCCTGCGTCGAGGAGCCGGTGCTGACCGCCCGTCCCCGTCTCGTCCGGGCCGGCGAACGCGAGATTCCGTGCGCGGTGCTGCTGCCCACCGGATATACGGAGAGCGATGGTCCGCTGCCGGTGCTGATGGACCCGTACGGCGGTCCGCACGGCCAGCGGGTGGTCGCCTCGCACCACGCCCATCTGACCTCCCAGTGGTTCGCCGACCAGGGGTTCGCGGTGATCGTCGCGGACGGCCGGGGCACCCCGGGCCGCTCCCCCGCCTGGGAGAAGGCGGTCTCCCGCCGGCTCGCCGAGTGCGCGCTGGACGACCAGGTCCATGCCCTCCAGGCGCTGGCCGGAACTTTTCCCCTTGATATGGACCGGGTGGCGATCCGCGGCTGGTCCTTCGGCGGCTATCTCGCGGGGCTCGCGGCGCTGCGCCGCCCCGATGTCTTCCATGCGGCGGTGGTCGGCGCGCCGGTGACCGATCTGCGCCTGTACGACACCCATTACCAGGAGCGGTATCTCGGCCACCCGGACGAGGAGCCGGCGGTCTATGCGGCGAACTCGCTGATCACGGATGAGGGACTGTCCGGGGCGGTGGAGCCGCACCGTCCGATGCTGATCGTGCACGGCCTCGCGGACGACAACGTGGTGGTGGCGCACTCACTGCGGCTGTCCTCGGCACTGCTGGCCGCGGGCCGCCGGCACGAGGTGCTGCCCCTGTCCGGGGTGACGCACATGGCCTCGCAGGAGCAGGTGGCCGAAAACCTACTGCTGCTCCAGGTCGAATTCCTCAAGCGGTCCTTGGGGATGCCGTCCTGAGGCGGTAGCCGTCGCGGGACCGGGGAGCCGTCTCACCAGCCGGGCGGAAGCCTGGACGGCGGGGGCGGGGCGTGCGGTGGCCGCGCCTCGCCCGGGGCGGAGCCGTACGCCAGCACCCCGTCCGCGTCGTGGAAGGCCTCGGGTACGCCGGGCCGGGCCGCAGCGAGCAGTGCGGCCAGCCCGGCGGCCGCCACGAAGGCCGCGGTGCCCACCTCCAGCCGGGCCTGGACGGGCAGCGCGGTGAGGCGGCCGAGTTCGCCGGTGCGCTGGGCGAAGGCCAGCGCCACGGCTCCGTGCACGAGCAGCAGGGCCGCGGCCGTCACACCCGCGGGCCGGGCCCAGGGCGCGCGGCGCAGCAGGGCGGCCGCGGCCCCCAGGGCCAGCAGCGCGAGCGCCACCGCCTGCCAGTGCACCGGGGGCTGCAGCAGGGCACGGAAGACGGACGCATCCCCGAGCAGCCCCTTGCGGTAGACGTCCCCGCCGAGCCGCATCTGCCAGTGGACCTCCCAGCCGGCCACGGCGAGTCCGGCGGTGCCCAGGAGGACGGCGGCGGTGACGGCCGCCCCCTTGTACGGCCGGCCGGGCCGCTCGGGATCCGCCCGGTACTGCACCGCGTGGACCACTCCGTACGCCGAGGACGCCACCGCCGGCAGCCCGCGCGCACCGTGACCGTGACCGGCGTGCCGGCCCGCCCCGGCCCGCCGTCGGCCCGCCACGACCACCACGATCAGCGCGACCGCCAGGGCGAGCTGGGTGAGGGCGGTCAGCCGCGCCCGCTCGGTGAGGCCGCTGTCCAGCCCCTGGAGCCAGCCCGCGCCCAGCATCCACACCAGCGGAACCCGCAGCAGTACGGTGACGGCCGCCAGCGAGAGCAGCGCGCCCGCGGCCACGGACGGGGTGACGGCGCTGCGTACCGCGACGACCGCGACGATGAGCGCCCCGAGTACCAGTAGGGGGTCGAACGCCGAGGTGGCCCAGGCGGTGAACTCCCGCGGCCGGCGTGCCTCGCCGAGCCAGGTCCACCCCACATCCGCGCCGTGCTGGGCGATCGTCAGATCCCGGATGATCCAGCCCGCGGTGAGCAGCGCGAGCAGCAAGCAGACCAGCGCTCCGATGCCGCGTGCGCCGCGGGTGAGAACGCCGTCCCGAGTTGTGGACACGGCCAGCCCCCCGTCCGTGTCGATGTACTGGGTGGTCCCTGGCACCCCTAAGTGAGGGGGTGCCTACCGCAGGTCTACTCCACACCCGGCGCAGGGACAACAGAGCCCGCAGCGAGCGGTGGACGAAATGACCGCAAACGACAACCGGCCGGGACGCCACCTGGCGTCCCGGCCGGTCTACGGCACCCGCACGGCCGTACGTTGTTCATCATGGCGCGTCCGTATATCGGTGTTGCGACAGTGAAGTTGCCTTCATGTTAAAGACGTTTGTATCGATATGTCCCCCATGCCGTATATCCCGCCCACCTGTCAAGCACGCCATGGCGTCAACTTGCGCAATGTTCGCTCAAGAAGTAGACGACCTGTTCACGAGCACACCCGATCCCCTTGACTCCGCCATAAATCACTTGCGAAAGTCCGCTCATCCAGCGGTGCATTCGGTGCCGCTTCATGTTCCAAGAGAACTCGGCGCGGGGGCACTTCGCGATGACTAGTCCATCCCAGACCGCGGCTACCACGTCCGACACCCCAGGACCTGGCCCCGACGGTCTGAAGAAGGAAAAGGCAGGCAAGGGCGGTGAGCTCGTCGGCCGTTCCCCCGGCCAATTGATGTGGACGCGTTTCAAACGCGACCGCACCGGCATGCTCTGCGCGATCATCGTGCTCGCCTTCTTCGTCATCGCGGCACTGGCCCCGGTGATCAGCGCCCTGTACGGCAAGGACCCGTACACGCTCTACGGCAGTGACGATCCCAATCTCCTCGATGAGTTCGGATACCCGGCGGGCACCAACGGCGGGATCTCCCCCGAGCACTGGTTCGGCATCGAGCCGCAGCTGGGCCGCGATGTGTTCATGCGGCTGATCTACGGCATGCGAATGTCGCTCGGCATTTCGGTCGCGGTGACCCTCCTGACCGTGATCACCGGCATCATCATCGGCATCACCGCCGGCTTCATCGGCGGCAGGACCGACTACTTCCTCAGCCGGGTGATCGACTTCCTGCTGGCCTTCCCGAGCCAGCTGACCTTCGTGGCTTTCATGCCGGTCGTGGTGGCGCTCTTCGTGCCGCCGGGCGACGAGACCCCGACCTATGTGCGGGTCTGCGCGCTGATCATCGTGCAGTGGTCCCTGGGCTGGATGGGTCTGGCCCGGCTGCTGCGAGGACAGGTGCTCTCCCTGCGGGAGCGGGAATTCGTCGAAGCCGCGAAGATCACCGGCGCCTCGCCCTGGCGGATCATCCGCAAGGAGCTGCTGCCGAACGTCGTCACTCCGGTGCTGGTGCAGGGCACCTACATGCTCCCCCTCTTCGTGACCGCGGAGGCGGGCCTGTCCTTCCTGGGCGTCGGCATCGTCGAACCGACCCCCGACTGGGGGGCGCTGTTCCAGGCAGGCGCGCGCTTCTACGAGAACGACCCCGCGTTCCTGCTCATCCCCGCCGTGGCCATGGTGATCTTCGTGCTCTGCTTCAACCTGCTCGGAGATTCGGTACGCGACGCCTTCGATCCCAAGTCCGGGCGCTGATCGTCCACTTGAGGGGGGCTTGCTGTCACCCCTGCCGGGCCTGCCCGGGATGCGTCAGACAGCACATCTGGACACCAACTGACAGGCAGGTGCTTGGAAACCCATGAACGCACTATCTACGCGCAGAGCACGCGCGGCGATCGTGGCCCTCGCGGCCGGATCGCTCGCGCTCACCGGTTGCAGCGGCGGCAGCGGCTCCAACGAGAGCAAGTCGCAGACCGACAAGGACGCCGCCTCCCAGGCCAAGGCGATCCCGATGGGCACGACCTCCGACTCCACCGGCCCGGCGGTCGACGTGAAGGGCGCCCACTCCGGCGGCACCCTCCGCGTCTACCAGCGTGACAGCTACAACCACCTGGACCCGGGCCAGATGTACGTCAGCGACATGAAGGCGCTGTCCCAGCTGATCTTCCGCGGCCTGACCAGCTTCAAGCAGGACGACAAGGGCAACGCCAAGGTCGTGGGCGACCTCGCCACCGACGCCGGCCAGATGTCCGACGGCGGCAAGACCTGGAAGTACACGCTCAAGGACGGCATCAAGTTCGAGGACGGCACGCCGATCACCTCGAAGGACATCCGCCACAGCATCGAGCGGCTCTACGCCAAGTTCATCACCGACGGTCCCACCTACGTACAGACCTGGCTGTCGGGCGCCGGCACCACGTACCGCAAGGCGCTGCCGGACGGTCCGTACAAGGGCGACCACCTGCCCAAGAGCGTGCTGGACACGCCGGACGCGAAGACCATCATCTTCCACTTCAAGCAGCCGAACTCGCAGCTGCCCTACGCGCTGACGATGCCCGGCTACAGCGCGGTCCCGGACAGTGCGAAGGACACCAAGGACGCCTACGACGTCAAGCCGGTGTCCTCGGGCCCGTACAAGATCGCGGCGTTCAAGTCCGGCAAGTCCATGCAGCTGGTGCGCAACAAGAACTGGGACGCGAAGACGGACCCGGTCCACCACCAGTACCCGGACGGCTTCAACATCACCTTCAACCACCAGGCGTCGGACTCCACCAAGCGCCTGATGGCCGACCAGGGTGAGGCCAAGAACGCGGTGAGCTTCACCAACTCGGTCGACCCGACGCTGACGAAGAACGTGCTGGACAACCCGAGCGCGAGCAAGCGCATGGTGCAGGGCTACCAGCCCTACGTCTGGCAGATGAACTTCAACATGGACCGCCTCAAGGACAAGAAGATCCGCGACGCGATCACCTACGCGCTGCCGGACCAGCAGCTCGTCCGGCTCAACGGCGGCAGCTACGGCGGTGAGATCGCCGGCGGTCTGCTCGCCCCGACCGTGGCGGGCTACAAGAAGGGCTACGACCCCTACGGCAAGCTCTCGCACCCCAACGGTGAGCCGGAGAAGGCCAAGAAGCTCCTCAAGGAGGCCGGCAAGACGGGCATGAAGCTCGTCTACGCCTTCTCGAACACCGAGTCGCGCCAGAAGGAAGCCGTCGCCATCGAGGACGCGCTGACCAAGGCCGGCTTCAACGTGCAGAAGAAGGAGGTCGACGCGGCCTCCTGGTACGAGCAGATGGGCAAGGTCGACAACGGCTTCGACATCTACATGACCGGCTGGGGCCAGGACTGGCCGGACGCCTCGACGGTCATCCCGCCCTCGTACGACGGCACCACCATCCAGGACGGCGCCTCCAACTACTCCCACGTCAACGACAAGCACGTGAACTCCGAGATCGCCCGGATCTCGAAGATCGCCGACGTCAAGAAGGCGACCGCGGAGTGGCAGAAGCTGCACCAGTACATCGTGGAGAAGGTCAACCCGGCCGCACCGGCCTTCTACACCAAGGTGCTCCAGCTGTACGGCTCGAACGTCGGTGGCGTCCGCTACAACCTGGACGTCAGCTACCTCGACCCGAACACGCTGTACCTGAAGAAGTAGCTGCAGCGGTGGCCCACAAGGCCACCACCTGACGAAGGCACTCCGGATGGCGCGCACACGGCGGAACGCGCGCCCTCCGGGGCCTTCCCACCCACCCCTCACCCACTGCCGCCGCCGTCCTGAGAGCAGCGAACTGCCATGCTTCAATTCCTACTTCGCCGGACGTTCGGCGCTGTTGTCATCCTTTTTCTGCTCAGCGCCTTCACCTTCTTCATGTTCTTCGGTGCCGGTGACCCGGCAACGATGTCCTGCGGAAAGAACTGCACCGCGGACAACATCGCGCTGATTCACCAGAATCTCGGCCTCGACAAGCCGTTGACGACGCAGTTCTGGGACTTCCTCGTCGGCATCTTCGCCGGCCGCGACTACTCCATCGGCCACTGCAGCGCCCCGTGCTTCGGCTACTCCTTCGCCACCAAGCAGGACGTGTTCTCGACGCTGCTCGACCGGCTGCCCACCACCGCGTCGCTGGCCATCGGCGGCGCCGCGGTGTTCCTGACCGTGGGTCTGGGCACCGGCCTGCTGGCCGCCTACAAGCGCGGCTCGGCCCTGGACAAGGTGCTCACCTCGATCTCGATGGTGCTGAGCTCGGCGCAGATCTACATCCTCGGTCCGATCGCGCTCGGTCTGTTCGTCTACAGCGGTCTCCTGGACTCCCCCAAGTACGTGGACTTCACCTCGAACCCCGCCGGGTGGTTCATGGGCCTGCTGATCCCCTGGATCGTGATGTCGACGATCTTCACCGCGCAGTACACCCGTATGTCCCGCTCGACGATGATCGAGCAGCTGCAGGAGGAACACGTCCGGACGGCCAAGGCCAAGGGCATGTCCAGCTCGTACGTCTTCCTGCGCTACGCCTGGCGCGGCTCGCTGATCCCCATCGTGACCATCCTCGGCATGGACCTCAGCTCGCTGTTCGGCGGCGCGATGATCACCGAGTTCACCTTCCAGCTGGCGGGCATCGGCCGCCTGGCGATCGACTCCGTCACCACCCTCGATCTGCCCATGGTCATGGGCGTGCTGATCTTCAGCGCCGCCCTGATCCTGGTGTTCAACATCATCGTGGATGCGACGTACGCCTTCATCGACCCGCGCGTGCGCCTGTCCTAGGAGAGCCTGAAGTGACCACACTCACCAAGACCGAAGGCACCACGGTGCCGGCCGGGTCCGACCCCTTCCTGTCCGTCCGTGACCTGCATGTGCGGTTCTCCACCGAGGACGGCATCGTCAAGGCGGTCGACGGTCTCTCCTTCGATCTGGAACGCGGCCAGACCCTCGGCATCGTCGGCGAATCGGGCTCCGGCAAGTCGGTGACCAACCTCGCGATCCTGGGGCTGCACAACCCGAAGGCCACCGAGATCGGCGGCGAAATCGTCCTGGACGGCCAGGAGTTGACCGGAGCCAGGGAGAAGACCCTGGAAAAGCTCCGCGGCAACAAGATGGCCATGATCTTCCAGGACGCGCTGACCGCGCTGTCGCCGTACTACACGGTCGGCCGGCAGATCGCCGAGCCGTTCGTGAAGCACACCGGCGCAAGCAAGCGCGAGGGCCGGCAGCGCGCCATCGAGTTGCTGACCAAGGTCGGTATCCCGCAGCCCACTCTGCGGGTGGACGACTATCCGCACCAGTTCTCCGGCGGTATGCGCCAGCGCGCCATGATCGCCATGGCGCTGGCCTGCAACCCCCAGCTCCTGATCGCCGACGAGCCGACCACCGCTCTGGACGTCACCGTCCAGGCGCAGATCCTCGACCTCCTCAAGGACCTGCAGCAGGAGTTCGGCTCCGCGATCATCCTGATCACCCATGACCTCGGCGTGGTCGCCAACACCGCGGACGACCTGCTGGTGATGTACGCGGGCCGGGCGGTGGAGCGGGGCTCCGTCAAGGAGATCCTCACCCAGCCCCGGCACCCGTACACCTGGGGCCTGCTGAGCTCCATGCCGCGGCTCTCCTCGGACGTCAGCGAGGCGCTGCACCCGATCCCCGGGTCGCCGCCGAGCCTGCTCAACCCGCCCTCCGGCTGCGCCTTCCATCCGCGCTGCGGCTTCACCGGCGAGGTCGGCGGTGCGCGCTGCACCGACAAGCGGCCGCCGCTGGAGCTGGGGCGCGCCGCCGCGTGCCACCTGAGCGCCGAGCAGAAGCAGACCCTCTTCACCGAGCAGATCAAGCCCCGGCTGGGCTAGGGAGCGACCACCATGACAGACAACGTCACCCTCCCGGCGCCTCGCGACGCCGCGCCCGTCCCGGGCGAGCCGCTGCTCACCGCCGAGGGCCTCACCAAGCACTTCCCGATCTACGGCGGATTCCCGTTCAAGCGGAAGGTCGGCGCGGTCCAGGCGGTCGACGGCGTCGACCTGACCGTGCACGCCGGCGAAAGCTTCGGCCTGGTCGGCGAGTCGGGCTGCGGCAAGTCCACCACCGGACGGCTGCTCACCCGGCTCATGGAGCCGTCCTCCGGCAAGATCACCTATGCGGGCCGGGACATCACCCGCGCCAACCGCAAGGAACTGGCGCCGATCCGCTCCGAGATCCAGATGATCTTCCAGGACCCGTATGCCTCGCTGAACCCGCGGCAGACGGTGGGCACCATCATCGGCGGCCCGATGGAGATCAACGGGATCAACCCGCCCGGTGGCCGGGAGAAGCGGATCCGTGAGCTCCTGGAGACCGTCGGTCTCAACCCGGAGCACTACAACCGCTTCCCGCACGAGTTCTCCGGCGGCCAGCGCCAGCGCATCGGCGTGGCCCGGGCGCTCGCCCTGGAGCCGAAGCTGATCATCGCCGATGAGCCGGTCTCCGCGCTCGATGTCTCCATCCAGGCGCAGGTCGTCAACCTGCTCCAGAAGCTGCAGCGTGAGCTGGGCATCGCGTTCCTGTTCATCGCCCACGACCTGGCGATCGTGCGGCACTTCAGCGAGCGCGTCGCGGTGATGTACCTCGGCAAGATCGTCGAGGTGGGTGCCCGCGACGAGATCTACAACCGGCCGCGCCACCCGTACACCCACGCCCTGCTCTCGGCGGTGCCCGAGGCCAAGCTGGTGGAAGGCGAGGAGGAGGACCGCGAGCGCATCCGCCTCGCCGGTGACGTCCCCTCCCCCGTCAACCCGCCCTCCGGCTGCCGGTTCCGTACGCGGTGCTGGAAGGCGCAGGACAAGTGCGCGACCGAGGAGCCGCCGCTCGTCCAGATCACCGGGAACAAGACCGGCCATCTCACGGCCTGTCACTTCCCCGAGGAGCCGACGACCGCGGCCCGGGACGAGGACATCATCCTCGACCCGGCGCTGGCCGCGATGGAGGACGTCGAGGTAGCCGGCGAGGTCGGCAAGACCGACTAGACGGCCGCCGCAGCCGCCGCTCGAAGCCGGAGCCCGCTTCCCCTACGGGAGGCGGGCTCCGGCTTCTCTCACTCGCTCGGCACCACTTGCCGCTCCTCGGCGAAGTGGCAGGCCGAGTCGTGCGCGGCCGGTCCCGCCGCGTCCCGGAACTCCGCGGGCACGTCCAGTGGCGGCACGACGTCGGCGCACAGCTGCCGGGCCTTCCAGCAGCGGGTGCGGAAGCGGCAGCCGGAGGGCGGGGCGGCGGGCGAGGGGACGTCGCCCGCCAGCAGGATGCGGTCCTGGTGGGTGCGGGCGTCCGGGTCGGGGACGGGCACGGCGGACAGCAGGGCCTGGGTGTACGGGTGGGTGGGGTGGTCGTAGATCTGCTCCTCGGTGCCGATCTCGGCGAGCCGGCCCAGGTACATCACCGCGACACGGTCGGAGATATGCCGTACGACGGACAGATCGTGGGCGATGAAGACGTACGACAGGTCGAACTCGTTCTGCAACTGCTCCAGCAGGTTGACCACTTGGGCCTGGACGGAGACATCCAGCGCGGAGACCGGTTCATCGGCGACGATGATCTCCGGGCGCAGCGCGAGGCCGCGGGCGATGCCGATGCGCTGGCGCTGTCCGCCGGAGAACTGGTGCGGATAGCGGTTGATGTACTCGGGGTTGAGCCCGACCACGTCCAGGAGTTCCCGGACCTTTCTGCGGCGGTCTCCCTTGGGGGCCACCTCGGGGTGGATCTCGTACGGCTCACCGATGATGTCGCCGACGGTCATCCGGGGGTTCAGGGAGGTGTAGGGGTCCTGGAACACCATCTGGATGTTGCGCCGTACGGCCTTCAGCGCCCGGCCGGACAGGGCACTGATGTCCTCGTCCCGGTAGCGGATCCGACCCGCCGTCGGCCGTTCCAGGCCGACCAGCAGCTTGGCGACCGTGGACTTGCCGCAGCCCGATTCGCCGACGATGCCGAGCGTTTCGCCCTTGCGGAGGTCGAAGGAGACTCCGTCGACGGCCTGGACCGCGCCGACGTGCTTCCTGAAGAGCACGCCCCGGGTGAGCGGGAAGTGTTTGACCAGATCGCGGATCTCCAGGATCGGTTCCCCGGCGGCGACCGCCGGGGCGCCCTCGTCACCGTGCGCCATCGAGGGTCTCCTTCCAGAAGTGGCAGGCGCTGGCCCGGCCGGGTCCGGCCTCGTAGAGCGGCGGAGGATCGGTACGGCAGATGTCCTGGGCCAGCGGACAGCGCGGGTGGAAGGGGCAACCCGGCGGGATGGCGGTCAGGTTGGGCGGCAGGCCCTTGATGGCGTACAGCGGCCGGCCCTTGTGGTGCAGCCGCGGGATGGAGTCCAGCAGACCGCGGGTGTACGGGTGCGCGGGCGCCTTGTAGAGCTGGTGGACGGGGGCGGTCTCGACGATCCGGCCCGCGTACATCACCGCGATGGTGTCCGCGACGTCCGCGACCACCCCGAGGTCATGGGTGATCAGAATCAGCCCCATGGTGAGTTCGCGCTGCAGCTCCGCCAGCAGGTCCATCACCTGCGCCTGGACGGTGACATCCAGCGCCGTGGTCGGCTCGTCCGCGATGATCAGGTCGGGGCCGAGGGCCAGCGCCATCGCGATCATGATGCGCTGGCGCATCCCGCCGGAGAACTGGTGCGGATAGTCGCCCACCCGCTGCCCGGCCGCGGGGATGCCGACCCGCTCCATCAGCTCCACGGCCTTGCCGCGGGCCTCCTTACGGGACATCCCCTCGTGGACCTGGAACATCTCCCCGAGCTGTGCGCCGACGGTGAGGACCGGATTCAGCGCGGACAGGGCGTCCTGGAAGATCATCGCCATCTTCGCGCCGCGGACCTTGCGCCGCTCGTCCTTGCGCAGGGCGAGCAGATCGCGCCCCTGGAAGACGATCTCGCCGCCGGTGACGAACCCCGGCGGTGAATCGAGGATGCCCATCACGGCCTGTGCGGTGACGGACTTGCCGGAGCCGGACTCCCCGAGCACCGCCAGCGTCTGCCCCGGCGCGACGTGGTAGCTGACGCCGTTGACGGCCTTCGCCACGCCGTCCCGGGTACGGAACTCGACCCGCAGATCGCGGACGTCGAGCAGCGGGGGTTCGGCGACGGCCGTCGCGGCGCCCGCGGGCCCGGGCTCCGCCTCGTGGTTCGTCATCTTCCGGCTCCTCAGCGCAGCTTGGGGTCGAGGGCGTCGCGCACCGCGTCGCCGAGCATGATGAACGCCAGCACCGTGATGCTCAGCGCGCCCGCGGGCCACAGCAGCATGTGCGGTGCGCTGCGGATGTACGTGGAGGCCGTGGAGATATCGATGCCCCAGGAGACGGTGGGCGGTTTCAGGCCCGCGCCCAGGTAGGAGAGCGTCGCCTCCAGCGCGATGTACGTACCGAGCGCGATGGTGGCGACGACGATGACCGGCGCGACGGCGTTCGGTGCGATATGCCGCAGCAGCATCCGGCCGTTGCCCGCGCCGAGCGCCCGTGCGGCCTGGACGTAGTCGTTCTGCTTGGCGGTGACGACGGAGCCGCGGGCGATACGGGAGATCTGCGGCCAGCCGAGCAGCACGATGAAGCCGACCACCGGCCAGACCGTGGTGCTCGTGACGACGGAGAGGAAGACCAGGCCGCCGAGGATCACCGGGATGCCGAAGAAGATATCGGCGAGCCGGGAGAGCAGGGTGTCGCCCCAGCCGCCGAAGAAGCCGGCCAGCCCGCCCAGCAGGCTGCCGAGCAGCGCCGCACCGGTCGTGGCGCAGACTCCGACGGTGATGGAGGCACGGGCCCCGTAGACCACCCTGGTGTAGACGTCCCGGCCCTGGGTGTCGAAGCCGAAGGGGTGGCCGGGCTGGGAGCCCTGCTGCGCCTTGGCGAGGTCCGCGCGGTACGGGTTGCCGGTGGCGATCAGCTGCGGCCAGATCGCGATGATCACCAGGAAGACGATGACCAGCGCGGAGACCACGAACACGGGATTGCGGTACAGATCGTGCCAGGCGTCGCTCCACAGGCTGCGGGGCTTGCCGAGGGGCTCTGCGCCGGTGGGGCCGGCGCCCGGCGGGGCGGCACCGGGCCGTCGCTCCAGGGACTCCGCCTCGCCGATGGCCAGCGCGGCGGGGCCGCCGTCGCCATGGCCGATGGCTTCCTTCGGGACGTAGGACTCAGGCATAGCGGATCCTCGGGTCGAGGACGGCGTACAACAGGTCGACGAGGAGGTTCGCCAGGAGGAAGACCAGCACCAGGATGGTCACGAAGCCCACGACGGTCGGCGAATTCTGCCGCAGGATGCCCTGGTAGAGCTGGAATCCGACGCCGTGGATGTTGAAGATGCGCTCGGTGACGATCGCGCCGCCCATCAGGGCGCCGATGTCCGTGCCGATGAACGTGACCACCGGGATCAGCGAATTGCGCAGCAGATGGCGGGTGATGACCCGGTGCCGGGGCAGGCCCTTGGCGATGGCCGTACGGACGTAGTCGGCGCGGGCGTTCTCCGCGATCGAGGTCCGGGTCAGCCGGGTCACATAGGCGAGCGAGACCAGCGCCAGCACCAGCCCCGGCAGCAGGAGTTCGTTCAGTGGCGCTTCCGGGGCCACGGACGGCGCGGCCCAGCCCCACTGCACCCCGAACAGGAATTGCAGCAGATAGCCGCTGACGAACGTCGGGATGGACACCACGACGAGGCTGAGGACCAGCACCGTGGTGTCGATGTCCCGGCCGCGCCGCAGCCCGCTGAACACCCCCAGCACGATGCCCACCACCATCTCGATCACGATGGCGACGATGGTCAGCCGGAGCGTGACGGGAAAGGCGGAGGCCATCAGCTCGGTGACCGACTGGCCGTTGAACGCGGTGCCGAAGTTCCCCTGGAAGATCTGGCCCATGTAATGCAGATACTGCTTCCACAGCGGCTCATCGAGGAAGAGATCGCGGCGGATCTGCGCGGCGGTGGCGGGGTCGGGGGCCCGGTCGCCGAACATCGCGGCCACGGGGTCACCCAGCGCATAGACCATGAAGAAGATCAGGAATGTGCTGCCGATGAACACCGGGATCATCTGGAGCAGCCGCCGGATCACATAGCGTCCCATGAAGCGTCAACCTCCCTCACACCGCAGTCAGTTGACCTTGATCTCGTTGTAGACGGGCACACTGAACGGATTCAGTGACACATTGCTGATCCGGTCCGAATAGCCGCCGCTGCCGTTCTGGTACCACAGCGGAATGGCCGGCATCTGCTGGGCGAGGATCTTCTCCGCGTCCTGGAACTTCGCGACCGCCTGACCGGTGTCCGTTTCCGCATTCGCCTCGTTCACCAGATTGTCGAAGGTGCGATTGCTGAACTTGCCGTCGTTGGACGAGGCGTTGGTGTAGTACAGCGGCTGCAGAAAGTTCTGAATCAGCGGATAGTCCATCTGCCAGCCGGCCCGGAACGGCCCGGTCATCTGCTTGGCCGTGATCTTGTTCCGGAAGTCGGCGAACGTCCCGACCGGGTCCCCGACGCAGGCGTTGTCGTCCCCCAGCGACTTGTTGATGCTGTTGCAGACGGCATCGATCCAGTCCTTGTGGGACCCCGTATCGGCGTTGTACGTGAGCATCGTCCTGCCGCCGGGAATGCCGCCGCCCTCCTTGATCAGCTGCTTTGCCCTGGCCGCGTTGAACACACAGGCATCGCCGCACAGCCCCGTCTTGTAGCCTCCGTCCGCGCCCAGCACCGGCGAGGTCCAGTCCGTGGCGGGCGTCCGGGTCTTCTGGAAGATCTCCCGGGTGATCTGGTCCCGGTCGATCGCCATCGAGAGACCGCGCCGCACCTTCTCCGCGCCCGGGTGGTTCCACCTCTTGTCGTACATGGGGAAGGTCAGGGTCTGAATGATCCCGGCCGGCTGATTGATATAGCGCCCCCCGAGGTCCGTCTTCACATGCTTGAGCTGCGCGGCGGGCACATCATCGACCAGATCGAGGTTGCCGGCCTGCAGATCGGTATAGGCGGTGTTGTTGTCCGTATAGACCCGCAGATCGATACCGCCGTTGTGCGCCGGGTCGTCACCCGGATACTTCGCCCACTTCCGCATCCGCAGCACGGACCCCTTTTCGTAGGAGTCCACGAGGTACGGCCCGTTCCCGACGGGCTTCCGGATCCAGGCGTCGTGATCCCGGAAGAATGCCTGCGGTAGCGGCATGAAGGCCGAGTAGCCCAGTGTGTCCGGCCAGCTGGAAAACTTCTGGTTGAGCTTGACGGTAAAGGTCCGGTCGTCCTTCACCGCCAGCCCCGACAGGGTCTTGCCCCGGGGGCTCCCGCTGTCCGGATGCACCTTCGAGAAGCCGTCAATATATTGAAAGAACGCCGCGTTCTTCTGCTTGTTGCTCAGCAGCGCACCATAATTCCAGGCATCCACGAAAGACTTGGCAGTGACCTTCTCGCCATTGCTGAAGGTCCAGCCCTTCTTCAGCGTGACCGTGAAATTCTGCGAATCCGACGTCTCGATCCGGTCCGCAATCACATTCTCCGCCGCGCCCGTCTTCGGGTCATAGCGCTTGAGCCCGCGGAACAGCATCTCCAGAACCTTGCCGCCCTGGACCTCATTGGTGTTCGCCGGCTCCAGCGGATTCTGCGGATCGCCCCAGGACGAGCTGATCACCCCGGAACGGCTTGCACCGGCCCCGCCCCCGCATGCCGTGGCCACGAGGGCGACGGCGACGGCGCATCCGCCCCACTTCGCGCGCGTGGCTCTCCGCATGACGCCTCCTCAGGTCCGGGATCATGCCTAGCCCACATAAGATCGCAAAGGGGGACGTACCGCACTTCGGCGACGACCGCCACTGCTCCGAAGACCTGAGAAACCCCTCGGATGCCCGAGCGGGGAAGGAACGGGAGGGGGAACGGCGGGGGGACGGTGAGGGGCACGGGGACGGAACCGCGTGAGGCCCCGGTGCCGCCCTGAGGCAGGCGAGCCCGAAGGGACGGCCCCGAACGGACGGGCCGCGCAACGGACGGCCCGCCACGGGACGCCCCTGGGGACATCCCCGAGACGGCGCCGGCAGATCCCTATATGTGGTGCACGGACTCCACCGCGTACAGCCGTGGATCGAACCCCTCCGCCAGCGCGGCGGCCTGCGTCATGTGCTCCTGCGCCGCCGGGTCGGCCAGCATCACTCGGAAGTGCTCCTCGCTCTCCCACTGCGCATAGTTGACGACCCGTTCGCCGTCCGCGCTCGCGTGGATGTTCGCCGAGATGAACCCCGGCCGGTCCTTCATCGTCTCCTCGGTGGCCCGGCTCAGCACCGCCACCAACTCCGCCTGCCGCTCCGGCACCACGGTGAACACATTGATGAGCGTGGCGATCTCGCGCCCGGCCTCGATCTGCGTCGTCGCTGTCATACCGCCAGTCTGCCGCCGACCACTGACATCGCCGTCGCGGAGGCCCGGTAGCGCTCGCACGGCACAGCAATGGGGCGCCCCTCACGCGGAGGGGCGCCCCATCACGTCGGACCGGCTGCCCGGCCCGGAACGGCGTCGGTGTTACCGCTTGGCGCGCGACGCGGT
Organism: Streptomyces sp. NPDC054786; assembly: GCF_053611685.1. Lineage (NCBI taxonomy): Bacteria > Bacillati > Actinomycetota > Actinomycetes > Kitasatosporales > Streptomycetaceae > Streptomyces > Streptomyces sp. NPDC054786. The sequence goes on along the minus strand of NZ_JBSHAW010000040.1, from coordinate 30,165 downwards.
GCGGCCGCGCTCCTTCTGGTCCAGGACGACCTTGCGGATACGGACCGTCTCCGGGGTGACCTCGATGCACTCGTCGTCGCGGCAGAACTCCAGCGACTGCTCCAGGGAGAGCCTGCGCGGCGGGACGACGTTCTCGGTGGTGTCCGCCGAAGCCGCACGCATGTTGGTGAGCTTCTTCTCCTTGGTGATGTTCACGTCCATGTCGTCGGAGCGCGAATTCTCACCGACGATCATGCCCTCGTACACCTCGGTGCCCGGCTCCGTGAAGATCACGCCGCGCTCCTGGAGGTTGACCATCGCGAACGGCGTGACCGAACCGGAGCGGTCCGCGACCAGCGAACCGTTGTGGCGGGTGCGCAGCTCGCCGAACCACGGCTCGTGGCCCTCGAAGAGGGAGTGCGCGATGCCCGTACCGCGGGTCTGGGTCAGGAACTCCGTACGGAAGCCGATCAGGCCACGCGACGGCACGATCCACTCCATGCGGATCCAGCCGGAACCGTGGTTGGTCATGGTCTCCATACGGCCCTTGCGGGACGCCATCAGCTGCGTGATCGCGCCGAGGTGCTCCTCGGGGGAGTCGATCGTCAGCCGCTCGATCGGCTCGTGCGTCTTGCCGTCGATCTCCTTGGTGACGACCTCGGGCTTGCCGACGGTGAGCTCGAAGCCCTCCCGGCGCATGGTCTCGACGAGGATCGCCAGCGCCAGCTCGCCACGGCCCTGGACCTCCCAGGCGTCGGGGCGCTCGGTGTCCAGCACGCGCAGCGAGACGTTACCGATCAGCTCCTTGTCCAGGCGGTCCTTCACCTGGCGGGCGGTGACCTTGTGGCCCTTGCCGCCCTTGCCGACCAGCGGCGAGGTGTTCGTACCGATGGTCATCGAGATGGCCGGCTCGTCGACCGTGATCAGCGGCAGCGCGACCGGGTTCTCCGGGTCGGCCAGCGTCTCGCCGATCATGATGTCCGGGATACCGGCGACCGCACAGATGTCACCGGGGCCGGCCTTCTCGGCGGGCTTGCGGGTGAGCGCCTCGGTCATCATCAGCTCGGTGATGCGGACGTTGGACATGGTGCCGTCACGCTTGATCCACGCGACGGTCTGGCCCTTCTTCAGCTCGCCCTGCTCGACACGGAGCAGCGCGATGCGGCCGAGGAAGTTGTCCGCGTCGAGGTTGGTGACGTGGGCCTGAAGCGGGGCGTCCTCGTCGTACTCCGGCGCCGGGATGTGCTCCAGCAGCGTGGTGAAGAACGGCTGGAGGTTCTCGCTGTCGGCGGGGACGGTGCCGTCCTCCGGCTTGGTCAGCGAGGCGACGCCGTCACGGGCGCAGGCGTAGACGATCGGGAACTCGATCTGGTCCTCGTCCGCGTCCAGGTCCAGGAAGAGGTCGTAGGTCTCGTTGACGACCTCGTCGATCCGGGAGTCGGGACGGTCGGTCTTGTTGATGCACAGGATGACCGGCATCCGGGCCGTGAGGGCCTTGCGGAGCACGAAGCGGGTCTGCGGGAGCGGGCCCTCGGAGGCGTCGACCAGCAGGACGACCGCGTCCACCATCGACAGACCGCGCTCGACCTCGCCACCGAAGTCGGCGTGGCCGGGGGTGTCGATGATGTTGATCGTGATCGGGTCCCCGCCGTCCTTGGGGTGATACTTCACCGCCGTGTTCTTGGCGAGGATCGTGATGCCCTTCTCACGCTCCAGGTCGTTGGAGTCCATCATCCGGTCGTCGAGCTTCTCGGCGGCGTGTTCGGCGAACGCGCCGGCCTGCTTGAGCATGGCATCGACGAGGGTCGTCTTCCCATGGTCGACGTGGGCGACGATGGCTACGTTACGAATGTCGTGGCGCGTGGGCATACTGGCGGCGCTTCTCCCGGAATCGTGGGTGGCGACGCGTCCATTCGGTACGCGCGCCCGCCGGGCATAACCAAGCCACGGCCTCACCCCATCGTACGGGCCTGCGGCGGCATTGGCCGCCGCAGCCCGTACATATGCCCTCTGGCCTGCGGTTTCTTACCTTTTATTCGCCAGGACGTCAGTCCTGCTACTTCTGGTAGCCGATGTCCTGGAAGCGGGGCGTGGCGAAGCCGAAGGCGCCGATGTTGGCGAGCGACTTCTTCGTGGCCACCAGCTCGGGCCGCTGGTAGAGCGGAATCGACCCGGCGGCGGCCCAGATCCGGGCGTCGGCCTGCTCCACCAGCGTGTGCGCCGCGCCCTCGTCCAGCTCGGATGCGGCCTGGTCGAAGAGCTGGTCGATGTGGTCGCTGCCGACCCGGGTGAAGTTCTGCTCGACGGTCAGTGAGCCGTCGGGCGCGGGCTGCGGCTTGGCGTAGATCGGCCGGGCGTCGGTCGCCGGGTAGGCGGTGCCGGGCCAGGAGTACAGCGCCAGGTCGTAGTCGCCGGAGGCGATGTGGTCCTGGAAGTAGCTGGCGTCCGAGACCCGCTGGATGGAGGTCTGCACGCCGATCTTGCCGAGCATCTCGGCGATCCGCCGCCCGACGGTGCGCAGCTGCGCGGAGCCGGCGCCGTCGGGGAGCACGAAGCGCAGGGTGAGCGGCCTGCCGTTCTTCTTGACGGCGGCGACCCGGGATCCCTGGTGGCCGGCCGGCCGAGGTGCCGCCGCCGCGTCGGCGGGCCGCTCGATGGCCGCGTGCCGGGCGCCCGGGTGACCGCCGGACCCCGGCAGATTCGGGCCCTGTCCGGTCTCGATCAGCTCGGCCGCGCCGAGCGTCTGTGCCGCGCGCTTCTCGTACCGCTTGTACTTGGCGTACGCCGCGGACCCGGTGTCACCGTCCGCTTCGTCCTTCTCGCCGGCGGCCGCCTCCTTGTAGAACGAGGCGCTCTGCCGTAGCAGGGCGGCCTGCTGGACCTCGGAGCCGACCGCGCCGGTGAAGGACAGCGGGGCCTCGGCGGCGGCGGGCCTGACGCCTTCTTCGTGGTCCTTTGCGGGCGGGGCGGCGTGGCCGCGGCCGGAGCGGGCCGGGTTGCGGTCGTCGCCATCGGCATCGGCGTCGTAGCCGCCGTCCGGCCGGTCACCGGCGGACTCGTCACCGTCGCGGTCCTCCGACGGGTCGAAGCCGTCCTCGTCCTGGTCGGCGGCGCGCTCCGCGTCGGGCGCCGGTGCGCCCGCCTTCTCGCCGGCCTGCTGGCGGTCGGCGCCGTCGCTCTTCCAGCCGGCCTCCGCGAGCAGCGCCTGGGCCGCCCCGGTGTCCTGGCCGCCGAGCGCGTCGCTGTGGTCCTGGTAGCCGTACTGCTCGGCCATCAGCAGGTGGCTGCCGAGCGGCCTGGACGGCAGGTCGAGCGGCTTGAGGACGGTGTCAGCGAGCGCCTGGCGGTCGATGGCGCGGGCCACCGCGCGGCGTACCCGGTCGTCGGCCAGCGGCCCGCTGCTGCCGTTGAGGGCGAGCTGGGTGTAGGCGGGCTCCAGGGCCTTGCGGATGGTGTAGCCGCGCAGGACGGCGTTCTCCGTGGCGACGGTCTTGGCGTCGGACCGGCGGGCCCGCTTCCCCTCGCCCTGCGGGCCCGCGTTGCCGTCGCCGGACTTCTTGGGCGCGCCGGATGCGGCGCGCCGGGCGGTGGCGACCCGCTTCGCGGCGACCTGGTCGACCGCGGCGACATCGACGCTCCCGTCGGCGAGCGCCGCGGCCCGCTTGTCGCCGGGCAGCGACTCCAGCACGATCTTCTTGAGCAGGGCGGGCTCGCCCCACCACTTCCGGTTGCGTACGAGGACGACGCGCCCCTCCTCGGCGTCCCGCTTCTGGACCAGGAACGGCCCGGCACCGACCTTGAGTTGCTCGCGGGCACCGTCGTTGAAGGCGTCGGCGTCGGCCATGACGCTCTTGGGGTAGAGCGGGGTGAACAGGGAGCGCCAGTCCGCATAGGGCCGGGCGAAGGTGACCTTGACCTCGTGGGGGCCCGCGCCCTGTTCGACCTTGCCGATCCGGTCGTAACCGGCGTTGCGGGCGGTCCAGAACGCATTGTCCTTGCCGCGCAGCGCGGTCCACTGGGCGATGAAGTCGGCGGCGGTGATCGCCCTGCCGTCGCTCCACCGCGCCTTGGAGTTGATCTTGTACGTGACGATCTGCTTGGGGTCGCGGGAGCTGATGTCCGCGGCGTCCAGGTAGTCGGCGTTGCGCTGCGGCCTGCCGTTCGCGTCGACGGTGAACATGCTGGGCAGCACCGCGCCGGCGATCCGCGTGGTGGTCGCGTCGGCGTCGGACTGGAAGGCGTTCAGCGTGCCGGGCATCGAATCGACCGCCCAGCGCAGGGTGCCGCCGTTCTTCAGCTCGCCGCGGGGCGCGGGGGCGATGTCCTGGGACGTCGCGACGGACGTCTCCCGGGCCGCGTCGCTGCATCCCGTCAGGACCGGCAGCGGGAGCAGCACCCCCGCCGCGACAAGCGCGGCGCAGCGGCGTCTGCGGCACGCCGCGCGACTGCCTGAGGGGTGGTCGTGGTCGGTCATGACGGTTACCTCCGGGCTCACCCGCGCCGCCGCTCGCCGCCTGGGGCCTGACCGGCGCACCACGTTCGGCCGACTTTGCGGCTCATCACATCTATGGCACCCCTACTGAAAGCGACCCTGTGCGGACCGGCCGCACGACACGTCGGCCACTACCCCAAGGCCACCCGCCCGGCCCAACACAGGGCCCCTGAGGCGGCCGGAAACGGGGTGCGCGCGGGTGCGGGCGGCCCCGTGTACCTGCCGTTCCCGTATCGGCGTTCGACCTACGCCGAGGCGCATGGTTGCCGAAACGCACCGGTTCGAGTCGTAATCACGCCCGACCCCTTCCCAACGCCTACTGTGACGCGCGACACTCTCGGGCGCATGAGATCGCCCAGCACACCTTCAAAAGTGAGGGCACGTTATGTCCCTTCAGGACGAATTGACGGCGGTTGAACGCAGCCTGGACGGCCTGGTCCGGTCGGTGGGAAGGCTGGAGGCGCAGCTCGACGCCGGTCTGGATATCCGCCGGGTCCGCAGCGACGCGGAGCATCTGCGCGAAAGCCTCACCCTGCTCAAGCAGAGTGTGGCGACCGGTCCGCCCCGCCGTGCGGGAGCCGTCATCGAGGAGATGGTGACGATCTCCGACGCGCCCTACAACTCCGCGCTGTGGACCGACGCCGAGGACGAAGGTCTCGGCTCCAGGAACGGCCACGCGCCCTGACGACATAGCAAGAGACCCGCCGTCCGCCCCTCAACCCGTCCCGCCCCGCCCCGGCGGTGCCTTCGCCGCCCCCGCCCCGACGGAGCGCCCTTCACGGAGACCGACGTTGGCCACTGGCACCGAACCCTCCCCACCAGCCCCCGCGACCGGTGTGCACTCCACCTCGCGCGCCGCCATCCCCGCCCGTCATCTGCGCACCGACCGCTGGTGGCTGGCGCCCGCGGGCACCGCCGCCGGGCTGTTCGCGTTCATCGTCTACTCGACCTGGCGGGCGTTCGCGAACGCCGACTACTACCACGCGCCCTATGTCTCGCCGTTCTACTCGCCCTGCCTCGCCGAGAACTGTCACACCATGCGTGGCGGCCCCAACTGGGACATCTTCGGCAGCTGGTGGGGCCTGTCCCCCGCGCTGCTCATCCTGATCTTCCCGCTGGGCTTCCGGCTGACCTGCTACTACTACCGCAAGGCCTACTACCGCGGCTTCTGGGCCTCGCCGCCGGCCTGCGCGGTCGCCGAGCCGCACAAGAAGTACACCGGTGAGACCCGCTTCCCGCTGATCCTGCAGAACATCCACCGCTACTTCTTCTACTTCGCGGTGCTGGTCGCGGGCGTGCTGACCTACGACACGGCGCTCACCTTCCGCGACGAGCACTACGCCTGGGGCCATATGGGCCTGGGCACCCTGGTGTTCCTCGCCAACATCGTGCTGATCTGGGCGTACACCCTCTCCTGCCACTCCTGCCGGCACATCGTCGGCGGCCGGCTGCGGCACTTCTCCAAGCACCCGGTGCGCTACCGGCTGTGGGGCTGGGTCGGCAAGCTCAACGAGCGGCACATGCTGCTCGCGTGGTCCTCGCTGATCAGCGTGGCCGTCGCCGACTTCTATGTCTTCCTGCTGGCCAGCGGGGCCATCGTGGACCCGCGTTTCTTCTGATAACAGCATCTCCTAAGGAAAGGTGTGCCCTCTGATGGCGCATGTGGACCGGCAGGCATGGGACGTGGTCGTGGTGGGCGCCGGCGGCGCCGGGCTGCGTGCCGCCATCGAGGCCCGCGAGGCCGGCATGCGGACGGCCGTGATCTGCAAGTCCCTGTTCGGCAAGGCGCATACGGTGATGGCCGAGGGCGGCATCGCCGCCAGCATGGGCAACGCCAACGAGCACGACAACTGGCAGGTCCACTTCCGGGACACCATGCGCGGCGGGAAGTTCCTCAACCAGTGGCGGATGGCCGAGCTGCACGCCCGCGAGGCCCCGGACCGGGTGTGGGAGCTGGAGACCTGGGGCGCGCTCTTCGACCGCACCGCGGACGGCCGGATCTCCCAGCGCAATTTCGGCGGCCATGAGTATCCGCGCCTGGCACACGTCGGCGACCGTACGGGCCTGGAACTGATCCGCACCCTCCAGCAGAAGATCGTCTCGCTGCAGCAGGAGGACGAGCGGGAGTTCGGCGCGTACGACGCCCGGTTGAAGATTTTCCAGGAGTGCACGGTCACCCGGGTGCTCAAGACGGACGGCAAGGTCTCCGGTGCGTTCTGCTACGAGCGGGAGTCGGGCCGCTTCTTCGTGCTGGAGGCCCCGGCGGTGGTGCTGGCCACCGGCGGTATCGGCAAGTCCTTCAAGGTGACCTCGAACTCCTGGGAGTACACCGGCGACGGGCATGCGCTGGCGCTGCTGGCCGGAGCGCCGCTGATCAACATGGAGTTCGTGCAGTTCCACCCCACCGGCATGGTCTGGCCGCCGTCGGTGAAGGGCATCCTCGTGACCGAGTCCGTCCGCGGCGACGGCGGGGTGCTGCGCAACAGCGAGGGCAAGCGCTTCATGTTCGACTACATCCCGGACGTCTTCAAGGAGAAATACGCCCAGACCGAGGACGAGGGCGACCGCTGGTACGAGGATCCGGACAACAACCGCCGCCCGCCCGAACTGCTGCCCCGCGACGAGGTCGCGCGCGCCATCAACGCCGAGGTCAAGGCGGGCCGCGGCTCCCCGCACGGCGGCGTCTTCCTGGATGTCTCCACCCGGATGCCGGCCGAGGTGATCAAACGCCGGCTGCCGTCCATGCACCACCAGTTCAAGGAACTGGCGGATGTGGACATCACCGCCGAGCCGATGGAGGTCGGCCCGACCTGTCACTACGTGATGGGCGGGGTGGACGCGGAGCCGGACACCGCGGCGGCGACCGGCGTACCGGGCCTGTTCGCGGCCGGTGAGGTGGCCGGCGGGATGCACGGTTCCAACCGGCTCGGCGGCAACTCGCTGTCCGACCTGCTGGTCTTCGGCCGCCGGGCGGGGCTGCACGCGGCCGCGTACGCGGCGTCGCAGACCGAACGGCCGGCCGTCGACCCGCTGCAGATCGACGCGGCGGAGGCCGAGGCGCTGCGCCCCTTCAGCGCCGAGCTCGTCGAGGCGGACACCGGTCGCGAGCCGGGCCCGGCGGAGAATCCGTACACCCTGCACCAAGAGCTCCAGCAGGCGATGAACGACCTGGTCGGCATCATCCGCAAGGAAAGCGAGATGTTCGAGGCCCTGAAACGGCTGGCCGATCTGCGGGTACGGGCCCGGCGGGCCGGCGTCGAGGGACACCGGCAGTACAACCCCGGCTGGCATCTGGCCATCGATCTGCGGAACATGCTGCTGGTCAGCGAGTGTGTGGCGCGGGCGGCGCTGGAACGCGAGGAGAGCCGGGGCGGGCACACCCGCGACGACCATCCGGCGATGGACCGCACCTGGCGCAACATCAATCTGGTCTGTGAAGTCGCCGACCCGCAGGGCGATGCGCGGGCCGCCGACGCGGCGCTGGGCCAGATCCGGCTCTCCCGCCGCGAGACCCCGCCGATCCGCCGCGACCTTCTGGAACTCTTCGAGAAGGACGAGCTGGCGAAGTATCTGACCGACGAGGAGCTGAGCCGGTGAGCGTATCGCAGGAAGAGCAGCAGTCCGGCGTCTACCAGGCGCACTTCAGGGTGTGGCGGGGCGACACGGACGCCGGGGACCTGGAGGACTTCAAGGTCGAGGTGCACGACGGCGAGGTGGTGCTGGACATCATCCACCGCCTCCAGGCGACCCAGGTACCCGATCTCGCCGTGCGCTGGAACTGCAAGGCCGGCAAGTGCGGTTCGTGCAGCGCGGAGATCAACGGGCGGCCGCGGCTGATGTGCATGACCCGGATGTCGGTCTTCGACCGTACGGAGACGATCACCATCACGCCCATGCGGGCCTTCCCGGTCATCCGCGACCTGGTCACCGATGTGTCCTTCAACTACGCCAAGGCCCGCGAGGTCCCGTCCTTCGTGCCGCCGCCGGAGCTGGCCCCCGGCGAGTACCGCATGCAGCAGGAGGATGTGAGCCGGTCACAGGAGTTCCGTAAGTGCATCGAGTGCTTCCTGTGCCAGGACACCTGCCATGTGGTCCGGGACCACGAGGAGAACAAGGAAGCCTTCGCCGGTCCGCGCTTCCTGATGCGGATCGCCGAGCTCGATATGCATCCGCTGGACGCGGCCCCGGAGTCCGGCATCGACCGCAAGCGCACCGCGCAGGACGAGCACGGCCTGGGCTTCTGCAACATCACCAAGTGCTGCACCGAGGTCTGTCCCGAGCACATCAAGATCACCGACAATGCGCTGATCCCGCTGAAGGAGCGCGCCGCGGACCGCAAGTACGACCCGCTGGTGTGGCTCGGGAACAAGATCCGGCGCCGTAGCGAATAGCCGGGCGGGGCTGGGCCCGGGGCGCGTCCCCGGGCCCCGCCCGCGTCCTCAGAACAGACTCAGCAGCGCTTCCGCCGGGTCCATCGCCACCGACTCCCCGTCCGGCAGGGCGAGTTCGAACCACACGGTCTTGCCGCGCGGGGTACGGCGGCTGCCCCAGCCATGGCTGAGCAGGCCGACCAGCTGCAGTCCGCGGCCGCCCTCGTCGGTGTCCCGGGCGCGGCGGCGGCGCGGCTGGGCGAGATCGGCGTCCCAGACCTCGCAGACCAGGGTGCGGTCCAGCAGCAGCCGAAGCCGGATCTCGCCGTGGCCGTGCCGGAGCGCATTGGTCACCAGCTCGCTGACCAGCAGCTCCGTGGTGTCGACCAGCCCCTGCAGATCCCAGTCCGTCAGCTGGTCACGGGCGAGTTCGCGGGCGCGGGCCACCGAACGGGCCTCCGGCGCCAGACTCCAGTCGCCCACCGCGTCCTTGGGCAGCCCGTGCACCCGCGCCATCAGCAGCGCGATGTCGTCCTCGCCGTGCGAGGTGTCCATGGCGCTCAGGACCTGGTCGCAGGCGTCCTCCAGCGGGCGGTCGGCGTGTGAGAGGGCCGTCCGGAACGCCTGCAGCCCCTCCTCCAGCGGATGGTGGCGGGACTCCACCAGGCCGTCGGTGTACAGCGCCAGCAGCGCACCGTCCGGCAGCTCGACCTCGATCTCCTCGAACGGCTCGCCGCCGACGCCGAGCGGCATCCCCGGCGGTACGTCGAGCAGCAGCGCGTCCTCGCCGTCCTCGACCAGTACCGGCGGCAGATGTCCGGCGTTGGCGATCGTGCAGCGCCGGGTGATCGGGTCGTAGACGGCGTAGACGCAGGTGGCGAGGTAGACCTCGGAGAGATCGGCGGTACGGGCGGAGCGGCGCGGCTCCCCCGCGCCCTCGGACCGGCTGCGGGCCGAGCGCGCGGTGGACGACCTGCCGTCGCCGTCACCGCCGAGCCCGCGGGCGATCTCGTCCAGCGCCGAGAGCACCTCGGCCGGCTCCAGGTCCAGCAGCGCCAAGGTCCGTACGGCGGTGCGCAGTTCACCCATGGCCACGGCGGCGCGCAGCCCGCGTCCCATGACGTCGCCGACCACCAGCGCCGTACGGTGGCCCGGGAGTTCGATGACGTCGAACCAGTCGCCGCCGACCTCGGTGGCGGTGGTGCCGGGCAGATAGCGGCAGGCGATGTCCAGACCGGCCGCCTCGGGGTCGCCGGGCGGCAGCAGGCTGCGCTGCAATATCAGTGCGCGCTCGTGCTCACGGCGGTAGAGGCGGGCGTTGTCGATACAGACCGCGGCGCGCGCGGCCAGCTCGACGGCGAGCGCGGTGTCGCGCTCCCCGAACGGCTCGCTGCCCTTCGTACGGGAGAACTGCACCAGTCCGACGACGGTGTCCCTGGCGACCATCGGGACGGCGAGGGTGGAGTGCACCACCGCGCCCAGCTCCGGCCCGTCGTCGCTCTCCCGGCCCGGGATGATCTGTGCATGGGCGGTCCGCAGGGCGCCCGCGCAGGGGGAGTTGAAGGGGTAGCGGTGGACGGCGCCGACCGCGACCGGGCCGGGCGCGTCCCCGGGGACACCGGGGGCGGTGGCGAGCGGGGCGTCCGACACGGCGCTGGCGAAGGCGACCCGGCGCAGCTCCGCGCTGCCGTCGCTCATGCCGGGCGGGGCCTCGTCACCCGACAGCAGGCCCTGATAGAGGTCCACCGAGGCCAGATCGCAGAACTGCGGGACGGCGACGTCCAGGAGGGTGCGGGCGGTCGTCTCCAGATCGAGGGAGTTACCTATCCGGGCGCCGGCTTCATTGAGCAGGGCGAGGTTGCGCCGGGCGTTGGCGGCCTCACGCTCCGCCCGGCGACGGCCGGTCACATCGGCGGCCAGTGCCGCGACGCCTATCGGGCGGCCGCTGGCGCCGTGCAGCCGGTAGAGCGACACCGACCAGCGGCGGCGGTCGTCCTCGCCGGGCGCCAACCCGACCAACTGCATTTCGGCGACCGGCTCGCCGGTGTCCAGGACGCGGCGCAGCGCGGCGGCCATCCGCTCGGCCTCGGAGCGCGGCAGGAAGTCGTGCGGTCCGCAGCCGCGGTACTTGCTCGCCGGGCCGCCGAAGACCGTGGCGAACCGTTCGTTGACCCGCAGCAGCTTGAGGTCCGTGCCGAACAGGGTGAAGCCCATGGGAGATTGACCGAAAACGGCCTGCGAGGCGGCGAGGTCGGTCTCGATGCCGCGCAGCGCCCGGACATCGACGACGAGACAGACCGCGGCCCGCTCACCGTTCTCGTCGCGCGACGGCATCACATAGATCTCGGCGAGCCCGTCGGCGTCCGCGCCCTCTTCCTTGCGGTAGGGCACCAGGCCGGTCCACTCCCGGCCGTCGAGGATCTCGGACACCTTGCGGCGCCCGGTCGCCCGCAACTCGCGGGGGACGAACGCCTCGACGGGGTCCTTGCCGAGGGCGTAGCGCGCGGGAATGCCGAGCATGTGCTCCGCCCGCTCGCTCCACTGGTCGATCCGTCCGTCGGGGCCGAGCGAGAAGGAGGCCACGCGAATGTAGTCATAGATCGATCCGGGCCGGCTGCTCTGCCACACGGGCGGACCGTGCGGTTCGCGCGCGTGCGGACGCCCACCTGGGTCGCCGGAGCCGTCTGCACCGCCCTGCCCCTCGGCCTGTGCGGGTTCTGCCCCGCCAGATGACATCTCGCTCACGAGCCCCGTCCCCTCCAGCTCATCGTGCCCGGACCGGACTCGCCTGAGTATCCAGCACCTCGGCGATCCGGAACACGGTCTTCACGATCACAGCACAGTCTCGATCGCAGCCCATCTACAGGATGTCGATGAATTGGCAACGATCAGGACCCACCTGTCTCCTAACCAGCCACCGACAGCTCGAACCACACTGTCTTGCCACTCTTTCCGCGACGGGTCCCCCAGCGCCGCGAACTGCAGGCGACCAGCTGCAACCCACGGCCTCCCTCGTCATCGGGAGCGGCGTCGCGCTCCTGCGGCGGGTCGGGCAGCGGATCGGAGACCTCGACGAGCAGCCCGTCGGTGTTCAGGAGCACCATACGGACACCGATCGGCCCGCTGGCGTGACGCAGGGAGTTGGTGACGAGCTCGCTCACGAGTAGTACGGCCATATCGGCGGCGCCGTTCAGCCCCCAGTCGGCCAGCACCCGCCGGACCGCCCTGCGGGCCGTGCGCACCGCCCCGGGATCGGCCGGAAAGCTCCATTCGGCAGTGGGCGGACCGGAGGCCTTGGCGCGCCTGCGGACGGTCCCGGGGTCCGGCTCCGGGACCCCTGCCGCTGCGCTCTCGCCCACGCCGATCACATCCCAGCCCGATGGCATCCCCGTCGTCTTGTCTGCGTCGAGGGGGTCAATCAGGACATACCCGATATCCATGCCTCAGTACCGCCTGCAACGGTGCACTGTGGCACAAATGAAACATAGCGGCGCGCTCTGGCGGAGCAGCAAAGACGGGCGAGCGCGCAGGTGCGCCGAAGGAGGCCGTACGGGCAAGAGGCACGGCAGCGCGCGGTCTCACGGGCGCGCGAGCCGGCGCGGGCCGCGCACGGGCGCGTGCGGGCCGCCTACGGCCCGGGGCGGCGGCTACGGCCGTACGCCCGGCGCCCCGGCCGTCGCCGCCAGCCGGCGCATCGCCTCGGCCACCGCCGGGCGGTCCTGGTCGAGCCAGTCGACCTGGGACTCCTCGCCGGGCAGCAGCCAGCGCAACTCGTCATGGTCCTGCAGGGGCCGCGGCGCCCCGGACACCAGCCGGGCCGTCCACACCTGCAGGACATAGCCGGGCCGCAGCACCCACTCCCCCGGAATCCGCTCCAGGGCCGCCGCCTCGACACCCAGCTCCTCGCGCAGCTCTCGCTCCAGCGCCTGCTCGGGTGACTCGTCGTCCTCCACCTTGCCGCCGGGCAGCTCCCAGCGGCCGGCCAGTGCGGGCGGTGCACTGCGCCGTGCGGCCAGCAGCCGCCCGCGCTCGCACACCGCTCCGCCCACCACTACGCGCACGGTCGTCATGCGCGGCAGCCTACGTCCCCCGCCCTCGTCCCGCTTCTCGCTCGCCGCCCCTCAGGTCGTCGCCCGGTCGGCCTTCTCGACCACATAAAGCTGCTGGTGGCCGCGCGTTCCGAGCCGGTCGGCCACCCGCTCCGCCTCCGCTCGGGTGGCATAGCGGCCCACGCGATACCGGTTGCCGCCTTCGTCCTGGCGGATGACGAGCCAGGGGAGCACGGCTCCACCTTCGGTCATTGCGCCCCTCCATCCGCCGTGTAGCGCGCCGTCGCACGCCCCTGGTCTGCTGATGCCGAAATCGCAATCCGCATATGCCCGACCCTACGCCCGACCTTTACTCAGCGGATATGGATTTACACAAAGAGGCACCGAACCGGCCACCCGCGGGCCCCGGCGTACCGGAAGCGGCCTGCGAGTGGCCGGTGAGCCCGAGGAGCTCGGGCGCTGTACGAGGTGGTGCGGTCGCGGCTCAGGCGCCGACGGACTCCTTGGCCGCTTCGGCCTCCGCGGCGTCGTCCTTCTCCGCGGCCTGGATCTCGGCCTCGGCCCGGACCAGCGACGGGTTACGCCAAGAGCTCCGAACGCCCCAGTAGTAGAAGGCGAGACCGATCGCGGCGACCAGGGCGATGTCCCAGCCCTCCGGCAGATAGCCCTTGCCGCCGAAGTCCTTGCCGCCCAGGTACGAAACGGCGGCCATGACCAGCAGATACGCCACCATCCAGGCACCGGCCTTGAGGTGCGGCCCCAGCTCGGCCCACGGCTTGCGGCCCTGGGTCAGCGGCTTGCCGATCTCGTACCAGGCCCAGACCGGCAGTCCGACGGCCATGATCAGGATGACCTTGCCGGTCAGCGGCCAGCGGCCCCAGTACAGCACCAGCGAACCGAAGATCATGGCGATGGGCGCGATGACCGGCATCGCCCGCAACTTGACGGGGCGGGTGAGGTCCGGCGACAGCCGGCGCAGCGACATCACCGCGACGGGGCCGGTGATGTACGAGATGACCGTGGCGACCGACACGATCTCGGCGAGCGAGCCCCAGCCGCGGAAGACCGCGAGGAACAGGAAGGCGATCGCGAGGTTGAGCAGCAGCGCCGGGCGCGGCACACCGGTCTTCTTGTCCACCTTGCCGAAGATGCCGGGCAGATGGCCGTTCTCCTGCACGCCGTGGATCATGCGCGAGGTGGTGGCCGCGTAGATCATGCCCGTACCGGACGGCGAGACAAAGGCGTCCGCGTACAGCAGCAGCGCCAGCCAGTTCAGGCCCCAGGCCACCGCGAGGTCGGCGAGCGGCGAGTTGAAGCCGAGACCGGCCCAGCCGCCGCCGGCGGCCAGCTTGTCGGCGGGCACCGCCATCAGGAAGGCGACCTGCAGGGCGACATAGATGACCAGCGCGATCACGATCGACCAGATGACGGCCTTCGGCAGCGACTTGCCGGGGTTACGCGCCTCACCGGCCATGTTCAGCGGGGACTGGAAGCCGTTGTAGGCCCAGACGATGCCGGAGACGGCGACGGCGGTGAAGACCGAGCTCCAGCCGTTGGGGGTGAAGCCGCCGTGGTGGACGATGTTGCTGGTGTCGAAGTGCGCCGCCATCAGCGCCGTCGCGGTCAGCACCGGGACGACGACCTTGAAGACCGTGATCGCGGTGTTGGTCTTCGCGAACAGCGAGATCGCGAACCAGTTGAGGAAGAAGTAGACGAGCAGCAGGATGCTGGCGAGCCCGACGCCGGTGCCGGTCAGCTCCTTGCCGTCGTAGAGCGCATGCGCCCAGCCGAAGTCCCAGGAACTCATGTACTGGACGGAGGCGGTGGCCTCACCCGGGATGACGGAGACGATCGCGATCCAGTTCGCCCAGGCCGCGAGGTATCCGGCGAGCGAGCCGTGGGAGTACTGGCCGTAGCGGACCATGCCGCCGGCCTTCGGGAACATCGAGCCGAGTTCGGTGTAGGTGAGCGCGATCGTGAGAGCGACGAGCGCACCGATGATCCAGGCGAGGATCGCGGCCGGGCCGGCGATGGCAGCGGCACGTTCGGCTCCGAAGAGCCAGCCGGAGCCGATGATGGACCCGAGACCCGTGGCGGTCAGGGCGATGGTCCCGAGGGACCGACGGTAATTCGAGTGCGAGCCCTGCTCCGCGCTCGGGGTCTTCGTCGTGCTCACGTGCTTGGTCTCCTGGTCTTCCCCCGTGCCGTGCACAAACTTCGCCATCGTAAGAGCGATTCGGGAGATCGGCTTCCCACAGCTGCCCAAAACAGCCGCCCAGTTGAGACTGTGTGATCTTTCCAACATCAAGACCTAGCCACCATTTGCCAACAGAGCGAGGCAAATGGGACATCAATCCGAGAACCACGGCCTCCCACAGGGCGTCCGGCGCACGCGCGCAGGGAGGGGCGAACGCCTGCCGGCTACTTCACCGGCAGGTGGTAGGCGATCCGGTACCGGTCAGCGAGGGTGACGACATCGGCCGTCTCGACCGGCCTGCCGCCCGCGTAGTACGTCCGCGAGACGACCAGCACCGCATGGCCGGGCACCCCGCCCAACGTCATGGCCTCCTCCGCCAGCGCCGGCCGCGCCCCGACCTCCTCGACGACGTTGTCCACCACCACATCGATGGCCGCCATCCGCTCGACCACCCCGCGCCCCGCCAGCGGCCCCTCCTCCGGCAGCATCACGGGCGTCCGCCCGGTCACCTCCAGAGGCTCCCAGGAGGTCGAGAGCATCGACGGCTCCCCCTCCGCCCGGAAGACATAGCGCGTCCGCATCACCCTGGCGCCCTGCGGGACGCGCAGCCGGGCCGCGATCGCCGAACCGGCCGGTTCCTGCTCGCTGTTGGACTCCCAGGTGCCCCGCACCCGCTCGTCCGTCTGCTCCTGCCGGAACGGCGTACAGCCGCCTGCCGAGTGGAACCCGACGCGGGCGATACGGCGCGGGACGGGCTGCTCGCGTACGTAGGTGCCCGACCCCGAGCGGCCCTCGACCAGCCCCTCGGCCATCAGGACCTTGCGCGCCTCCAGGGCGACGGTGTCCGAGACGCCGTACTCCTCCCTGATGCGCGCCTGAGAAGGAAGGCGGGTGTGCGGCGGCAGCACCCCGTCGACGATCTTCTGGCGCAGGTCGCCGGCGACGCGAAGGTACGCGGGCTGCTCACCGAAAGGCACATGCCCCTCCCAACAGCTTGACAGTCAGCAACAGCGTGGCAACCGCGCGTTGCCAACCGCAAGCTTGGGCCAGATATTCACCGGATGTGATGAAACCCAGCTCAGCCCGTGTAAACGGCCGAGACCGGGCACCAGAGGCCCTTGCACCCCCACCCCGCGCCACCCCACCCTTTCTTTCCACCCGGTAGCCGCCATCCATACATGTCACGATCGAAAAGGGAGCACCCTCGAAGCGACGCCCGGAACGGCGGACGCCGGACGGAAGGCAGCAGGAGGAACCCGGCACACCGAACGCGGCACGCGGTACCAGGACGGGAAGGAAGGGATCCCATGCCCGCCGAACCCCAGCTCTCCCCGATGCCCAGGGAGTGGCAGCGGGCGCTCGCCGTCGTGGCGCACCCCGACGACCTCGAATACGGCGCAGCGGCCGCCATCGCCGAGTGGACCGACGGGGGGCGCGAGGTCAGCTATCTCCTGGTCACCCACGGCGAGGCCGGTATCGACGGGCTCGCACCGGCGGAGGCCGCCACGGTCCGGGAGGCCGAGCAGCGGGCCGGCGCCGCGCTGGTCGGCGTCCACACCGTCGAGTTCCTCGACCACCATCACGACGGCATCATCGAGCCCGGCCTGGGGCTGCGCCGCGATCTGTCCGCGGCTGTCCGGCGCCATCGCCCCGAGCTGCTGCTCACCCTCAACCACCACGACACATGGGGCGGCGGCCACTGGAACACCCCGGACCACCGGGTCGTCGGCCGCGCCGTCCTGGACGCGGCGGGCGACGCCGGCAACCGATGGGTGTTCCCCGAGCTCGCCGGCGCGAAGGGCCTGGCGCCCTGGAACGGCGTCCGCTGGGTGGCCGTGGCGGGCTCGCCGCACCCCACGCACGCCGCCGAGGTCGGCCCCGGCATCGACCGCGCGGTCGCCTCACTGGCGGCACACGGCGCGTACATCAGGGGCCTGCGCGGCGCCGAACAGGACCCGCACACCTACGCCCGTACCTTCATCGAGCAGATGCTGCGCGCCGGCGGCGAACGCTACCGCGGCCACCCCGCCACGCTCTTCCAGCTCTTTCCCCGCTAGGCGGTGTCTTTCGCATCCTGGGTGCCGTCCCGGCGTTGGTGACGCCGCCGGGCCGCGTGCCGGTGCGGGCGGTCGTGGAGTCGGCCGGGCCGCGGGCGTTCGTGGAGTCGGCCTGGCTGCCCCGGGCGCCCCTCACCCTTCCGCGCGCCGCGATGTCGCCCATCAGGACGTCGTACACCCGCGCCGTCTCCTCGGCCCTGCAGCTCCTGGAAGTGCGGATACGACGAGTACGGCACCCCGCCGCCGGCGCGGAAGGCCGACAGGACCTCGTCCTCGATATCGCCCGTCATCGCCGGGAGCCCGGTGCACACCGCGGCAGCGCGGGCGGGGCGCCGCCGACCGGTCCGATTCTGTGGGCCGTCGGTGGCACACCGGGCCGTGCACGCTTGCGCCTACCGTCGAGCTC
Source organism: Streptomyces sp. NPDC054786 (assembly GCF_053611685.1). NCBI lineage: Bacteria > Bacillati > Actinomycetota > Actinomycetes > Kitasatosporales > Streptomycetaceae > Streptomyces > Streptomyces sp. NPDC054786. The sequence goes on along the minus strand of NZ_JBSHAW010000040.1, from coordinate 12,615 downwards.
CCCCGCCGCGCTGAACAATCGCCCTGGCCAAGACGTACGCACGGATCTCAGCGGACTGAGGGGAACGACCGATGGACCGAGCGAGACATCCGGATCGCAGAGCTCTGCTCGCCGGCGGACTTGTCGTCGCCACGGCTGCACTTGCGGGGTGCTCATCGAAGAGCGTCGCCACGGTGGCGGCCAGCGCTTCGCCGCAGCCGCAGCCGCGGCCCAGCACGCCCGCAGCGGCCTTCACGCGCCTGATCGAAGGCAACAAGCGCTGGGTGAGCGGGGACCTCCAGCACCCCGACCGGGATCCGGACCGGCGCGAGTTCGTGTCCCAGAAACAGGAGCCCTTCGGCTCGGTCCTCGCGTGCATCGACTCCCGGGTGCCGCCGGAACTCCTCTTCGACACCGGGCTGGGCGACCTCTATGTGATGCGCACGGGCGGGGAGGCGGTCGGCCCGGTGGTCACGGGTTCCGTGGAGTACGGGCCCATGACCAGTGGCACGCCGCTCGTCGTGGTGCTCGGGCATCAGCGTTGCGGCGCGATCGAGGCGGCGTACAAGTCGCTCCGCGGCGGCGAGGCGCTGCCCGGCAACCTGGAGGCGATCGCCAGGGCGCTGCGGCCGGCGTACGACCAGGCGGTCCGGAAGGGCGGTGCCGACCCGGTCGACACCATGGCCCGCGCCCAGGTCACGCTGACCGCGGCCGACCTGCGCTCCAACCGGGACCTGGCCCCGCTCGTGCGCAAGGGCACCCTTGCCGTGGTCGGCGCCTACTACTCGCTCGACACCGGCAAGGTGGAAATCCTCACCGGCGCCCCGTACTGACCGCTCCGACGGGCCGGACGAGCGCGCTCAGGCCGCTGGGCACGAGCGGGGCCGCTCGCCGTGGACGGGGATCGCCGCCCGCAAGCGCCTCGTCGCGCGTGCGCCGACCCGGGCCGGCCGTGGGGCCTACCGGCTCACGCCGCGAGGAGCTCCGCCCACCGTGTGACACCGCCCGCGTGGAACAGCGTGCCGCACCGGGCCGACAGGGCGGTGACAATGCCGATCCCGCGGCCGTGCTCGTCCGCGGGCTCGACGGGCGACCGCTCGTCCGCCGCCGCGGGCCCCGCGTCGGTGACCTCGACTCGCAGGGCGGCCCCGACCCGTGACAGCCGCAGCTCCGCCGGCGGCAGGGCGTGGACGACCACGTTGGTGATCAGCTCCGAGATCACGAGGAGGGCGTCCTCAGCGAGGTCCGGGGCCAGGTTCCAGTCGGCCAGGACCGTACGCACCCGCCGGCGTACGACCGAGACGGCCTCGGGGATGTGCGGAAGCGGGCAGACATGTTCGGCCGCCTCCCGAACCACCGCGTCAAGCCGTGCCGTCATGCCGCCTCCTCCGAGGCCCCTTACCGGCTGGACGCCGGGCTTGAAAAGGACGCTATGGGGGGACGCTGGAGGGGGTCAATGAACACCGGTCGGCATTACCGAACGCCTGCCTGCGGAGGAGCCATCCCTTCGGCAGATGCCGACCGCGGGACTACGATTGCCTCATGGCCGGCCCGGTCCAGTCGATCGAACGGGCGGCGGCAATTCTGCGTCTGCTCGCCAGCGGGCCCCGTCGTCTCGGACTCGGCGAGGTGGCCGCGTCGCTCGGACTGGCGAAGGGCACCACCCACGGCATTCTGCGCACCCTGCAGAACATCGACTTCGTCGAGCAGGACCCGGCGACCGGAAAGTACCAACTCGGGGCCGCGCTACTGCACTTGGGCACCAGCTACCTCGACGTGAACGAGCTGCGGTCCCGCTCCATCAACTGGGCCGACGCCCTGGCCGCCCGCAGCGGGGAGGCGGTCCGCCTGGGCGCCCCCCTGGAGGGCAAGGTGCTCATCGTTCACCACGTCTTCCGCCCCGACGACACCCTCCAGACCCTGGACGTGGGCGCGCTGCTGCCCCTGCACGCCTCCTCGCTCGGCAAGGTGCTGCTGGCCTTCGGCAGCGTGCCCCTGGAGCCGGCCGTGGAGGCCGGGCTGGAGGCGTACACCCGGCACACCCTGGTCGCCCCGGAGCGCCTGACCCGGGCGCTCGCCGAGGTCCGGGAGCTCGGGTGGGCCGCCGAAGTACAAGAGATGATCACGGATGAGGCCGGCGTCGCCGCGCCGATCCGGGGCCACGGCGGCCTGGTCGTGGGCGCCATCGGCGTCTCCGGCACGGTCGAGCGGATCTGCGACTCCAAGGGGGTCCCGCAGCCGGACCTGGTCACCCAGGTCCGCCACGCCGCCCGGGCGATCTCCAGAGACCTGGGGGCCTCCCGCTGGTGAGCCCCGCCGCCCTCGTGCACCGCAACGGAAGGCTGATCATGGTTGAGCGGTATGTGCTGTCCATCGACCAGGGCACCACCTCCACCCGATGCATCCTGTTCGACCACCAGGGGCGGCTGGTGTCGGTAGCCCAGCGGGAGCACCAGCAGCACTTCCCCCGGCCCGGGTGGGTGGAGCACGACGCCGTCGAGATCTGGCACACCCTGCAGCGCGTGGTCCCGCAGGCGCTCTCCCACGCCGATGTCAGCCCCGCTGAAGTCGCCGCCGTCGGGATCGCCAACCAGCGCGAAACGACCGTGCTGTGGGACCGGCGCACGGGCGTCCCGCTGGGCAGGGCGATCGTCTGGCAGGACACCCGTACGGCTGCGCTGGTCCAGGAACTCAGAGACCGGCCCGGGGACGATTTCTTCCTCCGGCGCTGTTGCCTGCCCCCTTCCACGTACTTCTCCGCCCCCCGGATCCGCTGGCTGTTCGACCACATCGACGGGCTGCGGCAGCGCGCCGAGGACGGCGAGGTGCTGTTCGGCACGATGGAGAGCTGGCTGATCTGGAACCTCACGGGCGGGCCGGCCGGCGGCATGCACCTCACCGACGTCACCAACGCCAGCCGCACCATGCTCATGAACATCAGCACCCTCGACTGGGACGAGGAGCTGCTGGAGTTCTTCGGGGTCCCCCGCCCGATGCTCCCGGAGATCCACTCCTCCGCCGAGGTCTACGGAACCGCCCGTTCCGTCCTCCCGGGCGTCCGTATCACCGCGGCACTCGGTGACCAGCAGGCGGCGCTGTTCGGACAGACCTGCTTCGCCCCGGGCGAGGCGAAGTGCACCTACGGAACCGGCAGCTTCCTGCTGCTCAACACGGGCACCGAGCTCGTACGGTCCCGGCACGGGCTGCTCACCACCGTCGCCTACAAGATCGAGGGCCGGCCCGCGGTCTACGCACTCGAAGGCCCGATCGCCGTCACCGGCGCGCTGGTCCAGTGGTTCCGCGACCGGCTGGGGCTGATCAGCACCGCCCCCGAGATCGAGACCCTCGCGCGCACCGTCGAGGACAACGGCGGCTGCTACATCGTCCCGGCGTTCTCCGGCCTGTACGCGCCGCACTGGCGCAGCGACGCCCGCGGTGTCATCGTCGGCCTCACCTCGTACATCACCAAGGGGCACCTGGCCCGAGCCGTGCTGGAGGCCACCGGCTGGCAGACCCGGGAGGTGGTCGACGCCATGAACGCCGACTCCTCGCTCGCCCTGAAGGTGCTCAAGGTGGACGGCGGCATGACGTCCGACAACCTGCTCATGCAGTTCCTGGCCGACGTGCTCGACGTGCCCGTGGTGCGCCCCATGGCCATCGAGACGGTCTCCCTGGGCGCCGCCTACGCCGCCGGGCTCGCCGCCGGCTACTGGCCCGACCTGGAGGTCCTGCGCCGCAACTGGCACCGGGCCGCCCAGTGGCTGCCGGACATGGACCCCCAGCGGCGGCAGTCGGAGTACGAGAACTGGAAGCGGGCGGTCGAGCGCTCGCTCAGCTGGATCAGGCCACCGAACCCGCCCTGACGACCGCCTCCCAAGGCGCGGTCGAACCGGTCACCGACCGGCCATGTCAGCAGCCGCCGCGACCGGCGTTCCGGGAAGACGACACACGGCCGCGCCGTCAGCCTTCGCCCCCCGGCGACGGGATCCGGACGAACGCACCCGATTCCGCTGACGCCCCGTCGGCCCGATCCGGCAGCGGTACGGACGACCAGGGATGACGACGGGGTGACGATACGTCAGAAATCCACCGCGGATCCAGCAACCGGCACAACAGCGGGGTGGGGCGGGCGCGGGGGCCCGCCCCCGCTAGCAGGACCACATTTAACAGGCCAAATAAAATGAAAAAGACTCCGGGGACCATA
>NZ_JBSHAW010000040.1:0-8422 GCF_053611685.1 Streptomyces sp. NPDC054786 | reverse complement strand
CCCGGGATCCGCAGCCCCTGTTCTCAGGGGGGTTTAAATAACATAAAAAAACCCCCGGCGCACCCCCCACCGCCCACCCCGGGGGGCCGCCCCCCCCCGCCCCCCCACCCCGATTGACCTGAGCATTTTCCAGATCGCTATGTCGATGCCATGGCGGGCGCTACACGTTGAACCGGAACTCCACCACATCGCCGTCCTGCATCACATACTCCTTGCCCTCCATGCGGGCCTTGCCGGCCGCGCGGGACTCGGCGACCGAGCCGGTCTCGACGAGGTCGGCGAAGGAGATGACCTCGGCCTTGATGAAGCCCTTCTGGAAGTCGGTGTGGATGACTCCGGCGGCCTCGGGGGCGGTGGCGCCCTTCTTGATGGTCCAGGCGCGGGTTTCCTTGGGGCCGGCCGTCAGGTAGGTCTGCAGGCCGAGGGTGTTGAAACCGACGTGGGCGAGGGTGGCGAGACCGGGCTCTTCCTGGCCCACGGACTGGAGGAGTTCCAGGGCCTCGTCGTCGTCCAGCTCGGCGAGGTCGGCCTCCAGCTTGGCGTTGAGGAAGATCGCCTCGGCGGGGGCGACCAGGGCGCGCTGCTGGTTCTTGAAGTCCTCGTCGGTCAGCTCGTCCTCGTCGACGTTGAAGACGTAGAGGAAGGGCTTGGTGGTGAGGAGATGGAGGTCGTGCAGCAGCTCCTCGTTGCCGGAGCCCTGGACGATTCCGGCGGCGAAGAGCGTGTCGCCCCTCTCCAGGATCGCCTTGGCCTCCTCGACGGCCTTGACCTTCGGGGCCACGTCCTTCTTGATGCGCGACTCCTTCTGGAGCCGCGGCAGCACCTTCTCGATGGTCTGGAGGTCGGCGAGGATCAGCTCGGTGTTGATGGTCTCGATGTCGTCCTTGGGCGAGACCTTGCCGTCGACGTGGACGACGTTCTCGTCCTTGAAGGCGCGGATGACCTGGCAAATCGCATCGGACTCGCGGATGTTCGCGAGGAACTTGTTGCCCAGGCCCTCGCCCTCGGAGGCGCCGCGGACGATGCCCGCGATGTCGACGAAGTCGACGGTTGCCGGGAGGATCTTCTGGGAGGAGAAGATCTCGGCCAGCGTGGCCAGACGCGGGTCGGGGACGCCGACGACGCCGACGTTCGGCTCGATGGTGGCGAACGGGTAGTTGGCCGCCAGCACGTCGTTCTTGGTCAGGGCATTGAACATGGTCGACTTGCCGACATTCGGCAGACCGACGATTCCGATCGTGAGCGACACGGTGGCGACTCGACTTCCGAGCGAGAGGTGGTGGGCACGGCCCCGGGAGGGCCGATCCACCAGTCTACGGGGCAGCCGGGCCCCAGCCGCCGCCACCGGGACCGGCCCTGCCCCGTCCGGCTCCGGGCCCGGAACGAATCCGCACCGAGCTCGGCCCAAAGGGCGTGTCCCGTAACCGGTTAATCCCACTTAGCGGCCTACCGTTGCCGAGTGGAGCAACACGAAGCGCGCACCCCCCAGCACAGCCCGCCGCGGTCCGCAGGTCCGCCCGTGGGCCAGGACGCCCGGCTCCCGCGCCCCGCGGAGGCAGTGGCCCCCGATCCCGACGACGACTTCCTCACCGCGATGCGGGCCTCCGGGTTCGCGTCCGTACCGGCATCCGCACCGGCGGTCGTCCATGCCGCGGCGCGCGGTCGCGCACCGGCCGGGCCGGCCCGCGCGCCCGCCCGTGGACCCGCTTCCGCGGCCCCCGGACGCGCCCCTGCCCCACCGCAGGGCCCGGCGTCCGCCACCGTGTACCGGGCGCGCCCGCAGCGCCCCGTGCCTTCCCCGCCGCCCGCCCCGCGACGCCGGGTGCCGGCGGCCAAGCTCACCGGACTCGGCTGCTGGCTGCTGGCGACGCTGGCGCTGCTGGGCTTCGCCTTCCTGGACCGGCTGCTCTTCGGCGGCGCACAGACCCTGTACGGCGTCTGCTATCTCCTGGTCGGCATCGGCGCCGCGCTGTGGGTCAGGCCGTACGACCTGGTCATCGCGCCGGTCACGCTGCCGATCGCGTTCACGCTCGGTGCGCTGCCGATCCAGCGCGGCGCGGGCGGGTTCGACGGGCTGCTGATGGGCGTCTTCACCGTCCTCGCGCTGAACGCGGGCTGGCTCTATGCCGGCACGCTGGTCTGCGCGCTGCTCGCGATCGTCCGCCGGGTGCTGATCATCGCCCGGCGTCGGGCCAGCCGACCGGCGAGTCGACCGCAGAGCGGAGCGCGCGGTCCGCAGGACCGGCCGACGCGGACGCCCGACCGGGGGCGGCCGCAGCCGAACCGTCCACGGCAGGTGGCTCGCCAGCCCGAGCGGCGTACGCAGCCATCGCGGCCCCCACGATCCCCGCATTGTTCTGAAGCTGAGCCGGCACGATCTCCGCGCTGATGTCCTCGATCAGCGGCAGGAACTTCTCCGCCTTGCGGCTCACCCCGCCACCGATCACGAACAGTTCGGGTGAGAAGAGCATCTCCACATGGGCGAGGTACTTCTGGACCCGGTGCGCCCAGTGCTGCCAGTTCAGCTCCTCGTCCTCCTTGGCCTTGGTGGAGGCGCGCTTCTCGGCGTCATGGCCGTGCAGCTCCAGGTGGCCTAGCTCGGAGTTGGGCACGAGGCGGCCGTCGGTGAAGACGGCGCTGCCGATGCCGGTGCCGAAGGTGAGCACGATGACCGTGCCGGTCCGGCCGCGGCCCGCGCCGAAGCGCAGTTCGGCCAGGCCGGCCGCGTCCGCGTCGTTGAGCAGTGTGACGGGGCTGCCGCCGGACTCGCCGCAGAGCCGCTCGGTGAGCATGGCGGCGGCATCCATGCCGATCCAGCCCTTGTCGACATTGGCGGCGGTACGGGTCGTCCCGCCGGTGACCACACCGGGGAAGGTCGCACCGACCGGCCCCGACCACCCGAAGTGGTCCACGACCTCCTTGACGCCGTCCGCGACCGCCGCCGGGGTGGCCGGATGCGGGGTCAGCACCTTGTAGCGCTCCTCCGCGAGCTCGCCGCGCTCCAGATCCACCGGGGCACCCTTGATGCCCGATCCGCCGATGTCCACACCGAAGACCTTCATGGGAAAAGGCTAGGCGTCGGCGGGGCGGCTCGCCCCCGGGATGCACCGACCGGTGGCCCGGGGAGCGAAGCGGAAGCGGCGGGGTCAGCTGTCGGTGGCTGCCTTGGCCTCGGCCCGCAGGTCCCGGCGGAGCTCCTTGGGCAGCGAGAAGGCGATGGACTCCTCGGCGGCCGTGACGGTTTCGACGTCCTCGTAGCCCCGCTGGGCGAGCCAGTCCAGGACGCCGTGGACGAGAACCTCGGGGACCGAGGCGCCGGAGGTGACACCGACCGTGCCGACGTCCTCCAGCCAGGCCTCGTCGATCTCCTCGGCGTAGTCGACCAGGTGGGCGGTGCGGGCGCCCGCACCCAGCGCCACCTCGACGAGGCGCACGGAGTTCGAGGAGTTCTTGGAGCCGACGACGATGACGAGATCGGCCTCGGCACCCATCTGCTTCACCGCGATCTGGCGGTTCTGGGTGGCGTAGCAGATGTCGTCGCTGGGCGGCGAGAGGAGGTTGGGGTAGCGGCCCTTGAGGGCGTCCACGGTCTCCATGGTCTCGTCGACCGAGAGGGTGGTCTGGGAGAGCCAGACGACCTTTTCCGGGTCGCGGACCTCGACGTTGGCGACGTCCTCGGGGCCGTCGACGAGGGTGATGTGCTCGGGCGCCTCACCGCTCGTGCCGACGACCTCTTCGTGGCCCTCGTGGCCGATCAGGAGGATGTCGTAGTCCTCCTTGGCGTAGCGGACGGCTTCCTTGTGGACCTTGGTGACCAGCGGGCAGGTGGCGTCGATGGTGGCGAGCTTGCCGCGCTTGGCTTCGTCGTGGACGACCGGGGCGACGCCGTGCGCCGAGAAGATGACGATGTTGCCCTCGGGCACCTCCTGCGTCTCGTCGACGAAGATGGCGCCCTTCTTCTCCAGGGTTTTCACGACGTACTTGTTGTGGACGATCTCGTGGCGTACGTAAACGGGGGCGCCGTACTGCTCAAGGGCCTTTTCGACGGCGATGACGGCGCGGTCCACACCAGCGCAGTAGCCACGGGGGGCGGCGAGCAGGACCTTGCGCCGGCCGCTGCGGCGCGAAGCGTCTTCGCCCGGGGTGGCGGCGGGCGTCGGGCTGGGCGAGGAAGTCATGCGACCCATCGTAAAGCCGTGCCCCCGCCCCGGAAGATCGTGCCTTTGTCCCAGACTGAGGGCGGCACGGAGCGAGGAGGCATGATGCCGGGCACGGGCGGCGGCACGGGCGGCGAGGGGGCGGGCGGCGGAGCGGGCTCCACCGGGGCCGGGGGTACCGCCGCCCCCGGTGCGCTGCGGCGGACGCTGACGTTCCGGGATCTGGTCGTCTACGGGCTGCTGTTCATCGCCCCGATGGCGCCGGTCGGGATCTTCGGCACGCTGCAGGCCACGTCGCACGGCGCGGTCACCGCCGTCTACCTCGTCGCGACCGTCGCGATGGCGTTCACCGCGTACTCGTACGCCCAGATGGTGCGGGTCGCCCCGCAGGCCGGGTCCGTCTACACGTACGCCCGGGTGGGCCTGGGCGAGGGGGCGGGGTTCGTCGCCGGGTGGATGGCGATGCTGGACTATCTGCTGATTCCGGCGGTGGCGTATCTGTTCTCCGGGATCGCGCTGCATGCGCTGGTGCCGTCCGTGCACCAGTGGGTGTGGACGGCGCTGGCGGTGGCCGTGACGACGCTGCTGAACCTGTGGGGCGTGCGGACGGCGGCCCGGGTGGGCCTCGCGGTGCTGGCGATGGAGATCGTGGTGCTCGCGGTGTTCGTGGTGTCGGCGGTCGTCGAGCTGATCTTGCACGGGGCGCAGCGGGGCTGGGCCGGGCCGCTGACCGGCGAGGGCGGTTTCTCGGTGCGGGCGGTGCTGTCCGCGGTGTCGGTGGCGGTGCTGTCGTATCTGGGCTTCGATGCGATCGCGTCGTTCGCGGAGGAGGCCGAGGGCCCGGCGGCCGACAAGGGCGGCCCGGGGGCCGGCGGGCCGGACCGGGTGGCGCGGGCGGTGCTCAGCTGTCTGGTGGTGGCCGGTGTGCTGTTCGCGGTGCAGACGTACCTGGCGGCGCTGCTGATGCCGATGAGCGCGGCGGAGCTGGCGGCCGAGCCGGGGAAGCAGGGCGGCGCCTTCTACGCCACGGTCGACGCGGCGGTGGGGCGCTGGCTGCACGACCTGGTCGCGGTGAGCAAAGCCATCGGCGCGGCGTTCGCGGCGCTGGCGGGGCAGGCGGCGGCCGGCCGGCTGCTGTTCGCGATGGCCCGGGACCGGCGGCTGCCGGGAGCGATGTCGACGGTGGACGCGGGCAGCGGGGTGCCGCGCCGGGCGCTGCTGGGCGCGGCGCTGGTGACGCTGGTGGCGGCGGTGTGGGCGGCCCGCAGGGACGACGGGCTCGACCAGCTGTCGTCGGTGGTGAACGTGGGGGCGCTGACCGCGTTCGGGCTGCTGCATGCGTCGGTGGTCGGCTGGTTCTGGATCCGCAGAGGTGCCGGGGCGCCGAGCGTGCTGCGGCATCTGGTGGTGCCGCTGCTGGGGCTGGCGGTGGTGGTCGCGGTGATCGCCGAGGCCTCCGCCGCCGCACAGGCCGTGGGCGGGGCCTGGCTGGTGGTGGGGCTGGTGGTGCTGGCGACTCAGTACCGGAGGCGGGCGCGGGCGGGTGGCGTGCGGGGCTGACGGGCCTGGGCGCGAGCCGGGTACGGGCCCCTGACGGGTACGAACCTGACGGGTACGGGCGGGCCCGGCAGGACGTCCGCACCGCCGCCCGCCCCGGCCACGCACCGCGCGAGCGCCGCCACTGTCAGTGCCCGCCGCTAGTCTCGCCCGTATGGCTGTTTCTACGTCCCCGGAAACGCCGATCCCGGTCGGCGAGGTGTCCCGGCTCATCGGCGGTTGGATCGACCGGCTCGGCGCGGTGTGGGTCGAGGGGCAGATCACCCAGCTCTCGCGGCGGCCCGGCGCGGGCGTGGTCTTCCTGACCCTGCGCGACCCGTCGTACGACATCTCGGTGAGCGTGACGTGCTACCGCCAGGTCTTCGACAAGGTCGCCGACGTGGTGAGCGAGGGCGCCCGGGTGGTGGTGCACGCCAAACCGGAGTGGTACGCCCCGCGCGGCCAGCTGTCGCTGCGGGCCGCCGAGATCAAGCCGGTCGGGGTCGGTGAACTCCTCGCCCGGCTGGAGCAGTTGAAGAAGTCGCTGGCGGCGGAGGGGCTGTTCGCCGCGGACCGCAAGAAGCCGCTGCCGTTCCTGCCGCAGCTGATCGGGCTGGTCTGCGGCCGGGCGAGCGCCGCCGAGCGGGACGTCCTGGAGAACGCCAGGCACCGCTGGCCGGCCGTCCGCTTCGCGGTGCGCAATGTGCCGGTGCAGGGGGTGCATGCGGTCCCGCAGGTGGTCGCGGCGGTCCAGGAGCTGGACGCGCTGCCCGAGGTGGACGTGATCATCGTGGCGCGGGGCGGCGGCAGCGTGGAGGATCTGCTCCCGTTCTCCGACGAGCAGCTCGTGCGGGCCGTGAGCGCGGCCGTGACGCCCGTCGTCTCGGCGATCGGCCATGAGCCGGACACCCCGCTGCTGGATCTGGTCGCCGATCTGCGTGCCTCGACGCCGACGGACGCGGCGAAGAAGGTGGTGCCGGACGTGGGCGAGGAGCTGGCCCGGGTCCAGCAGCTGCGGGAGCGGGCGCTGCGCGCCGTCGACGGCTTTCTGCAGCGGGAGGAGCGGGGGCTCGCCGCGGCGCTGCAGCGGCCGTGCATACAGCGGCCGCAGCGGATGGTCGAGGACCGCGAGGAGCAGGTCACGGCGCTGCTGGAGCGTGGCCGGCGGACCCTGGGGCATCTGCTGGACCGCGCCGACTCGGAGCTGACGCACACCCTGGCCCGGGTGGTCGCGCTCTCCCCCAGGGCGACGCTGGAGCGCGGCTATGCCGTCCTGCAGAGGCGGGACGGAACGGCGGTGCGCTCACCGGACGAGGTCGAAGCGGACGACGCGTTGCGGGCCCGGGTGGCCGAGGGCGAGTTCAGGGTGCGGGTGGACGGTGTCCCGGGCGCCGTCGCACCCCCCGAATAGTGCAAAGGCAGACTCTTAGGGTGGGAGACATGGCGAAGGCGAAGACGGATGGCGCGGCGGACGCGGAGCAGGGTGCGGCGGCCGGCGCGGCGGCCCGGGTGGAGTCGGTGGACTCCACGCTGGGCTATGAGCAGGCGCGGGACGAGCTGATCGAGGTCGTCCGCAGCCTGGAAGCGGGCGGCACGACGCTGGAGGAGTCGCTCGCGCTGTGGGAGCGCGGCGAGGCGCTGGCGAAGGTCTGCCGTCGCTGGCTGGACGGCGCACGGGCGCGGCTGGACGCGGCACTGGCGGAGTCACCGGACGGGCCGGAGGCGGAGCGCGCGTAGCGGCGTAGCGGCGTAGCGACATCGGGGGACCGCGCGCAGCGGGCAGCGCGCCGGGGGAGGCCCTCCCGGGCCGGTCATTTCCGACCGCGGAGGGCGAGGCGAATCACTGTGAACCGTCTCACAACACCCCCGTTTTAGTTGAAACTTAATCTATCTCGATTACAGTGGTTCCCCGTACCACCCCTGTAGCAGCTGCATGATCACTAATGTCTGCAGTGCCATCAGAACCTGAACCCCAGCTCACTCACCGAGGTGCCTTTATGTCTCTCGCCCTTGACGCCGCCGCTCAGGACCTCCTGTTCCGGGAGGCCCAGACCGCCAACACGTTCACGGACGAGCCGGTGACGGACGAGCAGGTCCAGGCCATCTACGACCTGGTGAAGTTCGGCCCGACCGCCTTCAACCAGTCGCCGCTGCGGATAACCCTGGTCCGTTCCCAGGAGGCCCGTGAGCGCCTGGTCAACCACGCCATGGGCGCCAACGGCCCCAAGACGCTCAGCGCGCCGCTGACCGCGATCCTCTCCGTGGACCTGGACTTCCACGAGAAGCTGCCGCGGCTCTTCCCGGCCGCCCCGGGCATCAAGGACACGTTCTTCTCCGAGGCCGCGGGCCGTACGGTCGCCGGCACCCAGAACGCCACCCTCCAGGCCGGTTACTTCATCGTCGGCGTCCGCGCCGCCGGCCTGGCCGCCGGCCCGATGACCGGCTTCGACTTCACCGGCATCGACAAGGAGTTCTTCGGCGACGGCAAGCAGAAGTCGTTCCTCGTCATCAACATCGGCAAGCCGGGCGCCGACGCGTTCTTCCCGCGCTCCCCGCGGCTGTCCTTCGACGAGGCCGTCGCCTCCGTCTGAGCGGGCGCCCCGCAGGAAACCCGCGGGAGTCGCCCAGCGACCCCGCAGGGAATCCGCCGGCGCCACGCATGAGGCCGCCGCACCCACCCGGGTGCGGCGGCCTAAACGGTTTCTTCGCGGGTCAGCCCGTCTTCGCCA
>NZ_JBSHAW010000039.1:0-88849 GCF_053611685.1 Streptomyces sp. NPDC054786 | reverse complement strand
GCCGGCGCCACCGGTACGCGCGGGTACCGGTGGGCCGATTCATGCTCCTGGCCGTCACGCCCTCCTCGCCGCTGACCTCGGTGCCGGCGGCGAGGGCCGGCGCTCAGCCGCTGGTGGTGTGCATGGTGGCCAGACCGGCGAGCTGTCCGACGGGCGTGGAGGACACGAGGGACTCGGCGGTCCCGACGACATCGCCGACGTTCACGGCGGCGCCGTGCCCGGCGACCCCGGCACCGGCGCCGGCGAGGCCACCGGAAATGTTGTCCAGCTCGCTGTCGGAGATCTCGCAGGCGTCGATCTCAGGGGTGAAGCCCTTACGCATGGCGCGCTCTTCCCTTCACTGCTGTGGGTTCTGAACTCACCCGGGCGGAATTGCCGGTAAAGCAAATCCGGCCGTTCCAGGGTCTCCTGACGCGGAAAAGATGCGTGCATGGTGACGACCCGTGTGCTGGCAGGATGCAACCACGCCAATGGGCCGCCCGGCAACTTATCGGCCGGGTTTTTATCCGGTGGGCAATTCGACGCAATAATCGCCTGACGTGCGGCTTTGGCTGCTTCTGCCCGACGAATTGTCGTACGGCAGCCGCGGGCCGACTGCCTGGGGGAATCCCTTTCATAAGCCCGTTTCGGGTATATCTGCGGGTACGGTTCGCCGAACGCCAGGTGAGCGAGATGATGTGAGATGTAGGCATTTCCTGCGCACCGGCGGCATGGGAATCGGCCGGTCCTGGCGTGGTCGCGCTTTCGGTAATTTTCGACGCGAAAGGCGTCCTGGTGTACCGCAAAAAGGTAAATGTACGCACAGGGGCCGCGCGCGTCCCGCCGACGGCCTGCCGGCAGCCCCTCCGGGACCGTCCGGCTGACCATATGACCGCATCGGGGTGAATGTCCGTTACTCGACTCCCCGGGGCCGGTAAGGAAGCTGCGACACCCAAGGGGGGCCGAAGCAAAGGAGTACGCCACGATGCGTACCAGACTGGCCGCCGGTGTGGTCGCCGCCGCAGCCCTGCTGACACTTTTCGGCGGCAACGTCGCCGGAGCCGACGGCACGGACCACGTCGCGCAGGCCAAGGACACCCCGGGACAGACGCACGACAGCTCGCCATGGATGCACGACACCCCGCCCCGGATGAACGACCGGCCCGCCCTGATGGACCGCTACAACCGCCGGGAAGGCGGCTTCAACCGCCCGGGGAGGTTCCGCGACAACCCGCTGCAGCTGACCACCTGTGCCCTCGGGACGGCGCTGGGAAGGATCACCGGCCGCGGCAACGACTGCGCGGCCAACCGGCTCGGTCGCGGGTTCCGCAACTGACAGGTGCGGAGGCGGCGGAGCCGTTCACCGGAGCGCGCCCCCCTGACGGGCGTCCCCCGGACCCCGCGGCTCCGCCCGCCCCACCACCATCCCCGCGCGGTCGATACAGATGACATCGACCGCGACGGGCGCGCCCCGCAGCACGGCCAGCGACTCGTCACGCGCCGTCGCCGCCACCAGATCCCCCAGCGGGACGCCCGCCGCGGCACACAACTGCAGCGCCGCCAGGCCCGTGTTGGCCTGTGCCACCGCCTCCGCCAGCGCCTCGTCCGCCCCGCCCCGCCGGGCCAGCTCGGCCAGGAACCCCTTGTCGACCTGGGACCGCGCGGAGTGCAGATCCAGATGCCCGGCCGCCAGCTTGGACAGCTTGGCGAATCCGCCGCAGATGGTCAGCCGCTCCACCGGATGGCGCCGGATGTACTTCAGCACCGCCCCCGCGAAATCCCCCATGTCCAGCAGCGCATCCTCGGGCAGGTGGTGCAGCGCGACGGCGGCCTTCTCCGACGTCGATCCCGTACACCCGGCCACATGCCGCCGCCCCGCCGCCCGCGCCACGTCCACACCCCGCCGGATGGAGTCGATCCAGGCCGAGCAGGAGTACGGCACCACGATCCCGGTGGTCCCCAGGATCGACAGCCCGCCCAGAATCCCCAGCCGCGGATTCCAGGTACTCCGGGCGATCTCCTCCCCGTGATCGACGGAGATCTCGACCTCGACGTCGGCCGCCGCCCCGGTACCACCGCCATATCGCCGGGCGACCTCGGCCAGGTGCTCCCGCATCATCTGCCGCGGTACGGGATTGACCGCGGGCTCCCCCACCTCCAGCGGCAGCCCTGGCCGGGTCACGGTCCCGACCCCCGGCCCGGCCTTGAAGACGACCCCCGACCCGGCGGGCAGCGCCCGCACGGTGGCCCGGACGAGCGCTCCGTGCGTCACATCCGGATCGTCGCCGGCGTCCTTCACCACTCCCGCCGTGGCGGCCGTCCGCCCCGGTGCCAGCTCCTCCACCGCCAGGGCGAAGGACGGCGTCTGCCCCTTCGGCAGCGTGATCGTCACCGGATCAGGGAACGCGCCGCTCAGCAGCGCCGTGTACGCGGCTGTGCTCGCCGCCGTCGCACAGGCGCCGGTCGTCCAGCCGGGCCGCAGCCCGGTGTGCGCGAGCTGCGCGCTACGCCCGCCCGTTGCCTTGCCCGTACCCTGCGGTTGCGCTTCAGCCACGGAGGAACCCACATCCCATGCCCGACGCAGCTCGCCCGCCACGCCACGTACTGATCCTCGGCGGTACGACGGAGGCCCGCCGCCTGGCCGCCGCGCTGGCACCGGAGCCGTCCCTGCGCGTGACGACCTCGCTCGCCGGCCGGGTCGCCGCGCCCCGGCTGCCCGCCGGGGAGGTACGCATCGGCGGGTTCGGCGGCCCCGAGGGCCAAGCCCGCTGGCTGCGCGAACACGCGGTGGACGCACTCATCGACGCCACCCATCCTTTCGCCGACACGATCAGTCACCATGCGGCCCTGGCCGCCGCCACCGCCCATGTTCCCCTGCTCGCCCTCCGCAGGCCCGGCTGGGTACCGGGACCCGGCGACACCTGGCACCAGGTCACCTCCCTGGACGAGGCCGCCGCCGCCCTCCCCGCCCTCGGCACCCGCATCTTCCTCACCACGGGCCGGATGGGCCTGGCCCACTTCGCCCACCTCACCGGCCTGTGGTTCCTCGTCCGCTCGGTGGACGCGCCCGAGCCGCCGTATCCGCCGCGGATGACCACTCTTCTCGACCGGGGCCCGTTCACCCTGGACGGCGAGCGGGAACTGCTCCGGGAACACCGCATCGACGTCCTCGTGACGAAGGACAGCGGTGCCGCCGCCACCGCCGCCAAGCTGACGGCGGCGCGGGAGGCGGGGGTGCCGGTGGTGGTCGTACGGCGGCCGCCGGTGCCGGAGGGGGTGCCGGTGGCGGTGGACCCGGACGAGGCCGTGCACTGGATCCGCCGCCTTTTCAGCGAGGCCAATTCACACTGAAGTGATTGGCCTCGCGGACCCTTTTCGCTAATTCTTCGCGGCTTCGGCTCATTCTTCGCGGCGTTACGGATTCCTCTGGCTCGTCGCCTGGCTCGTCGCCGCTCGGATCGCGGACGGTCGTGGAATCACCCTTGTCCTCGCTCACGGGGCGCATTTCCGCACCGCATCCGCTAGCCGCCGTGCGACCTCCGGGGTACACCGGCCCAGCTCCACGAGCGGCCGCGGAAAGTGATCCGCCAGCGAGACCGGGTCCACGGCCAGCGACGGAAGGGTGATGCCCGCCCCCTTCAGCGCCGTCCGCAGCTCGCCGCACGCCTGTTCCGCGTCCCTGAGCTTCCCGGCCGCCGGGCCGCGCTCCGCCATTCCCATGTTTCCTCTTCTCCGTTCGGATCCTGACTGGGCTGCAAAAGCCCGTTCACGGTCCTAGAGTCGTCACAACGGGGCGCTGCCGAAAGGGAGTTGGCGTTGCCGTCGGAACAGGACAACAAGGGGATCGGGGAATGCTCGAAAAGAATTCCGAGGAGGGCGAGGGCTCGGCCCGCTGGGTCCTCGCCTGCGAACTCCAGCGGTTAAGGGAAGCGTCGGGCAAATCACTGGCCCAGCTCGCCGAGGAGACCAACTACGACCGCACCTACCTGCACCGCCTGGAGACCGGCGAACGCCTCTCCAAGCTGCCGGTCATGGAAGCGCTGGACCGGGTCTACGGCACGGGAGGGCTGCTGGTGCGGCTGTGGGGGTTGGCGCGGCTGGAAGCTTTCGCGGACCGCTACAAGCTGTTCATGAAGTACGAGGCGAAGGCCGCGATCATGCACAAGTTCATGTTGGGGATTCCTGGCCTGCTGCAGACCGAGGATTACGCCCGGCTCGTACTTTCCTCGGCGCCGATGCCGGTGCCCGCCGATGAGCTGGAGGAGTCTGTAGCGGTCCGCATGGGCAGGCAGGACCTGCTGCGTTCTTCGCCGCCGCCCAGCGTCCGGGTGATCCTCGATGAGTCTGCCTTCATGCGCCCTCCGGCTGACACCGCTGTTTGGCGCGATCAGCTTTCTCGCCTGGTCAGTGCTTCCGAGTTGCCCCACATCACGATCCAAGTGCTGCCGTTCGCTGCCGGACTGCACGACCTCATAGGGGGTTCTCTGTCGCTGCTGTGGATGGCGGACGGCACGGCTGTTGCCTACCTCGAAGGCAACAAGTCCGGTTCCTTGATTGAAGATGCGACCGAAATCAGCCAACTACGCCTGTCCTACGATTGCTTGCGGGACATGGCGCTCACTCCGCCGGACTCCGTCGCATTCGTCAAGCAGCTACTGGAGGACAGCAGACCGTGAAGACGATCCCGAACCCGGCCGCCCTCGCGTGGCGCAAGAGCAGCTACAGCAATGGCGGCGACGCCAACTGTATCGAGATCTCCGACGGCTTCCCCGGCGCCGTCCCCGTCCGTGACAGCAAGAACCCGACCGGCGGCGTGCTGCTCTTCCCGGCCGAGGCGTGGTCGGCGTTCATAGCCACCGTCAAGGTGAACCAACTGGGCTGAGGGCAACGGGAGGCGGGCAAGCCGTGGAGGCGATCGGTTTGCTGACGGCACGTAATGCGATTGCGCCACTGTCTACTCCCCAGTAGCCTGCCGGTGCGCGGACGGCATTGATCTTGCCGGCCGCCCACGGGGGAACGGGGATCACGGGGATGCTCTATCGGGGCTGACGTCATGTCACACGCCTGCGCTTGACCGGCGCGGGTATGGCATGTCCGATATGACATGAATGCGTCAGATCCGTCCACCGTCGGCACATCCCGCGCACACGGAATCATGACCAACGGAGGACACCACACCATGCGCATGCGCACCCTCATAACGTCGGCGGCCCTGGCCACCGCACTGCTCGGCGGCTCCGTCGCCCCCGCGATGGCCGCGCCGGCCGCGCCGGCCCCCGCGCCGGCTCCCGTGCTGGCCGCGCCGGCAACCGCGAACGGCCCCGGCGTCTTCATCACCAACGGCGACCGCGTGCACATTTCGAGCACCCCGCCGCGCACGGCGTCCGCCCACGCCTGGTGGACCCACGTCAGCGGCCCCGGTACCAAGGCCAAGGTCACCATCTGGCTGCAGATGAAGTCCGGCAGGACGTGGCACTCGGTCGCCAAGAACGCGAAGAACCTCAAGTCCGGCAACGGCGGCAGCGCCCGTCGGGTCGTCGCGCGCAAGAAGTGCGCGAACAGCAGCAAGCACCAGTGGCGCACCATGATCGACGTTGACCTCATCGGCGTGGCCGACTCGCCGGAGAAGGCCTACACGAAGCCGGTCACGGTCAAGTGCGGCGTCTGATTCTCTAGTTCTGCCCTTCCATCCGCTTGATCCAGGAGTACGACCATGAGTGATACCGGTCCGGGCGCCACCCTCATCGTGGGACTGCACGGGGTACTGGACCGGTATCCCTGGATCGACCGGGTGAGCGCCGAGTTCGACCTCGACGAGGACGTCTTCAGCCTCGCCGTGAAGCGGGCGTCCGCCTACGCCTGGAGTTCCACCGCCCTTACGGACAAGCCCGCCGACAACCTCTGGGACCACAACGACGCGGACGGCGACTGGACGCAGGACGGCCAGGTCCGTCAGCTGGCCTGGCTGCAGTCGTCGCTTCCCCGGCCCGTGAACACCCCGGGCAAGAAGCAGCGCGCCCGCCGCCTCCCGATCCTGCCCGTCATCACGGTCCTCTCGGACGCGCTGCGCCGCGTCGGCACCATCCGCCTCACCGGCACCCACGCCCTCGTGCCGCTGCACCGCGCCGGGGACGCCCGCATCGAACTCGCCGAAGTGGCCGACTGGTTCGCCCTCGCCGACCCGTCCGGCGCGGCCTCGCTGACGGTCACCGTGTCCGCCCTGCCGTCGGCCAACCTCGCCGCGCGGGCCGCCGAGATCCGCGAAGCGGCACTTGAACGCACGTATCAGCACATGACGGTGGAGGTCTTCAAGCCCGCCGGCACGACGACTCCGGGGCTCGCCGGTCCTCTCGCCGGGGAGGTGCAGGCCGAGGGCTTGCGCCGGGCGCTCGCCTTCCGCTGCGGCGTGCGCGAGTGGTCCACGGATGTGGCCGCATGGACGACCGAGGTGTTCGCGGACTCGATCCGGGCGGTGACGGGACTCTCGGGCCTGATCCTCATCACGGTCTCTTCGGAGGTCTGAGATCCGTGGGCAGGGGGATGCATCCCTTACTCGCTGAGGCCGGCACGGCTCGGAAAGCCCCGGCTCACCCCTCCGGATACCTCCGCGGCGTCCACACGACCTCGGTCCCGTCGTCGCGCCGTACCGCCTGGGTCTGGGACGAGCCGACGATCAGGAGGGTGCGCATGTCGACCTGGAGCGGGTCCAGGTCGGCCAGGTGCACCGTGCGGACGGACTCCCCGGGGCCGCCGATGTCGCGGGCGAGGATGACCGGGGTGTCGGGGGCGCGGTGTTCCAGGAGGAGTTCGCGGGCCTTGCCGACCTGCCATGTACGGCTGCGGGAGCCGGGGTTGTACAGGGCCAGGGCCAGATCGGCGCCCGCGGCCGCGTGGAGGCGTTCGGCGATGACTTCCCAGGGCTTGAGGCGGTCGGAGAGGGAGATGACCGCGTAGTCGTGGCCGAGGGGGGCGCCGGCGCGGGCGGCGGCGGCGTTGGCGGCGGTGACGCCCGGGAGGACGCGTACGGGGATGGCGCGGTACGGGTCCTGGGAGGCGACCTCCAGAACGGCGGTGGCCATGGCGAAGATGCCCGGGTCGCCGCCGGAGACCACGGCCACCCGACGGCCGCGCCGGGCCAGGTCGAGGGCGAGTTCGGCGCGTTCGGACTCGACCTTGTTGTCGGAGGCGTGGCGGCGCTGGCCGGGACGTACCGGGACGCGGTCCAGGTAGGTGGTGTAGCCGACGAGGTCTTCGGCGGCGGCCAGGGCGCCGCGGGACTCAGGGGTCAGCCAGAGCGGGCCTGCCGGGCCGGTGCCGACGACGACCACTTCGCCGGGAGCGTCGGGTGACTCGGCCGGCTCGCCGGGCTCGTCGAGTGATGCGGCCAACTCGTCGGTGCTGTCCGGCGATGCGGCGAACTCGTCGGTGCTGTCCGGCGATGCGGCTACCTCGCCGGGACCGTCGGCCGACGTGGACTCGCGGGTGCTGCCGGGCGGCGCGGCCACCTCAGCCTCGGCGCGGGTGGCCATCGCCGACGGCGGCACGTCGGCGATGCGGCTCGGCACGACGCTGACGGAGAAGTACGGGACCGTCTCCGCGTCGATGTCCGCCAGCTTCCGCGTGCGCTCGCCGGGCATGGTGGCGCGCTCGACGTAGTGGGCCTCAGGCAGGCGGCCGGAGCGTTCCATGGCGCGGCGGACGGTGGGGAAGGTGCGGCCGAGCTTCATGACGACGGCGGTGTCGGTCGAGGCCAGACGGGCGGTCAGTTCCTCCTCCGGGAGCGTGCCGGGGAGGATCGTCAGGACCTCGTCGGCCTCGGCGAGCGGCCTGCCCAGGCGGGCCGCGGCGGCGCTGATGGAGGTGACGCCGGGGATGACCTCGGTCGGGTAGCGGTGGGCCAGCCGCTTGTGCATGTGCTGGTAGGAGCCGTAGAAGAGCGGGTCGCCCTCGGAGATGACGGCGACGGTGCGGCCGGCGTCGAGGTGGACGGCGAGGCGGGCGGCCGCGGACTCGTAGAACTCGTCCAGGGCGCCCCGGTAGCCGCCGGGGTGGTCGGTCGACTCGGTGGTGACCGGGTAGACCAGCGCCTCCTCGATGTGGTCGGCGCGCAGATGCCCGGCGGCGATGGAGCGCGCGATCGAGCGTCCGTGCCGGGCGCTGTGGTACGCGATGACGTCGGCGCCGGCGATGACGTCGACCGCCCGGACCGTCATGAGGGACGGGTCGCCGGGGCCGAGGCCGACCCCGTAAAGGCGGCCGGGGCCGGCCGTCGTCGCGACGCTGCCGTCACCGGTTGCCTGCTGCTCGCTCACGCTTACTCTTCCTCGCTTGCCATGGCGTTGATCGCGGCCGCGGCCATGGCGCTGCCGCCCCGGCGTCCGCGCACCACGATGTGGTCCAGCTTCGACGGATGGGCGATCAGCGCGTCCTTGGACTCGGCGGCGCCGATGAAGCCCACGGGTATGCCGATGACGGCGGCCGGGCGGGGCGCGCCTTCCTCGATCATTTCGAGGAACCGGAAGAGGGCGGTGGGGGCGTTGCCGAACGCGACCACGGCGCCTTCCAGCCGGTCCCGCCACAGCTCCAGGGCCGCGGCGCTGCGGGTGGTCCCCATCCGGGCGGCCAGGTCCGCGACCGACGGGTCGGCGAGGGTGCACAGCACCTCGTTGCCGGCCGGCAGCCGCTTACGGGTGACGCCGCTGGCGACCATGTTGGCGTCGCAGAGGATCGGCGCACCGGCGTGCAGCGCCTTGCGGGCGGCTGCCACCACGTCGGGGGTGAAGGCCAGATCGCGTACCAGGTCGACCATGCCGCAGGCGTGGATCATCCGGACCGCGACCTGGCTGACGTCGGCGGGCAGCCCGGCGAGGTCCGCCTCGGCGCGGATGGTGGCGAAGGACTGGCGGTAGATCGCCGCACCGTCCTTCTCGTAGTCGAACGCGGTCACTGTGGCCTCGGGGTTGTCGGGTGCGGGAGGGCTCGGGGGGCTCGGGTGATTCATGGGGTGGGGCATGGGGCTTCGGGGCGGTTCATGGAGCCGGGGGCGGGGCCGCCGCGGTGCGTGCGGCGGGCGGTGCGGTGTCCGGCCGTACCAGTGCTACCCGGTAGCCCTCCGCCGTGGCCAGCACGTCGACCCAGGTGCCGTGCGGGTGACCGCAGCGGCGTGCGCAGCCGGACCAGTACACGGGGAGACCCTCGGGAGCGAGGCCGGTGGGCGCGTTGTCCGGGACGGCCGGGCCGGTGGCGACGGCGGCCGTGGCGTCGGCGCGTACGTCGGTGAGGGACTTGGCACAGCCGGGGCGGCCCGTACAGGCGCCCAGGCGGCGCCAGGGGGAGGCCGGGTCGGTGATCAGTCCGGCGGTGGTGAGCTCCGCCAGCCGGCCGGGTGCCGCGGCGGCCGGCAGTCCGGGCAGGACGATGCCGCGCCACGGGGTGAGGCGCAGTGCGCCGGCGCCGTCGTCGGCGGCGATCGCGGTCAGCAGCCGCCATTGGGCCACCGACAGCCGGCCCAGCGGCGCCAGGACCGAGAGCGCCCGGTCGCCGTCGGGGCCCTCGACGATGCCGGGGGCGGAGGAGTCCGCATACGGCGGGGAGGTGCGGGTTCCGGGTGCGGGAGCCTCGGGCACGTACGCGGCCCCGATGCCCGCCGACCGCAGCGCGTCGGCCACGTCCAGGGCGCTCAGCCCGTGCCCGTCCGGGAGTTCGCGGACCCGCCAGGCGCCGCTGCCGCTCGCCCCGGCGGCGGTCAGGAAGGCCTCGGCGGCGGCGAGCGCGGCGCGCGGTACGTCCGGGCCGGCGATCCGCAGCGCCGCCGGATCGTCGCCGATCCGCAGCAGGGCGCTGCCCGCCGGGCCGGTCCGGTCCCCGTCCGGTTCTGCGAGCAAGCTCACATCTCCGCCGAGCGACGCCACATCGCCCCGTCCGTCGTCCACAACGAACAGGAAACGGCCGGAGAGGGCGGTCGCCGACTCGCTCGCACAGAGCAGTGCGTCCAGCTCACGGGCCCACCGTCGCACGTCAGAAGGGGTGTGCCGGTCCAGTCCGGCCAGCGGGGAGGCGAGGATGTTGCGGATGCGTTCGTGGCGCTCGGAGGGCAGCAGACCGGCGTCGCGCAGCAGACCGGCGAGCCGGGCGCCGCAGCCCTCCGCAAGTCCGCGGAGCTCGGCGTTGCCGCGGGAGGTGAGGGAGAGATGGCCGTCGCCGAGCAGCTCAGCGGCGTCGGCCAGGACATTTGCCTGACGGGCCGTCAAATCCCCGGCGGGTACCCGGATGCGGGCGAGATTGCCGTCGGCGGCCGTATGCAGCCGCAGCGCTCCCGGGCAGGCGTCACCGCGGTCGCGCAGAGGCGGTGCGGCGGCCTGCGGCCGTGTCGAGGGGGAGGGCGGCATGGCCGCGAGCATACCCACGGAGGTGGGCGCCGATCCGGGCCGGATCCGGCCATGCACCCGGCCCGCCGTGTGCACGCCCCCGTCCCGCCGCGGCCTGCCGGGAGGCCCGCTTACCTCGCCCGGCCACAGCCCTTACTATGCAGGTCGGTGGGTCGGCTGGCCCGCCGGACGCCAGCGACGGCGCAGGGTCCTACGGCCCTAGGGAGGAAGCCCGGTGAGAATCCGGCGCGGTCCCGCCACTGTGAACCCGGCCTGCCGGGCGAGCCAGGAACTCCCGCCGTCCTTACGACCACCCGGGGCGCGGACACCCCGAGGAAGGCCTGCGCTCGCATGCTTCTGCTGCTGTCGACCTCCGACACCGACCTGCTCAGTGCCCGCGCGGCCACGGGTCCCGTGCCGTACCGGCTCGCCAACCCCGCCCGTCTCGACGTCGCCGAGCTGCCCGCGCTGCTGGAGGGCTGCGACCTCGTCGTCGTGCGCCTCCTCGGGGGCATCCGCGCCTGGGAGGAGGGCCTGGAGGTGCTGCTCGCCGAGGACCAGCACCGGCCGGTCGTCGTGCTCACCGGTGAACAGGCCCCCGACGCCCAGCTCATGGAGCAGTCCACGGTCCCGGTCGGCATCGCGGCCGAGGCGCACGCCTACCTCGCGCACGGCGGGCCCGCCAACCTCGGCCAGCTCGCCCGCTTCCTCTCCGACACGGTGCTGCTGACCGGCCATGGCTTCGAGCCGCCCGCGCCCGCCCCCAGCTGGGGCCCGCTGGAGTGGGAAGCCCGCAACGAGACCGGCCCGCTGATCGCCGTGCTCTACTACCGCGCCCACCACATGAGCGGCAACACCGGCTTCGTACGGACCCTGTGCGAGCAGATCGAGGCGGCGGGCGGCCGTGCCCGCCCCCTCTTCGTCGCCTCCCTCCGCGCCCCCGAGCCGGAGCTGATCGAGGAGCTGCGGGCCGCCGACGCCCTGGTCACCACGGTCCTCGCCGCGGGCGGCAGCAAGCCCGCGGAGGCCTCCGCCGGCGGCGATGACGAGTCCTGGGACGCGGGCGCGCTGGCCGCCCTCGACGTACCGATCCTCCAGGCCCTGTGCCTGACCGGGCCGCGCAGCGCCTGGGAGGAGAGCGACGAGGGGCTGTCGCCGCTGGACGCCGCCTCGCAGATCGCCGTCCCCGAGTTCGACGGCCGGCTGATCACCGTTCCGTTCTCCTTCAAGGAGGTCGACGAGGACGGTCTGCCGGTGTACGTGGCCGACGCCGAGCGCGCCGCCCGGGTCGCCGGCATCGCCGTCCGGCACGCCCGGCTGCGCCACATCCCGGCCGCCGAGAAGCGCCTCGCCCTGGTGCTGTCCGCGTACCCGACCAAGCACTCCCGGATCGGCAACGCGGTCGGCCTGGACACCCCCGCCAGCGCCGTCGCGCTGCTGCGCCGTCTGCAGGCCGACGGCTATGACTTCGGCACCGAAGAGGTTCCCGGCCTCGTGTCCGGCGACGGCGACGAGCTGATCTACGCCCTCATCGAGGCCGGCGGCCACGACCAGGAGTGGCTGACCGAGGAGCAGCTCGCCCGCAACCCGGTCCGTATCCCGGCCGCCGACTACAAGCGCTGGTACGCCACGCTCCCGCAGGAACTGCGGGACTCCGTCGAGCAGCACTGGGGGCCGCCGCCCGGCGAGATGTTCGTCGACCGCAGCCGCAACCCCGACGGCGACATCGTGCTGGCCGCCCTGCGCCGCGGCAATCTCCTCATCCTCATCCAGCCGCCGCGCGGCTTCGGCGAGAACCCGATCGCGATCTACCACGACCCCGATCTGCCGCCCTCGCACCACTACTTGGCGGCGTACCGCTGGATCGCGGCCTCGGCCGACGACGGCGGATTCGGCGCGGACGCCATGGTCCACCTGGGCAAGCACGGCAACCTGGAGTGGCTGCCCGGCAAGAACGCCGGGCTGTCCGCGGCCTGCGGCCCGGACGCCGCCCTCGGCGATCTCCCGCTCGTCTACCCCTTCCTGGTCAACGACCCGGGCGAGGGCACCCAGGCCAAGCGCCGGGTCCACGCCACCCTCGTCGACCACCTCGTCCCGCCGATGGCCCGCGCCGAGTCCTACGGCGATATCGCGCGCCTGGAGCAGCTGCTCGACGAGTACGCGGCCATCTCCGCCATGGACCCGGCCAAGCTGCCCGCGATCCGCGCCCAGATCTGGACGCTGATCCAGGCCGCCAAGCTCGACCACGACCTGGGCCTGGAGGCCCGCCCGGACGACGAGGGCTTCGACGACTTCCTGCTGCACGTCGACGGCTGGCTGTGCGAGGTCAAGGACGCCCAGATCCGCGACGGTCTGCACGTCCTGGGCGGCGCACCGGCCGGCGAGGCCCGCGTCAACCTCGTCCTCTCCATCCTCCGCGCCCGGCAGATCTGGGGCGGTACGTCCGCCCTGCCCGGTCTGCGTGAGGCGCTCGGTCTCGACGAGTCCGCCGCGACCCGGACGACCGCCGACGAGGCCGAGGCCACGGCCCGCGCGCTGGTCCAGGCGATGGAGGACGCGGACTGGGACCCGGCGGCGGTGGCCGGGACCGCCGAGGGGCACCCGGCCGCGGTCGCCGACATCCTCGACTTCGCCGCCCGCCAGGTCGTCCCGCGCCTCGCCGCCACCACCGACGAGATCGACCACGCGGTGCACGCGCTGAACGGCGGTTTCGTTCCGGCCGGTCCCTCCGGCTCCCCGCTGCGCGGTCTGGTCAACGTCCTGCCGACGGGCCGTAACTTCTACTCCGTCGACCCCAAGGCCGTCCCCTCCCGCCTCGCCTGGGAGACCGGCCAGGCCCTCGCCGACTCCCTGCTGGAGCGTTACCGCACCGACAACGGCGACTGGCCGCAGTCGGTCGGTCTGTCCCTGTGGGGCACCAGCGCGATGCGGACCAGCGGCGACGATGTCGCCGAGGCCCTCGCCCTGCTGGGGGTCCGCCCCGTATGGGACGACGCCTCGCGCCGGGTCAACGGCCTGGAGCCCATCGCCCTCGCCGAGCTCGGCCGCCCCCGTATCGATGTCACCCTGCGCATCTCCGGCTTCTTCCGCGACGCCTTCCCGCACGTCATCGGCCTGCTCGACGACGCAGTACGGCTCGCCGCCGGCCTGGACGAGCCCGCGGAGTCCAACTTCGTACGCGCCCACGCCCAGGCCGACCTGGCCGAGCACGGCGACGAGCGGCGCGCCACCACCCGCATCTTCGGCTCCCGCCCCGGGACGTACGGCGCGGGCCTGCTCCAGCTGATCGACTCCCGCGACTGGCGCACCGACGCCGACCTCGCCGAGGTCTACACCGTCTGGGGCGGTTACGCCTACGGCCGCGGTCTCGAAGGCCGGCCGGCCCGGGACGAGATGGAGACCGCCTACAAGCGCATCGCGGTCGCCGCCAAGAACACCGATACCCGCGAGCACGACATCGCGGACTCCGACGACTACTTCCAGTACCACGGCGGCATGGTCGCCACCGTCAAGGCGCTCAAGGGCAAGGCCCCGGAGGCGTACATCGGTGACTCCACCCGTCCGGAGACGGTCCGCACCCGCACCCTCGTCGAGGAGACCTCCCGGGTCTTCCGCGCCCGGGTGGTCAACCCCCGCTGGATCGAGGCGATGCGCCGCCACGGCTACAAGGGCGCCTTCGAACTCGCCGCGACCGTGGACTACTTGTTCGGCTACGACGCCACCACGGGCGTGATCGCCGACTGGATGTACGACAAGCTCGCCCAGACCTACGTCCTCGACCCCGAGAACCGCGACTTCCTGCAGGAGGCCAACCCCTGGGCCCTGCACGGCATCGCCGAACGCCTCCTGGAGGCCGAATCCCGCGGGATGTGGGAGAAGCCGGACGCCGACACGCTGGCGGCCCTGCGGCAGGCGTTCCTGGAGACCGAAGGGGAGCTGGAGGGGGAGGACTGACGCCGGGGGCGGGGTCCGTCCCGCCCCGGTCGGCAGGCGGCCGGGGCCCGGCGACCGGGCCCGCTCGGCCGTCCCCGGCCCCGCCCGATGCCACGGCATCAGGCGGGGCGTGCGGTGATGTCCCCGTTGCTGGTGGTCAGGTCCAGGTGGAAGCGTCCCGCCGGGTCCTGGGCGACACCTATGTGCTTGGCGCCGTTGCTGGTCTCCGCGGCCACCCGGTACGGCCCCTTCGGCAGCCGCAGGGTGATGCCGCCGTTGGACGTCTTCGCCCGGACGCTCTGGGCGAGAGCCGGGGTGAGATCGATCGCCCCGTTGGAGGTCTCTGCCGCGATGCGCTTGCCGGACAGGCCGCGTCCGGTGATCCGGCCGTTGGAGGTCCGTGCGTCGACCGTGCCGGCCACGCCGTCCAGGTCGATGGTGCCGGAGCTGGTCGTCACCTTCACCGGGCCCACCTCGGTCAGATCCACCGAGCCGGACGAGGTCTCGCCGCTGACCGGGATGCCCGCAGGCAGCTCGACGGTGTAGTCCACCGAGCAGTTCTTGCCGCAGCCGGTCAGCACCAGCACACCGTCCTCGACCCGGTGGGTGGCCCCCTTGGGCCGGTCGCCGTGGTACGTCACCGAGCGGTGGACCGAGACCTTGCCGCCGCCCTTGCCGCCGTGCACCGTGAGGCCGCCCGAGGTGCTGTCCAGCCGGACGGCCGTGATCTTCTTCGACACCACGGCGTCGTCTCTGAAGGTCTTCCCGGGCAGCAGTCCGCATGCGCTGATGCCCACTGACCCGATGGCGGACATCGCGACGATCCCGATGAAGCGGACGCGCTTGCGCATGAAATCCCCCGGAAAGCTCGGTAGTTGGTGAGGCGAGGGGGCGCCCGCCGCCCGGTTCCCCGCTACGACGAGGCTAGGGCGGCGTGAGGCGGCTCCACCATGAGGAAAACCCCCGGATCGAGGTGTGGCGGGCCCCAGGTGCGGCCCGCGGACGCCGGTGCGAGGATTTTCGTGGGGGCGGTTCATGTGCTGTTTATGGGGCGGACGAGGAGGCTTCCGGTGACTGGCACGAAGACATGGAACGCCGAGATCAGCATCACCGAGACCGACAGCGAGGTCCGGGCCGAGGCCAGGCTGCGTGGCAAGGAGGGCGGGCAGCTGGTCGGCCAGGGAGCGGCTCGCTGTAACCCCGCCGACGAGAACGTCCCGGCCATCGGGGACGAGCTGGCGGTGGCCCGTGCGATGTCGGACCTCAGCCATCAGCTGCTGCAGCGCGCCGCGCACGACATCGAGGTGCACACGGCCCGGCCGGTGGAACGCCTGCACGCCTGAGGGACCCGGGCCGTCGGGGCCCGTCCGGCAGATCGTGGACGGGCCCCTGTCGGCATGACGGAGGGCACGCCGCCTCGGCACGGAGCGCGGCGCGGGCCGCAGCAGTAGGCAGAGTGGTACGCACACGTCGGCAGGACGCAGCGCGCCGGGCCGACGCGGTTCCTCAGGGCATGTCCGCCGGGAAGTCCGGCCCGATCGTCAGCGTCACGGCGCCCGGCGCCGCCCCGGCCGACTCCGTGGCCTTGGTGCCGGGGAGGCGGGAGGCGAGCACCTCGCTCTGCGTCTTGAGCGCGGCCGGGTAGGTGACGGTGGTCTTGTCCGTCGCCGGGGCGTTGCCGGTGCCGGTGACCGTGAAGCCGAGCTTGCGCAGCTGGTCGGCGGCGGAGGCGGCCCGGCCGGGGGCGCCGGTGCCGTTGAGGACGCGGACCTGCACGGAGTGCGCGGTCACCGGGTTCTTGGCGGCCTCGGCGAGCTTCTTCTTTCCGGCGGCGCCGATCTCGCGGTCGTGCGCGAGGTCGCTGAAGAGCTGACCGGCCTGCGGATACTGCCAGACCACATTGGCCTTGTCGGTGGGGACGTCGGCCTCGCGATAGTAGTTGGGGACGGTCAGGAAGGTGAGGCGGTCGGTGGGGATGTCCTTGACGGTCGAGGCCAGGTCGTAGAGCGGCTTGAGGCCGGCCAGGTCCTTGTCGGTGGTGATGGACTTGGTGGCCGAGTCCAGGAAGTCGTAGAGCTCGCCGGGGCTGGTGAGCTTGGACTGGGCCTTGGCGCCCAGCGCCTTCATGAACTCCTGCTGGCGGCCGATGCGGCCGAGGTCGGAGCCGTCGCCGACGCTGTAGCGGGTGCGGACGTAGCCGAGCGCCTTCTCGTCCCGGACGTTCTGACAGCCCGCGTCCATGTCGAGATGGGCCTTCTTGTCATGGATGGCGTGCTGGGGGCAGACCTCTATGCCGCCCAGCGCGTTGACCATGCCCTTGAAGCCCTGGAAGTCGACCGAGGTGAAGTGGTCGATGCGCAGCCCGGTGTTCTTCTCGACGGTCTTGATGGTGCAGGCCGCGGCCTTGCCGATCTCGCCGGAGTCACCGCCGATCGAGAACGCCTCGTTGATCTTGAAGTGGTGCGGGGACGACTTCGAGCCGTTGCCGCGGGTGCAGGCGGGGATCTGCACCCAGGAGTCCCGGGGGAAGGACAGCGCGGTCGCCCACTTACGGTTGGCGGCGATGTGCAGCACCATCAGGGTGTCCGACTGCATAGTGGTCAGGCCCTTGCCGTACTTGGCGTTGGCGCCCGCGCGGCTGTCGGAGCCGACGACCAGGATGTTCTTGGAGCCGGGGCTGAGATTGACCGGCCGGGCGCCGTCGACCCCGATGTCCGCGCCGTGGATATTGCCGTCCAGGTGCTGGTAGACCCACGCCCCGACGCCGGTCGTGCCGAGCAGCAGCACGCCGAGCGCGCCGCCGGTCCAGGCGAGGATGCGGCCGCGGCGGGTCATCCGCAGCGTGCCCGTACCGCCCGCCCGGCCGGAGCCGTCGCCGGATCTGCGGGAGCCGCCGGACGGTTTGCGGCGCGAGCGGGTGCCGGACGCGCGGGAGCCGCCGGACGCGCGGGAGGCGTCGCCGGTGGTACGGGACGATCCGGATGCGCCGCCGCTGCCCCGTCGGGCCGTCTGCTGGTGCGTCTGCCTGTCATGCACGCCGATGGCCCTTCTGGTCCTTCTGATGCTGGTGGGGCGTTACGGGGGAGGGGGCGGCAGCGGCGGCCGGCGGTGCCGGCGGGAGGTGGCGGGTCAGATGCCGGTGCTGGGCAGCAGCAGGATGGACTCGGGGTCGTAACGCAGCCACTGCGGACACGCGCTGCCGGGCAGGGTGCGCAGCCGGCACCACAACTCGCCCGCCCCGTCCGTCCACCAGGCGTTGATGCGGCCCAACGTCCACCGGCCGTCCGGGTATTGGACCTCCACCGGCTGATAGACCCATCGCACCTCCGCCTCTGGAGGCGGGCAGTCCCAGGTCAGGAGTCCGCACCTCGTTGCCATCTCCCCCTCCGGCCACGCCTGTTGCGCATGTGCGCGCCACTCTACCGGGAAGATCTACAGTGTTGTAGAAGTTGCCTGGTATGGGGCGGTCACCGCGCGGTGCGCGGTGCGTGCCCGGTGAGGGTCAAGGGTCAGTGTGCCCCTAGAGCGGCGTTGCTGCCTTCAGAACAACGAACAGCGCTACCGCCGCGTTGAGCGCGGAGACCGCGGAGGCGGCCGTGCCCGCCGCGGCGACCAGGGCCGCCAGACCGGCCGGGGTCAGCGCCGGCGGCCAGTGGCGGGCCGGCGGCACGGGCCCGAGCAGTGCCGCCACCCGGCGCGGCACCGGCCCGGGTTCGGGCGCCGCGAAGTGCGCCGGCCCCGCTGCCGGCGCGGGCCGCGTGACCAGCGCCGCCTTGCCCACCGCACGCGCCGTCAGCCGCCGGTCGCCGACCACCTGCGCCGCCTCCTCGTCCGCCCAGCGCTCGGTGGCGAAGGCGACCGCGGAACGCAGCGGCAGCAGCAGCGGGTTGACGCAGCCGGCCAGGCGTACGGCGAGCAGATAGCGATGGTGGCGGCAGCGCAGATGCGCGCGCTCATGGGCGAACAGGGCGCGCCGCTCGTCGCCGTCCAGGCTGCGCAGCATGCCGCGGGAGACCGCGATCCGGCCGGGCCTGGCGGGCCGTCCGGGGCGGGCCGGGGTGCCGGGCACGGCGTAGGCGTAGGGCTCGTCGTCCGGCAGCACGACGGGGCCGGTGCCGGCCGGCAGCACGTCCAGCGCACGGTGGGTACGGGCCCGGATGCGGCGGTGCCGGCGCAGCGTGGCGCCGCACACGATGAGCGCGGCGGCCAACAGGGGGATCGCGGCGACGCCGGCGACCTCGGCGGACGGGACGGCGGCCCGCACCTCGGGGTCCGACCAGCCGTCGGGCAGTGGATTGCCGCGCAGTTGGGCGGTGCCGACGACCACCAGCAGACCCAGGCAGAGCGTGTTGCACAGGCCGAGGACCGCGGCGAGCAGGGTCAGCAGACGGGTGGTGGCGCGCGGGTGGAGGTGCTGCTCCGCGAGCCGGGCGATCGGCAGCGCGGTGAGCGGCAGGACGAGCGGCAGGAAGACGAAGACACCCACCGGTCAGCCTCCGCGTGCTTCGTCCGAGGGATGGTGCCGTCCGGGGGCCGGGGCTGCGCCGGGCTCCTCGGCGCGGGCCGGGTCCTCGGCGGTCATGGGGGCGCCGGTCGTCCCGGCGCCGGCGGCCGCGTCGCGGTCGAGGAGGGTGCGCAGCAACTGCTCGTCATGCGCAGAGAGCGCGGAGACGAAGCTGGTCAGCACGGCGTCCCGGTCCGGTTCGCCGTCCAGGACGCGGCGCATCCGCAGTGCGGCGAGCCCGGCCTCGTCGGCGGCCGGGGTCCAGACGTAGGCGCGGCCGGACCGCTCGCGGGTGACGGCCCGCTTGGCGTGCAGCCGGGACAGGATCGTCATCACGGTCGTGTACGCGAGGTCACCGCCGAGCCGTTCCTGCACCCAGGCGGCGGTGGCCGGTCCCGGCGAGCGGTGCAGCGCGGCCAGCACCTGGGCCTCCAGCTGGCCCTGCCCCCGCCTGCGGGCACGCTCCCGTCCGGAGCCGCCGAAGCTCCCGAAGGACTTCCCGCCCATGCCGTCGCCTCCCGCCGCGCCGGGCGTCCCGGTGGCCGGGACGTCGGGGCATCCTACTGAGCGGCCGGATCCGGGCGGTGGTCCGCGCGCGGCAGCCGGACGCCGCAGACTCTCGTCTCCTTACTTCTACACTTCTGTAGATTTTGAGGCTCGCCCGGAGTGCAGGCAACGCCTGGAGGGAGCCATGGGAGCCCCCGGCGGCGGCCGCCCGCACCGCCCGCCCGCCGTCCCGCCTCCCCGGGTGCGCCTCCTGCCCATAACCGCCCACAACGGGATGTACAGGCCCACCGCGGGGTACCTTGGAAACACCGGAACCGAAGGATGCCGAGGGACGCCCGGCATTCGGTGAGGTGAGCACCATGCAGACTCTGTGGACCGTGGTCGTGCTGCTGGCGCTGGTCGCGCTGGGGGCGCTGTTCATCGCCCGGGTCAATGCCCAGGGAGCCGGACGGATGGCCGGCCACCGGTACGCGGACTGGAAGCAGTCGATACGGCAGCGGAAGCACAAGCGGCCGCACGACGATGCCCACCCCGGAACGCCGGTGCCCGGCCCACCGCCGCCCCCGGGGAAGGCGGGTGACGACCCGTGACGTCCGCCGCCCGCGATTTCCCGCCCGCACCGGACTATGACGGCACCTCGCCGTTCCCCGAGAGCACCGCCGAGCCCCCGCCGACCAGCGGCCGCCGTATGTACGTCACGGTGACCGGCATCATCGTCGTCGCCCCGTTCGTCGGCCTGGCCGTCGCGATCCCCCTCCTGTGGGGCAGCGTCGTACACCTCACCGACCTCGTTCTGCTGGCCGTCTTCTATGTCATCAGCGGCCTGGGCGTCACCGTCGGCTTCCACCGCGGCCTCACCCACGGCAGCTATACCGCCACCCCCGCACTGCGCGTCGCGCTCGCCCTCGCGGGTTCGCTCAGTTTCCAGGGCGATGTCATCGACTGGGTCGCCACCCACCGTCGCCACCACGCGTACACCGACCGGCCCGGCGATCCGCACTCCCCCTATCGCTACGGCACCAGCCTGCGCGGTCAGCTGCGCGGGCTGGTGTACTCGCACATCGGCTGGCTGTTCGGCAACGACCCCACCTCGCACCGCCGCTTTGCGCCCGATCTGCTCGCCGACCCCGGGATCCGCGCGGTCGACCGGGCGTTCCCCCTGCTGTGTCTGCTCACGCTCGGGCTGCCGTTCGGGCTGGGCTGGGCGCTCGGTGGCTCCTGGGTCACCGCGCTGACCGCCCTGCTGTGGGCGGGGTTCATCCGGATCGCGCTGCTGCACCACGTCACCTGGAGCGTCAATTCGCTCTGCCATGTCATCGGTGAGCGGCCGTTCCGCACCCGGCGCCACGACCGGGCGACCAACCTGTGGCCGCTGGCCCTGCTCTCGTTCGGCGAGAGCTGGCACAACCTGCACCACGCCGACCCGACCTGCGCCCGGCACGGCGTCGACCGCGGTCAGCTCGATGTGTCCGCCACCGTGATCCGGCTCTTCGAACGCCTCGGCTGGGTCCGGGACGTGCGCTGGCCCGATCCCGCACGGGTGGCGGCCCGCCGCACCAGGAGCACCGCATGACCACCGCCGGCGGCCCTCCCCCGCATCACGCGCCACCCCCCGTCGCCCGTCTGACCATCGCCCCGCACACCGATACGGTGCGGTGCATCGACGGTGTCTGGTGGCCCCACTCGCCCGACCTGCTGGCCGAACTCCCCGAGCTGCTGGCCGCCCTGCCCTTCGACTGGCCCCGGATCTCGCACGCCACGGTGAACGGCGCGCCCTGGCCCGCCCTGCCCGCCCGGATCCTCGTCGAGGGCCATGTCGTCCGCCTCCGCAGAACCACCGGCCGCCCCGGCCCGGACACCGTCTGCCTGGTCTCCCCCGGCCACGGCCGCTGGGACCTGCTGATCATCCCGCCCGACACCCCCGAGCCCGAGGCCGTTCGCATGATGGCGGAGATGGCGCGCACGGGGGAGCTGGCACCGGCCTGAGCGGGACAAAGCCTCACCCACGCACCCGGTGGGACCTCGCCCGTCCCGTTCGGAACGGCATCAACCGATCGCCTGACCGCGGTCTGCGACCCGTCGCCGGCCTGCCGTCCGACGGCTCTGGCTACTGCGTACGGGTGGTGTTCATCGGAAGAACGCCGATCCCGGGGCGTCGGTCCGTGAATCTTCCCATTGCGTACTCATCATAAGAAAACGCAACAGAAGCGACGCCATCTAAGCGGTGCACCGGAAGCGGCGCAACTGAAGCGAAGCAACAGAGGAAACACCACCGAAGTGGACGCAACGGATCTCTCGGGGAGATCCTCGATCGAAAGTGAGGGGCCATGGCTGCGACCAAGGTCATGAAGTTCTGGGCGGTGTGCCTTGCCATGCTGGGCAAGCTGCTGGCGTCACTGGGTGTCTCCGCGGCGGCATCGGCCGCGCGCCGGGATGCCGCACTGTACGAGCGGACCCTGGGCAACGGGAACGCGGGCACCGACGCACCGGGTGCCGAGGCCCCGGAGGCGGCGCACTGCGCCGCACCGGACCCTGGGCCAGGGACAACAGGGACCCCTGCCGTGCCCGCGCCGCGCGCCGTACCGCTGTTCGGCCAAGCCGAGCCCGCCCGGCGGATGTTCGCCCGGCCCGAGCTGCCGCCGACGATCAAGCAGCGCATCAGCGCCGAGGCACATGGAACCTCGCCCGGTCTGCGCAGCCGCAGCCGCACCCGCACCGCGCAGCTGATGGCCGACGAGCTCGCCGACTCGGCCGTGCCCGCGCCGGACAGCGGTGCCGGGGCCACGCCGGACAGCGGTGCCGAGGCAGACGCACGCGCAGCGGCCGTCCCGGCGGCCCGTCGTCATGCGCACACCGCTCGCGTCGTCTGAACGGTCGGCAGCCGCTGTGCAGCCGGCCCCACCGGCCCTGAAAAGGGGCGAAACGGCGCGTGACAGCTCCGCGCCCAGGAGACCGGACGCCAACGGATTCCACCAGGAGCACGCAGAGGTGCTCCGCAGGAAGCGCGCACTTGTGATCCACCGGCAGCGTGCAGACGCGATCCACCGGATGCATGGG
This sequence comes from Streptomyces sp. NPDC054786, assembly GCF_053611685.1. Taxonomy (NCBI): domain Bacteria; kingdom Bacillati; phylum Actinomycetota; class Actinomycetes; order Kitasatosporales; family Streptomycetaceae; genus Streptomyces; species Streptomyces sp. NPDC054786. Next base: position 66,502 of record NZ_JBSHAW010000039.1, on the reverse strand, counting down.
GATCCGGTCCACCGAGGTATCCGGATCTGATCCACGCGATACGGACCCGGACGCCAACGCCGAGGCGTGAGCCAGGCTTCGATGCAGAGGCCCGAGCCCGACGTCAACACAGAGGGCGACGCCGTCGTCGGCGACGAAGCGCAAGCCGATGACGAAGCGCAAGCCGATGACGAAGCGCAAGAGGACGACGAAGCGCGGGACGACATGTTCCACGTGAAACATCCGCAGACGTGAACCACCCGGAGATGCCGGAACACCCACAGACTTGAACCACCCGCGATACGCCCGGAGTTCTACCGCTCAGCCCCCGACCGGGGCGCCGGTCCCCGGACCCCCTCCCAGCTCCAGCCCGAGCTCCGCACGCAGCGCACGCGTGTCGGGCTTTCCGTTGGCAGTGAGCGGGAAGTGGTCGACGACATGGACCGCATTGGGCTGTTCATACTCCGCCAGGTGCTCGGCGAGCCGCCGGCGCCAGGTGAGCGGGGCCGCACCCTCGGGGTCGGCGACCACGAAGTGCAGTGCACTGCCACGGCGTTGGTCCTCGACCGCCAGTACCTTCACCGGCCGGCCACCGGCCTCGGCACGGCGTTCCAGGCTCTCGGGGTAGAGCGTGAAGCCCAGCCGGTGCACGGCCTGATTGCGGCCCACCACCCGCACGGTGCCGTCGGCGTCGACGCTGCCCAGGTCGGCCGTCGGATACCAGCTGTCCGGGTCGACCGGTGTGAGCGAGCCGTCCTCCTGGAGGTAGCCGGCCATCAGTCCGGGGGAGCGCACCTCGATGCCGCCGAGCTCGCCGGGGCGGGCAGCCGTGCCGTCGGGGCGCATGACGCGCAGCCGTACGCCGGGCAGCGGACGCCCGCAGCCGTGCGGTGCGTCGGGGGTTGCCAGTGCGACATTGCCGAGTTCCGTCAGACCGTAGCCGTCCAGGAGTGGGCGGCCCATTGTCGTGTGGAAGGTCTCGGCCAGTGGGGCGGGCAGCGGTGCACCGCCCACACCCCAGAGCCGTACGCCCGCGAGTCCGGCGCGTACCTCCGGGCGGCGGCGCACCACGCCGAGGAGCGAGTGATACGTGGACGGGGCGGCGTCCACGGCGGTGGCGCCGTGCGCCGCGGCCTGGCCGACGGCCGCGTCGAGCCGCTGGTAGGGGGTGACCAGCAGGGTGCAACGGGCCAGCCACCACAGCAGGATGACGGAGAGCCCGTACTGGTGTGAGAAGGGCAGCAGGGGTGCGAGGACGTCGTCCTCCCGGTAGCCCATGGCCTGGATGGTGCGCAGTGAGTTGTCGAGGACGGCCCTGCCGGGCTTGATGATGCCCTTGGGCCGCCCGGTGGTGCCGGAGGACCACAGGACGAGGGCGTCGGGGCGGCGGAACCAGGGCGCCAGATCGACGGCGGCGGGCGGCGGCGGGGCATCGGTGGCCGGCCGGGGGTAGTGGATGACGCGCCGGTCGGGGATGCCGGGGAAGCCGGTGGCGCGGTCGGCGGCGGTGACCAGCCAACGGGCCTGGGCCTGACGGCCGGCCGCGGCGGCGTCGGCCGCGGAGACCCGGTGGTCGAGCGGGATGAGGGAGGTGTCCAGCTGCATCAGGGCCAGCAGCGTGACGACATAGTCGACGCTGTTGTCACCCTGCACCAGGACCCGGTCGCCGGTGCGGAGGCCGAGCTGCCGTAAGGCGTGTGCGGTGGTCCGTATCCGGCGGCCGAGCGTCGGGCCGTCGAGGCGGCCGGTGCCGCCGAGCGGGGCAGCGGTGCCGTCGACGAGCCGGGCGGCGGCGACCGGAGGGGCGATGGTGTCGGTCATGGGTGCTCCGATCCCGTGGTGTCGAGCGGGCGCCGGGTGGGCCACGGTGTGGTGGCCGGGCACAGCAGCGTGGACGTGGTGGTGGCCACCCAGGCGCCGCCCTCGTCGCGGAACTCGCAGTCGAGGGTGAGGAGTGGGCGGCCGGCGAGGGTGGCGGCGGCAAGGCGCACGGTCGCGTGCAGGGTGTCGCCGGCGTGTGCGGGGCGGGCGTGGCGCAGCGTCTGCGCGCGGTGCACGGCGCCCTCGGTGGTCGGGAAATCCGGTTGGGCGGCGAGGAGTTGGTCCTCGGCGTCGGTGGCGAGGGTGGCCAGGTAGGTGGGCGGGGCGACGATGTCCGGGTGGCCGAGGGCGCGGGCGGCGGCCGGATCCGTGTACGCGGGGTGGGGGTCGCCGAGCGCGGCGGCGAAGGCGGCGATCCGCTTCCGCTCGATGGCGTACGGGCCGCAGCAAAGGGTCGTGGGCGCCGCCGCTCTCTCCGTCATCGCCGCTCAGTCGCCGACCATGTGGTGCCCGCCGTCCGCGTGCACGATCTCGCCGGTGGTGGCGGGCAGCCAGTCCGACAGCAGCGCCACACAGGTACGGGCGACCGGCCCGGCGTCCTGCGGATCCCAGCCGAGCGGGGCGCGGGTCGCCCAGCTCTTCTCGAAGGACGGCCCGTCACCGCCGATACCGCGCGCGGCCAGAGTGCGCAGCGGGCCGGCCGCGACGAGGTTGGCCCGTATGCCCTGCCCGCCCAGGTCGCGCGCCAGATAGCGGGAGCAGGCCTCAAGTCCCGCCTTGGCGACGCCCATCCAGTCGTAGCCGGGCCAGGCGCGGGAGGCGTCGAAGTCGACGCCGACGACGGAGGAGCCGGGGCGGAGCAGCGGCCGGCAGGCCATGGTCAGCGCCACCAGGGAGTACGTCGAGGTGTGCAGGGCGGCGGACACATCGCGCCACGGTGCGGTCAGGAAGCCGCCGTCCAGGCAGTCGGCGGGGGCGTTGGCGACGGAGTGCAGTACGCCGTCGAGGCCGTCGAGGTGCTCGCCGACCCGGTCGGCGAGGGTGCTGAGCTGCTCTTCGTCCGTGACGTCCAGCTCCACGACGGGGGGCACTTCCGGCAGCCGCCGGGCGAGCCGGGCCACCAGACTCGGCCGCCCGTAGGCGGTGAGAACGATCTTGGCGCCCTCTTCCTGGGCGAGCCGTGCCACCGCGTAGGCGATCGAGCTTTCGGTGATCACACCGGTGATGACCAGCTGCTTTCCGTCGAGCAGACCGCTCATGCGGTTCCTCCGTCTGACTCATTCTCGACTTCAGAGTCACTGAACATAACTCAGAAGCATTGTCCTGGCTTGGTCTTGATAGACAGTCGTTGACAACCTATCGGACCTCCAGTTGACTAGAGTAGTCAAGCATAGTCAAAACAATGACTCTTATGTCACGGGGGATTCGGATGCCGCGCCGGAGCACGTTGCTCCTCGATGTCGCCGCCCCCCGCCGAGGTGCCGCAGCCCGCCGCGGGCCGCCGCGTGCGCCGCACCCGCACCGCGGCCCCGGGGCCGCGCCCTCCACCAGCACCACCCCGAACTCCCCAGAGAGGTGACCGTCATGACCGTCCCGACCCGCGAAGAGATCGTTGCTCAACTCGCCGAGATCCTGCACGAGGTGTCCGGCGTGGTGCCGGCCGAGGTGACCGAGGAGAAGTCCTTGGTCGAGGAGCTGGATGTGGACTCGCTCGCGATGGCCGAGGTCATCGTCGTGGCGGAGGAGCGCTTCGGAGTCGAGCTGCCTGAAGAGGAGATGAAGGACATGCGCACGGTTTTGGACATCGTGATCCGGGTGGAGAAGCAGTCGGCGTCCTGAGTGCGGCCCCTGGCCGGTGCGCTTCCGCCGACCGCGCCACACCGGCAGAAGCGCACCCGTGCAAGGGATGTGAATAAGAGTCAGATTGCCGTCAACTGGCGATCGACCAGTCCTCGACTTGCGGTCGCCCGGGGTTCACCGCGTCGCGCCGGTCCGTACGTTGGCGAAATCTGGTAATGCCCCCGGGTAAAACAAGGTTGATTTTCGGTCGTCGCTTGTTGACGCAGGCATAGACCAGGGTTACCTTGAAGATCTCCGGAGGGTGAATCAAATCGACTCGGTGCACTGCTTTCTCGGATGTGACCATTCCGGAAAGGAGACATGGTGCGAGGGGATCTATGCGGGGGGACCAGCTTTCCTGTGGCGCGCATTCGCTCAACCACGACGTCCCGGCCAACGCGCCCCGAGAGGGCGCCAGTTGGGATCCGTCCCGCTCATCCGAATTAGCCGACGGCTGTTTGCATATATTCTCGAACGTCCCCGGTGACATTCGACAACCCGACTGTTTAACGAAATTTCTGGGCCGACTGCTGCATTGTTCCCCGAGCGATATTCCGGTGACCAGGGACGGCTTCGGGCGACCGGTGTTCGCCGAACCGCCCGCCACGACCGGCTGGCCGGTGGGCTCCCGCCTTTGTCTCGACGCCGGTGCGGACACGGGCCGGCAGTTCCTGGTCCTGACCCGGGATCTCCCGGTGGCCCTTTCCGTGCACACCGTGCCGCGCGGACCGGTCAGCGAACTGCTGCTTCCCTTCACGCCGTTGGAGCGCGGCTACGTCCAGGAGGCTCCCGTGGGCCGGCGGGCACAGCGACTGGCCCAGCTGTGGACCCGCAAGGAAGCGGCGCTGCGGCTGACCGGCCGGGGCGAGCTGGCCGCCGCCGACGCGATCGACGCGCTGAGCGGCGCCCGGGTGGGCAAGATTGTGATCCCCGGCTCCCCCGCACGCCCCGGCGGCACCGCCTACGTCCGCGATCTGCCCGCCGGTCCGCGGGCCGTGGCCTGCGCGGCGACCTCCGCTCTGGCCCCCGAGGTCCGGCTCTGGCGGGCGAACTCCCCTGACGGGCCCGCCCATACGCACGGCGGCCCGGCGGCCGAGGCGGGAACCGCCGCCCAGGCCACGGATACCGCTACGGCATGAGCACCGCGTGCGGATCCGGTCCCTCGCCCGCACGGCCCCCCGCGCTCAGCTCACGCCAGCTCTCCAGCGCCAGCCGGAAGGCGCCGGCCTTCTCATAGCCCTCGGCGGCCTCCTTGAAGTCGGCCTCCGCGGCCTCCTCCCCACCGTCCGCGCGATGGGCGCGGGCCAGGTGGAGCAGACAGCGGGCACGGTCGAGGGGCGTCAGCCCGCTGACATCGGGGTCGATCGCGGCGGCGTGCCCGGAAGCCGCCACCGGCGCGTGGCGCCGCAGTGCCGCGGCCGTCTCCAGGACGGCCAGCCAGGTCCTGGCGGGCGGGGTGTCGACGAGCGCGGCGGCCTGCCGGGCCCGCTCCAGCAGGGCGTCGGCCTCCTCCGCCGGGCCCGCCGCGAGCGCCAGCAGCGTACGGGCGCGGGCCAGCCGCAGCCGCAGCCGCATACCGTCCGTCGCGGCGAGCAGTTGCTCCGCCTCGGCCAGCAGCTCCAGCGCCCGGTCCGGGTGCCCGCCGAGATACTGCGCACCGGCCACCGCCCACAGCGCGCTCGCCCGCAGTTCACCGGCCGGCAGGGGGACGACCTCCGCCTGCAGCTCCGCCCCGAGCTGCTCGGCGCGGCTCCACTCCCCGCTGTCGACGGACACGGACAGCAGCGCCACCCGGGCCTGTGCCCGCTCCGGGCGGCCGGGTTCCAGCTCGCCGGTGACCCGGACCGCCTCCTCGGCGAAGCGGACCCCGTCCGAGAGACGGCCCGCGGCGCGCAGCAGCTGGGCGAGTTCGATGGCGACGCGGGCGTGCAGCACCGGGGCGGAGCGGGTGAGTGGATCGTCGAGGAGCTGCCGCAGCGCCGCTTCATGGCGGGCCGGGTCGTCGAGCCGCCCGAGGACGGTGGCCAGTTCCCAGTGCGCCTCCCAGCGCACCTCGTCCTGACCGGTGCCGGCCTGCTCCACCACGGACTCCAGCTGCCGCCGGGCCGCCGGCCAGTCACCGGCCAGCTGGCTGGCGCGGGCGGCCACCAACTGGCCGACCAGGCCGAGGCGTCGGGTCAGCCGGTCGCCGGGCTCGTCGCCGGCGCACAGCGCCTCGACCGTCGTGCCGAGGCGCTCCGCGATGGACCGGGCGATCTTGGCGCCGGGGATTCTGCGGCCGTTCTCGACCAGCGAGACATAGCTGGGGGAGAGATCGTCCGCGGCGAGGTCCCCCTGGGACAGACCCTGAGCGCGCCGGACCTCCCGCACTCGCTTACCGAAAGCAGGCTGCTCAATCGTCAAGAAAATCGCTCGCAGTTGAGTGGGGCGGACGGACGGGGACGGGGGCACGACGGCTGCGGACAGAGGGAACGTGATGGCCGCGAGTCTACTCATCGCGGGCCCGCTCAGAGGTGCCTGTGGACGGCCTGCCTCCCGGCCGGGAGTCATTTTTTGTCACTTGCGGAGCTCGGCATTCCCGTTGTCTGTATATGGGCATTGCAACAGCTGGGAGGCCAGCTCGTGGGCGCTGCGCCGGGCAGGGCGGGGGTCTGGGGCGCCTCGCGGACCTCCCGGAAGCGGGGCCGCTTGTCATATGAGGCGGTCGAGTGCAATGACTTTGCTTGACAATAAATGACAATTGGCTGACGCTGACCCTCCATGGACTACGCCCCGAGGAGGGACATATGAGCTCCGCTCCCGCATGGCCGACCGTGGCCGCCGAGCCGGAGGACAGCACCGACAGCCGGCGCGCGGCGGCCTTGCACCGGGTCCGGGACTTCCTGGTCAACGACGCCGGTACCGTGCACGAGCTGCTGTGCGAGATCTCCACCCACAGCGCCGCGCGCTACGAGATCGAGTCGACCATTGCCACCCTCGACGGGGCCCTGGACGAGGTGGCCGCCCACCGGCCCGGCCGGGTCCCCCGGCTGGCCGCCTTCATGCCGTCGAACGTCATCCTCTACTCCTACGCCCTGTACCTCCTGGTCCCGGCGCTCTACACCGACCGGCTGGTCTTCCGTCCCTCCAGCCGGGTCAAGGACCAGATGCGCCGGCTGCACACCCTGCTCGCCGAGCGGCACGGTCTGCCCATCACCCTCACCGGCGCCAGCCAGCGGGAGTTCCTGCAGGACCACGTACGCCCCGCCGATGTCGTCGTCTTCACCGGCGCCTACGCCAACGCCGAACAGATCCGCGCCCAGCTCTCCCCCGGGCAGCTCTTCCTCTTCCTCGGCTCCGGAGTGAACCCGTTCGTCGTCGCCCCCGGCGCCGATGTCGAGCAGGCGGCCCGCGACGCGATCGCCGTCCGGGTCCTCAACACCGGCCAGGACTGCCTGGGGCCCGACCTGTTCAGCGTCCATGACTCGCTGCTCGACCCGTTCGTGGACGCCCTGGTCAGCGAGCTGAAGGGGCTTCGCTACGGCCCGTACTCCGACCCGGAAGCGGACTTCGGGCCGATCTTCTACGAGAGCGCGCTGGAGGACGGCGCACAGTTCCTCGCCCGCAACCGCGCCGGCATCGTGCACGGCGGGCATGTCGACTTCCGCGCCCGGCGGCTCGATCCCACCGTCGTCGTCGGTGCGGAGGTCACCCCGCGCACCCACGTGCCGGAGTTCTTCGCCCCGATCTTCAATATCGCCGGCTACCGCGACGAGGGTGCGCTCGCCGCGACTCTCACCACCGGCATGTTCACCGAGCGCGCCCTGGGCTCCAGCGTCTACGGCCACGCCCCCGGCCTCGTGGACGCGCTGCGCCGTCGCACCACCGTCACCCTCGACACCACCTTGCTCTCCATCGACAACGGCAACGCCCCGTTCGGCGGCTACGGCCGGATGGCCAACTACATCGCCGACGGCGAGGACGTGCGGGCCGAGCCCGTACTGATCTCCAAGGCCGTCGCCGCCTACCGTCCGGGAGCCGGCCGATGACCCCTGCCACCCACCCCACCGCCTGGGCCGCCATCGCCGATCACCTCCACCACCTCGGCACCGACGTGGTGTTCGGGCTGCCCGGCGACGATATGGCGCTGCTCGGCGAGCTGGAGCGGTCCGACACCACGGTGGTGCTCTGCCGCGACCAGCGCAACGCCCTGTTCATGGCGACCGGTTACGCGCTCGCCGCGGGCCGCCCCGGCGTCTGTGTGATCGGCAAGGGCCCGGCGCTGACCAATGCGCTGACCGGCGTCCTGGAGGCGCGCTCCGCCGCCGCGCCGCTGATCCTGATCGCCGACGGCACCCGGCTCGACCGGCTCGGCACCGGCGCCTTCCAGGAGCTGGACCAGCTGACCGCGATCCGCCCGTATGTGAAGTGGGCGACCCGGGTCGACCATCCCGAGCGGCTGCCCGGCGCCCTGGAGAAGGCCGCCGCGCTCGCCGTCAACGGCGCCCCGGGGCCCGTCTACCTGGAGCTCGCCGAACAGATCGCCGCCGAACCGGTCCCCCGCAGCGGGCCGTGGCGCCCGGCCACGCCCCAGCGGCCGGCCCCGGACCCGGACGCGCTGGCCGCCACCGCCGCGCGGATCGCCGCGGCCGAGCGGCCGTTGCTGCTGGTCGGCGGCGGGTCCCGGCACCGCAACACCGGCCGCCGGATCGAGCAGTTCGCCGAGCGGCTCGGCGCCGGCCTCTTCAGCACCGCCTCCGGGCGCGGCACGGTCGCCGAGGACCACCCGCTCTACTGCGGCGTCAGCGGCCTCTACACGGTCGCCCCGATGGACGCGCTGTGGCGCGAGGCGGACCTCGTCATCGCGCTGGGCAGCCGCCTGGAGGAGACCGCCACCTTCGGCTGGCCCGAGGAAGCAGCTCAACTCCCGGTCATCCAGGCGGTGTTGGGTGAAGAGAACCTGGTCATGGAGCGGCCCGGCGGCTATGTGCTCGGCGACGCCGGACGGATCGTCGACGGCTGGGCGGGGCTGCTGGCCGGTCACCGGGCCGCCGACGCCTGGCCGGCGCGGGTCCGTGCGGCGCGGGCCGCGCTGGTGCAGCGCGCCGCCGACCGTGCCGAGGAGGCGGCCAAGACGGTGACCGAGGGGGCCGTGCCGGTCGCCCGGGTGCTGGCCGCCCTCGACCAAGCCGTCCCCGCCGACCGGGTCCTGGTCCAGGAGAACGGCCTGCAGGACATGTGGTCGTACTTCTTCCCGCACTGGTCGCTGGGGTCCGGCGGCGGCTCCGTGGTGCCCAGCGAACAGACCCCGCTGGGCTTCGGCGCGGCCGCCGCGGTGGGCGTACGGCTGGCCGAGCCGGCCGGGCGGCCGGTGGTCGCGGTGGTCGGCGACGGCGCCTTCAACCTCTTCCGCGGCGAGCTGCCCACCGTCGCCGACGCGGGCGTCGCCGTCCTCTACGTCGTCCTCGACAACGGCGGCTACGGCTGGCTGCAGTCCAACCTCGACCGGGTCTCCGGCACCGGCTCGCGGTTCGCCTTCACCCGCCCCCGCCCGACCGGTACCGAGGGCCTGACCGGCGCCTATGGCCTGGGCTACCGGCGGGTGACGGACGCCGACGAGCTGCCCGGGGCGCTGGCGGACGCCTGGCGGCGGGTCGCGGCCGGGACCACCACCGTGGTGGAGGTGACGACCGCACTCGCCGACACCCCGCCGGGGATGACGGCCTCCGCGGGGGACTTCCCGGAGCGGGAGGGCCACTAGGGCCGTCTGCCTCGCGGCGTCCGGCACGCACTTCCCCTACGCGTGAAAGGCGCGGGGGAGCCTCCATCCGGGTTATCGGGATCATCCCGGTACCCGGTTACCCGGTATCGGGAGGCTTCCCCGCCTTGCGATCGCACGCACCGGATGCCGTGAGGCCCGCCGTACGGGCGAACAACGGGACGTTGACGACAGGCCCTGTGCCGCGGGTGAGGCGACAACGCGGCGAGGGGCCGTACCCGGGGCACCTCCCAGCGTGAGCCGGGGGAGTGTCGCGGGCCCGCGCCTGATCCGAAAGACCCGGCCCGGCGCCGGCTGCCGCCGTCCCTGTCCCCGGACCCGCACCACTGCGGCCGGTCGCCGTCGCGGCGGAAGAACGCTGCCCCGCGACGGCGCGACGCCGTGGCGGTGCGGGGCCGACGGCAGGCAGGACGGCAGGCGGTATCGCGTACGCACGGTTCCGGCGGGGATGGTCGCGTGCCCGGTCCCCCTCCGCCCCGGGGGTGGCCGGAGGGGGCCGGGCACGTCTTCTTCGTACGGAGGGAGCCACGCCGAGGGCGTGCCGGGGAGGCACTCCGTTCCGTACGGATCGGTGTCAGGTCTTGGTGCGGAACTTGACGACGGCCGCCGGGGCGGTGAGCGCGGTGAGGCCTGCCGACCACACCAGCGTCCAGAGCACCGGGCCGGCCACCGGGCCCTCGCCCAGGGCGAGTCCACGGGCCGCGTCGGCCATGTGGGTCAGGGGGTTGAAGCGGGTGAAGGTGTACAGCCAGTCCGGCATGGTCGAGGTCGGTACGAAGATCGAGGAGCCGAACTCCAGCGGGGTCAGCACCAGGACCGAGAGCCCCTGGATGGCCTGCGGGGTGCGCAGGGTCAGGCCCAGCAGCATGAAGCCCCACACCAGTGAGGTGCCGAAGAGGGCGGTCAGGCCGATCGCGGCCAGCAGACCCGGCAAGTGCGCGGTGACGTCGAAGCCGAGCAGCGCGCCGACGATCAGCAGCACCGTGATGGCGACCAGCATCCGGCCGGTCTCCACCACGACCTTGGCCAACAGGACCGACGAGCGGGAGATGGGCATCGTGCGGAAGCGGTCCATCACGCCTGTACGGAAGTCGTCGTTGACGCCGACGCCCACGGCCATGGCGATGGTCATGCCGAGGATCACCATCAGCCCCGGTACCAGGAAGGCGGTGTACTGCGCGCGGTCGCCGCCGGCGCCGATCGAGCCGCCGAAGACGTAGACGAACAGCAGGGGCAGCACGATCGGCATCAGCAGCGCGTCGGACATCGACGTCGGGTTCTGCCGGATGTGGAGGAAGTTGCGGCGGACCAGCGCACCGGTGTGCCGCACCGTGGCCCACAGGCCGATCCGGCCCTCGTCGCGGAGCGGGGCGGACGGCCCGGAGCGGGGCAGGACCTGAGCGGACGTCACGGATTCTCCTCCGCTCAGGCCCGGTTGCGGCGCTCGTCGAGCCACTTCTGCCAGTACGTGCGGCGGTCGCTGTCGGGGTGGGCGACGATGATGTCACCGAGGACGGCGGAGCCGGTGATGCGCACGAGCGGGGTGACGGCTTCCGGGCCGGCGTGCTCCCGGGTCAGGTTGCGCAGATCGCCGAAGACCTTGCTGCAGTTCATCTCGACCCGGACGCCCTCCGGGAGGACCAGATGTACATCGCCGACGAGCGCGCGGGCCGCGATGGTCAGCTCGCCGGTGGACGGTGCCGGGGAGGCGCACAGGTCGAGGGTGAGATCCCCGAAGACGGCGGTCGCCTCGATGCCGTGGTCCAGAACGGGGCTGTGGTGGACGAGGTCGCCGAACGTGGCGCGGAAGGTGCGCTGTCCCGTCGGATCCGTCGATGCGGGGGGTGTCACATGCGGCAGATCCTCGCCGACGGACATCAACTCCGCGCGGGTACGCGCCAGATAGGCCGCTTCGGACCGCTCGGCCAGCTCCTCCAGGGTTAACCGGCCCTCCACGGTGGCCTCTCTGAGCTGTTCGACCATGTTCTCGCGTTCGGCGTCCGAGGCCAGCACCGACGGCGAGGAGGTGGAAAGGGACGCCAAATCCTTCTGCAGATCAGGGCGTTGGGGCTGCGTCATGGGTGGTGCCTCCGCGGAGTCCGGCGGTGGTGGGGCGCTTGCTGCGTCATCCGACCACGTCACCGGGGAGGTGTGCATCGCCGTGCGGTAGTACATCGAAAGGTTGACCCACGGCGCCGCCGCACACAGTTCGGTGTACCCGGCGGCCGGTTTTTCGGCGGGTGCCCCGGTCTCTCGTGGGGGTGCTGTGCGCAATGCGCCGAGGCCATCGAAATGATCTCGGCGGACTCGGTGAAGACCCGATGACGGAATCCGAATAGCGGTCGACTTCTTCTTGACTGCTTGGTAAAGTGACTAGCACTCATTGTGACTCGGCGATTTGATGCAGCCGGCCGGGGCCATCCACTGTTCGAAATCCGGAGGGTTTGTCGAATGCCTGAGCTGGCGGCCACCGGGAGGAGAATCAAAGAACTTCGGGTCGGCGCTGGAATGACACAGCACGACCTTGCCGGGTCCGACATGTCGTCCAGCTACATCTCGCTCGTCGAACGCGGGAAGCGTATTCCCAGCGGCCGGGCACTCAAGATCCTGGCGGAACGCCTCGGGGTCGGCGTGGACGAAATATCCGGCACCGCCGAGCAGGCCGAAACCACCGGCCGGGTCCGCAGGCTCGACCTCGTCGGGCGATTGGTGGCGGCGCGCAGGCAATGGGACGGCGGTGACGCCGAGGGTGCGCTGTCGGAATTCCGCGCACTGGCCGAGATGGGGCCGGCCGCACGGCAGGACGACGTATTTACCGAGGCGCAGCTCGCCATTGCCGAAATACTGGGCACACTCGGCCGCGCGGACGAGGGCGCCGAGGTCCTGCTGCGGATGCTGGACGCGCTGGCCCCCGCGCCGTACGCCGAGCCCCGGCTGCGCGCCCTGATCGCGCTCGCCGATCTGCTGGAGTCGGCCGGCCGGGTCCAGGACGGGCTGCGCTACGCGCTCACCGGCTCCCTCGAATGCGCAGATCAGCGACCGGGCACCGGATTCCACTCGCTGCTGGTCCTCGATGTGCTCACCCGCTGCGCCTATTGGAGCGGCTGCCCGGACTGGGCCCCCGATACCGACCACGGCCGGCCCTCGGCGGACGGTGTGCTCTCCGGTCCGCGCGCCGCCATCGATCTGCACCGGGCGCTCGACCTGCGCGACCGGGGCGAGGTGGAGCGCGCCGTCGCCCTGCTGGGGGAGTGCGCGCGCCGGGTCACCCCCGCCGCCGGCTTCCCGCTCTGGGAGAAGATCAACGGCCATTACGCCCTGCTCTTGCTGCACCGCGGCGAGACGGCACAGGCGCGCAGCATCGTCGAACGCGGCCTGGTCGTGGCCTCGGTGGCGCAGGAACCGGAGTTCCCGCTCTGGCTCACGGCCGCGGAGGCGGTCTGCGCCGAGGCGGCCGGTGACACCGGCCGCCTCGTTGTGCTGGGCGAGCGGCTGGCCGCGCTGCCCGATACCGGCCGCAGCCATGAGAAAGCCGCCGCGCTCTGGGAGATCGCGGCGGCATGTGAGCGGGTGGGGGACCGGGAAAGGGCGGCCGGACACTTCCGGTATTCCGCCGAGCTGTTCCGGCGGGCCCAGGCGTACCGGCACGCCGAGCGGGCCCGGGAACGGCTGGCTGATCTCATCGAAAAGCGGGACTGACGACTACCGGGGTCTCGGTGCCGCTGCGGCGCAAATGCCGTTATTGCGCGCAATGCGCGTTTATTTATTAGCTTTCTTTCCCAATCCCAGTAGCGCGAACAAGGCCTCCGCGCCGCCGATGATCGCCAGGATCAGCCCGGCCTTGTGAAGCGAGACGATCGGGGTCTCCACTTCCTTTGTGGTCAGCCATAGGACCAGACCTACGATCGCCAGAACAATGCCTACGGCAATACCCTTCATGGGTTCCCCTCGTTCCTTGTGATGTGTCGGAGCTCGTTGTACGGACCAGCGTCCCGCCCGGCCGGCACATTCGGATCATCCGCAGGTAGGCACTTTCCGCCCCGCCGCTGTCACTTTCTATGTACTCCCGGCCTTGCCGGGGGGAGGTGTGGGGGCGCCGGCGGGGGCGCCGCGGGGCCGCCAGGGACCGGCAGGGCCCGCCCCCAGCAGGGGCTCGACGGGTGTGGGCGGCGGCCCGGCAGTGATCCGGCGGCGGCCCGGCGACGGCTCTCCCCCGGTCGCCGCCGTCCGCCGTCCGCGCCCCCGGCCTCCCCGTCAGCGGCAGTCGCATTCCCGCCAGAGTCAATTTTCATGACTCTGTCAGTCATCTCGTTGAGAGCGTTTCCGCTGGTACGAGGCCTGCGGGTCGGTAGATGCGGAGAACCGCGACGGACGGTCTTCCCAGAGAACTGTTGACAGGCCAATGACTCGCCTGTCATGTTTCTGGTCATGAGGACGCCCCAAGCGTGACAACGGGGCAGAAAAGTAGGAGGCGGCTTTCATGGAGTTACGCGAGGATCGGCGGCGCGTTGTCGTCACCGGCTGCGGCGTGGTGTCCCCCGTGGGAAACACCACCGCGGACTTCTGGGCCGCCCTCCTGGACGGCCGCAGCGGCCTCGGCACCGTCACCCGCTTCGACGCCTCGGACCTCCCGGTCCGGATCGGCGGCGAGGTCACCGGCTTCGACACGACCGGCTACCTCACCCCGCAGGAAGCCCGGCGCAGCGACAGCTTCACCCAGTACGCGGTGGTCGCCGCCGCCCAGGCCCTGCGGGACGCCGGCCTCGAACCGCCCGTTGGCATCGACCCGTACCGCTTCGCCGCGGTGATCGGCTCCGGCTACGGCGCCGCCTCCGCGATCCAGCAGCAGTACGACGTCCTCAAGAAGCAGGGCCCGCGGCGGGTCTCCCCCTACCACTCGGTCCTCACCGCCATCGACCACCCGGCGAGCCTGCTGTCCATCAAGTACGGCATCGGCGGCCCCAGTTGCGCGGTGTCCGCGGCCTGCGCCACCGGCGCGGTGGCCATCGGCGAGGCGGCCGAGCTGATCCGCCACGGCCGCGCCGATATCGCGCTGGCCGGCGGGGCGGACGATTCGCTCACCGCCGTCGACCTGGCCGGCACCGCCAACGCCCAGGCCCTCTCCCGCCGCAACGACGACCCCGAAGGCGCCAGCCGGCCCTTCGACCGGGACCGCGACGGCTTTGTGATGGCCGCCGGCGCCACCGTCCTGACACTGGAGGAGGCCGGGCACGCCGAGCGCCGCGGCGCCCCGATCCTCGCCGAGGTGGCCGGTTACGCCGCGACCACCGACGCCCACCACCCGACCGCCCCCGACCCGACCGGCGCCGGAGCCATCCGCGCGATGCGCGGCGCACTCGCCGACGCGGGCTGCGCCCCCGAGGACGTCGGGCAGATCAGCGCCCACGGCACCGGCACCGTGCTCAACGACCGCATCGAGGCCGCGGCGCTGCGCGAGGTGCTCGGCCCCGACCAGCTGCGCCGTACGCCGGTCACCGCCGTCAAGAGCATGACCGGGCACATGCTCGGGGCCTCCGGGGCCGCCGAGGCCGCCGCCGCGGTGCTCTCGCTCCGCGACCGCAAGATCCCACCGATCCGTAACTGCGACCACCCCGAGGAACCGGATCTCGACCTGGTCATCAAGGGCGCCCGTGACTGGGACGGCGACGTGGTGCTGAGCAATTCCTTCGGATTCGGCGGACACAACGCCGTACTCGTACTGACCCGCTACACCGGCTGAGGAGGGAGACGCACCGTGCAGGGACGACTGGTGACCTTGGAATGGCCCGGCGACGACGACTGGGCCGCGATCGCCTCCTGGCTGCGGCCCGGCTCGCCGGCCGCCGTGCTCAGCGGGGACTGGGAGCTGCTGGGCGCCGCCGAGGTCGAGCAGGCCAACCGCTCGGGACGGGTCCACCATCTGGTGATCCGTACGAAGGACGGCGAGGGCATCGGCACCGTCAGCTACCAGCGCAGCGGCCGGATCGGCGGCTTCACCGTCGGGGGCGCGATCGGCTCCCCCGAGCTGTGGCGGCGCGGCTATGGCGCGGAGGCCGTCGTCCTGCTCGTCGACTACCTCTTCCACCAGCTCGACGCGCACCGCGTGCAGGTCACCACAGCCGGCTACAACAAGGGCATCATCCGGCTGATGACCAAGACCCGGTTCGTGGTCGAGGGCATCCTGCGCGACCACTGCTATCTCGACGGGGCGTATCACGACTCCATCGTGTGGGGGCTGCTCCGCGACGAGCACTACGCCTCGCTGAAGCCCAGCGCCGACAACCGCGTACTGGCCGTGGGACTCGCCGACTTCGTGGACGAGGACGACAAGACCCAGGCCCGCGCCATCCTCGCCGAGCATCTGACGACGACCCGCCGCACCGCGCTCGCGGGGTTCCTGGACGACGAGAGCACGCGCCACGACGAGGCCGCGCGCCACGACGAGGCCGCGCGCCACCACGAGGCCACGCCCGGCAGCGCCGACGGGCCGCACGGCACCGTCCTGACCCCCGAGCCCGCCCCGGCCGCCGCACCCGCCCGAGGTGCCGCATGAGAGACGGCGCCGAGAGCTTCGCCCTGGCCGACCGCACCTTCTTCGACTGGCCCGGCAACTGGGACCTGGAGGCCACCCGCTTCCCCGCCCCGCCGCTGCCCGACGGCTGGACCCGCGAGGACAACGAGGCCTGGACCTTCTGCCGTCCCGCCGAGGACCAACTCCCCGACCAGGGCTGGAAGATCCACGTCAGCGCGGCCCAGGAGGATGCCCACCGCACCCTCGCCGAGGTCGCCGCCCACTGCACCCGGCACGGCATCGCCTTCAAGTACCTCAAGAGCGCCAACGTCCTGCGCGCGCTGAGCCGCAAGTACGCCCAGCGCTCCTCCGCCGGCAAGCTGCTGACCGTCTACCCCGTGGACGAGGCCGAGCTGGCCCGCACCCTCGAAGGACTGGACGCGCTCGTCGGCGGCCGTCCGGGCCCGTACGTCCTGACCGACCTGCGCTTCCGCCAGGGCCCGCTGTACGTACGCTACGGCGGCTTCCGCACCCGCTACATGGAGGACGGCGACGGCGAGCTGGTGACGGCCTTCCGGCGTCCCGACGGCACCCCGGAGCCGGACCGCCGGACTCCGGTCTTCCACACCCCCGACTGGGTGGCGGTGCCGGACATCCTCAAGGACTCGCTGGCCGCCCGGCAGGCCGTGGACGACTTCCCGTACCGGATCACCGGGGCGCTGCACTTCTCGCACGGCGGCGGCGTCTACCGCGCCGAGCCGGCCGGCGACCACGCCCTCGGCGCCGGGGAGCGCAGCGTCGTCCTCAAGGAGGGCCGGCCGTACTCGGGTACGGACGGCGTCGGCCGCGACGCGGTCGCCCGGCTCGCCCATGAGCACCGGATCCTGGCGAAGCTGGCCGGACTGCCCGGCATCCCCCGCACCTTTGGCACCTTCCAGGTCCGCGACCACCTGTTCCTGGTCCTGGAGGAGGTCGAGGGGCAGGACTTCCAGTCCTGGCTGGCCGGGATCTATCCGCTGACCGTGCCCGAACCCGACGAGGCGGCCGTGGCCGCCCACCGGGACCGCGCCCTGGCCCTGTTCGGCCGGATCGAGGCGCTGATCGCCTCGGTGCACGGGCGCGGGGTCCGCATCGGCGACCTGCACCCGGGCAACTTCATCATCCAGCCCGGCGACATCCCCGTCCTGCTGGACTTCGAGGTGGCCGACGCGATCGACCTGGCCACCCCCAGCAGCCTCGGCGCCCCGGGCTTCCACCGGGCCGACGCCACCGGCGCGGACGGTGACCACTACGCACTGGCCGCCATCGCGCTGTGGCTGTTCCTGCCGCTCGCCGCGCTCGGCGGGCTGGCTCCCGACAAGGCGTCGGCGCTGCTCGACACCGCGGCACGCCGGTTCGGCCTCCCGGGCGACCTGGTGGCACGGCTGGCCCCGCAGCTCGCCCCCAACGACAACACGACCTCCCCGCTCCGCAGCGCCCCAGGGGCGTTCCCCCCGCCCGACGTACTGACCTCGATCGGCCGCGGGCTGCGCGACAGCGCCACCCCGCACCGTGAAGACCGCCTGTACCCCGGCGACTTCGCCCAGTTCGCCGAGGGCGGCGCGGGCTTCGGACACGGCGCGGCCGGCGTCCTGTGGGCCCGCCACACCGTCCTCGGGGAACGCGACGAGGAGGGCGCGGCCTGGCTGCGCGCCGCCGTCGACCGGGTCCCCGCCGAGCGGACCGGCTTCTACGACGGCCTGCACGGAATGGCCTACGTCTTACGGGAGTTGGGCGACGACGAAGGAGCCCTGCGCGCCCTCGACCGGGCCGCTGACCGGCTCTCCGTACGCCACTGCCCCAGCCTCTACCGCGGCCTGTCCGGCGTCGGTCTGAACCTTCTGCACTTCGCCGACGCACTGGACAGCGACGCCCTGCGGCAGCAGGCCCTCGGCCTCGCCGACCGGGTCACCGAGCGGCTCGCGGCGGCCCGCACCGAGCCCGTCGAGCACAAGCGCCGACGCGGCTCCACCCACGCCGCCGGGCTGATGTACGGCTGGTCGGGACCGGCGCTGTTCCTGCTCCGCGCCCACCGGGCCACCGGCGACCGGGGCCTGCTGGACGAGGCGGTCCGGGCCGTGCACCGCGACCTCGACCGCTGCGCGTCAGGACCGCAGGACACCCTTCAGGTCGACGAGGGATTCCGGCTGCTGCCCTATCTCGACAACGGCAGCGCGGGCATCGCCCTCGTGGCGGCCGAACTCCTGCGCCACCGCGACGACGCGCGGATCCGCGAGGCCCTGCCGGCCCTGCTGCGGGCCTGCTCCTCCGACTTCGTCATCGAATCGGGGCTGTGGGGCGGACGCGCCGGACTGATCGGCACCCTCGCCACCTTGCGCGAGTGGGTCCCGCTGCCCGCGGAGACCGCCGAGCGGCAGCTGCGCCGCCATCTGACCAACCTTCACCAGCACGCCATGACGCTGAACGGCGCGACGGTCTTCCCCTGTGACGGCCGGGCCCGGATCTCCATGGACGTGGCCACCGGCGGGGCCGGCGTACTGCTGGCCCTCGGCGCCGCCGAACGGGGCACCGAACTGCTCCCGTTCCTCACTGACTCGCGGTCCGCCGCGGCCGTTCACTCGGCCGCCCCGGAGCGCGCCCGCGGCGCCCATGGCGCCGCGACCCCCACCGCCCCGTCCGGGACGGCGGGCACTGCGGACAACGGAAGGGAGGTGTCGTAAATGACCATCATGGATCTTCAGGGTCTGGAGGTGCCGGGCGAGCGTGAGGCCCAGGCGCTCGGCTCCACCGTCAGCACCGGCTGCTGATGTGACGCCGGCGGGCCGTGCACCGCAATGCCCGTCCCGCCGGCTCCAGGTGTCCCGCAACGGCACCTGGGACATCAGCTCCGCTGTCCACCGTTCCTGCTCATCCCCGAAGGGAGGTGTCGTAAATGACCATCATGGATCTTCAGGGTCTGGAGGTGCCGGGCGAGCGTGACGCTCAGGCGCTCGGCTCCACCGTCAGCGGCGGCTGCTGACACCGAGTTCGGTGTCCTCTACGCACTGTACGCACCCGGATCGGACAACGGAAGGGAGGGTTCGAGATGAGCATCATGGATCTTCAGGGTCTGGAGGTGCCGGGCGAGCGTGACGCCCAGGCGCTCGGTTCCACCGTCAGCGGCGGCTGCTGACACGGCGCCCGGTGGTCCCGTGCTTCGCGCACGGGCCACCGGGCCCCCTTTTGTGCGTGCACCCCACGTCCGGACAGCGGCCAACGGACGGAGTCCAGTTGAACGACCACACGGGCCCGGCCCGCTCCCTCTGCCTCATCGGCTGCGGCCCGCGCGGCGCCTCGATCGTCGAGCGGATCCTCGCCAACGTCCCGGCCCTGTACGGCGACCGGCCCCTGGATCTGCACATCGTCGACCCGTACCCGCCGGGCGCCGGCCGCACCTGGCGCACCGGCCAGTCCGGCCTGCTGTGGATGAACTCCGCCGCCGAGCAGGTCACGATGTACCCGGACGAGAGCGTGGAGTGCGACGGGCCGCCGCGGCCCGGCCCCACGACCGCCGGCTGGCTCGACGCCCCGCTCCACGACGGCGCCTACGCCGCCCGCCGCGACCAGGGCCGCTATCTGCGCCATTTCTTCGAGACCGTGACCCGCGAACGGCCCGCCTCGGTGCGGCTGTTCGTCCACCGGGCCCGGGTGACCGACCTGCGGCGCACGGCCGACGGCGGGGCGGCACCGGACGGGCGGGGCCGCCAGCAGGTGATCCTCGACTCCGGCGAACCCCCCTTCCTCGCCGACCGGGTGGTGTTCGCGCAAGGCCATACGGAGACCCTGGCCGCCCCCGTGCCGGCCGGTCTGACCCGGATCGGCCCCGGGCCCGCGGACCCGGACGCGCTGGAGCGCATCCCGCCCGGCGCGCCCGTCGTCGTCCGCGGCCTCGGACTGGTCTTCATCGACTGTGTGGCGCTGCTGACGGAAGGCCGCGGCGGCCGCTTCACGCGCACCCCGGACGGTGCGCTGCGCTATCTGCCGTCCGGGCGCGAGCCGCGGCTGTACGCCGGCTCCCGCCGGGGCGTTCCGCTGCCGCCCAAACCGGCCAAACCGGCGCCCGGGGCCCCGGCGACGGCCCCGGCCGCCGCCCCCCGCTTCGCCACCGTCGACGCCTGCCGCGCCCGGCTGTCCCGGCCCGGCGCCGGCTTCGCCCGCGATGCCTGGCCGCTGGTGGTGGCCGAACTGGGCTGGTGCCACTACCGCGCACTCTTCGCGGAACAGCCCGCTCGTACCCGTATGAGCTGGCAGGACTTCGACGCCCAGTACGCCGTGCTGATCACCGACGCCGACCGGCTGGCCAAACTCGCCCGTGCCGCGGTGCCCGACCCTGCCGACCGCCTCGACCTGGACCGGCTGGCCGCGCCGCTGGCCGGGCTGCGGTTCGCGGGCACCGAGGACCTCCAGCGGCAGCTGCGCGGCCACCTCGCCGAGGTGCTGCAACGCCGTACCGGACCGGCGCGCGGTGTCGACACCGCCCTGGTCGACGCCCTCCAGCGGGTCGGCTCGGTCATCGAGGAGCTGTGGCGGTCCGGGGGCCTGGACGCCCACCATGTCGATGAGGCGCTGCGGCACTTCGCGCTCGGTACGTACCTCAGCTCGGGCCCGCCGCCGCTGCGCGCCGCACAGCTGCTGGCGCTGGCCGAGGCGGGGATCGTGACGTTCGTGGGGCCCGAGATGCGGGTCGAGGCCCTGGGCGGGGGCGAGGCCGGGGAGGAGGCCGGGGCCGGGGAGCGTGCTGCGGGCGGCGCCGTCTTCCGCGCGAGCAGCCCCGCCGTGCCCGGCGCCGTGCACGAGGCGGCCGTCCTGCTCGACGCCCGCCTTGCGGCTCCCGGCCCGGACCGGGTCACCGACCCCCTGCTGCGCGCCCTGCTGTCCCGCGGTGAGCTGGTCCAGGACGGCGCGGGCGGCATGCTGCGGCTGTCCGGTGCGGGACTGCACCCCGTCGACGCGTCCGGCACCGTGCACCGGGACCGGATCGTCGCCGGGCCGGCCCAGTTCCCCCGTCCGCACACCAACGCCGTCTACTTCCGCCAGAACGACGCCCTGGCGCGCCGGCTGCTCACCGACGGGTGACGCCGGGGGCCGCACCCCCCGCACGCGGCCGCTCAGCCCTGCAGGGCGATCCCGTGCTGCTGCGCCAGGATCGCGGCCTGTACCCGGCTGCGCAGATGCAGCTTCGACAGAATGCGGCTGGTGTGTGTCTTCACGGTGCCCTCCGCGAGGTTGAGGGTTTCCGCGATGGCGCTGTTGGCCAGCCCGCGGGCGATACACGCCAGCACCTCCAACTCCCTTTTGGTGAGGGTGTCGAGGGCCTGCGCGGCGCCCTCCGGGAGGGTGGGGCCCGCCACCGGCGGGCGGGCGGCGAACTCGGTGATCAGCCGCCGGGCGATGGCCGGGGTGAGGAACCCGTCCCCGTATGCCACCTCCCGTACCGCGCTGACCAGTACGGCCGGTTCCGCGTTCTTGAGGATGAAGCCGCCGGCCCCGGCCCGTAGCGCACCGAAGATGTACTCGTTGAGGTCGAAGGTGGTCAGCACCAGCACCTCGGCGAGTCCGCGCTCCACGATCCTGCGGGTGGCCGCGACCCCGTTGAGCTGCGGCATCTGTACGTCCATCAGCACCACATCGGGCCGCAGCTCGGCGGCCATCCGGACCGCGGCCGCACCGTCACCGGCCTCGCCGACCACCGTGATGCCCGGGTCGGTCTGCAGCACCAGGACCAGCCCGGACCGCACGGCGGCCTGGTCATCGGCCACCAGCACCCGTATGCCCTCGGGCCGGCCCACCGGGGCCTCCGCCGGCGCACCCGCCGGCCTGCCCCTCCGCTCGTCCGCCATGAGTTCCTCCACTGGCTGCTCCACCTTTCTCGTCACCCCCGTGTGTTGTCGGATGAGCGCGGGCCCGCGACGTCCGGGACGGTCCTAGGAGTTCTGGGTCAGCGGGAGCACGGCCCGCACCCGCCAGCGTCCGGGGGCGGTGCGGTCGGGTCCCGCGTCGAAGATGCCGCCGACCAGCGCGGCCCGCTCGGACATCCCGGCGAGCCCGGCGCCCGCTCCGGTGGTCAGCTGCTCCACGGGGCGCTGCCGGGCCCGGCCGTCGGGCCGGGTCAGCGGGCTGTCGACCGAGATGGTCAGCTGCTCGGCGCCGGCCTCACAGCGGATCCGCACCCGCCCCGCCGAGGCATGCTTGAGGACATTGGTCAGCGCCTCCTGCACGATGCGGTACGCCGTCACCTCGATCACCGACGACACGTCGGGGAAGCTCTCGGGGAACTCGGTGTGCAGGGTCAGCGCCGCCGCGTCGGCGGCGGGCCGGGCCTGTTCGACCAGTGCCCCCAGCGCGTTCAACTGGGGCCGGTCCCAGTCGTCGTCCACCCCCCGGTCGGACCGCAACAGCACCACCATCCGCCGCATTTCGGCCAGCCCCTGCACACTGTTCTCGCGGATCACCGCGAGCGCCCGCAGCACCGGATCCTCCTCGGCGACGCCGTTCTTCTCCTCCTTCGTCTCGGTCAGGGAGAGCACGGCGCTGGAGTGGATGGCGATGGCGCTGAGGTGGTTGGCCACCAGATCGTGCAGCTCCCGCGCCATACGGGTGCGCTCGGTCTGCAGCACGGTCTTGCGGTCCAGCTCCGCCAGCCGGTTGATCTGCGCGGCACGGTGCCGTTCGGCATCCGCCCGCTCCTTGTGGTTCCGTATCAACACCCCGGTCCATACGGGGGAGATGAGCAGCAGCGCGACGATGACACCGGTCGTCACCCCCTCCGAACGGTCGCCGGTGAGGACCAGGGCCACGGTGGTGGCGAGGGTGGCCGCGACGGTCCCGAACTGCAGCAGCCGGCACAGCCAGGGCGCTCCGTACAGGGCGGCCGCATAGAGCAGATCCGTATAGATGAGGACGGGGCCCAGGCCACCGCTGGACGTGGTCTCCACGGTGACGGTGAGGGTGCCGACGGCGACCGCGACCGGCGGCAGGGCACTGCGCAGGGCAGTCGCGGCACACAGCACGAGGACCGGCAGGACGGCCTGCCAAACGGGGATATCGCCCCCCATCACCTGTGGGCCGCCCACGACATACAGGATCAGACAGCCGGCAAAGAAACCCACTGCCAGTCTGAGGTCACGGAGCGGTATGGGGCGGCGGCGCGCGTGCGTACTTGTGAAAAGACGTAACCACACATGAGGACAGTACTTCGGTGCATTGCCCGTTCTCCTGGCCCTGGCGCCCGAATTTGGGTCGGTCTCCAGTACATCGAAGTATGTAGCCGTACATCAGCAAGAGGGATGACTCGAAGGTTCCGGAGGATCTGCAAACCTTGGGCTGTCTGTATCGATCGATGTAGGCGAAAAAGGGGGAGAGACCTCACTGAATGACGGGCCGTCACTCATCCAGGACGGCCTTGGCACCGCTCAACTGCGGAGGACGGAAAGTACGTGGAAACGAACGCCGCTCTTCTCGAACTCTGTCCGGATCCCCTTGACCTGGGCGTTCATCATCACCGGCACCAGCCCGGCCAGGCGCACCCGGCACCACTCGCAGCCGCATCCGCAGCTGCTCACGATCACCCGGACTTCTCGTCCACACCCGTTCCGATATTCGTCGTCCCCATAGGATCCACCCCTTCCCGCGGTTCGGGAACGGGGCTGTCCCCCGACATCTGCCTGGGCCTCAACGGCCACTCCCGGGCCACCCTCGACGGTGCGTCCCGCAGCTGGCTGCTGGCCCGGCTTCCCGACCGGGTGGGCGCCGCGATGGCCACCGCCACCCACTGGGAGCTGTACGGAACCCGCGGCCTGCTGATCGTGGCGTGCGGCGACGACGCCGGCCAGATGGGCTTCTCGGTGGAATCCGTCCGGCCCGGAACCTCCCCGCCGCACGCCCCGTACGAGGTGCTGACGGCCCATGAGTCACGCACCGCGGCCGGCCGCCCGGCCGCCGAGCGGGAACGCCTCATCACCCGTTTCTGGGTCCGCAAGGACGCCGCCCTGCAGGCCGTCGGCCGCGGCCTGTCCATCGCGCCCGAACGCATCGAGGCCGGTTTCCCCGCCGACCGCGGCACGGTCACCGTCCCCGGACCTCATGGCGTCGAAGTCCCGGTCTTCGTAAGGAACTTCTCCCTCTCCCCCTGCTACGAGTTCGCCGTCGCCACCCCGGAACCCCTCTCTCTCACCCCGTCTTTCGCCTATTCGGTCACGTAAATGCCCGTTCCCACATGGACGGCGGCAAGCGCACCGGGCCGAAATTGCTTTGGCTGGCTTGAATTCGGACCTTGACGTAGGGCGACGGCACAGGAATAGCGGCGCAATCGCACGGCCGCGGGGTCAAGAGGCCACGAGACGCGGGGACCTCGCGCTCTGCACCCACCCGGGTGAAACACGCGCATGTCGCGCTCCCCAGGCATGCCGAAAACCATATTGCCGGGTTAGTTGGTGCGTGCCCACCGGTCGTGGCGAGTACTCCGTCACGGCGTAGCCGGAGCACAGCGGAGGATTCCCGTGATGCCGTCGCCCCTCGCCAAACGGTCCGTCGAAACGCTGCTGTCCGCGCTGCTGGTCCTCCTGGGCGTGGTGGGCCTGGCCGCCCTCGCCGGCCCGAGCGCCGCGGCGGCCGGCCCGTTCTCCGGCTCGCCGAGGCCCGACTGGGAGCGCATCGCCGCCTGCGAGAGCAACGGCCGCTGGCACATCAACACCGGCAACGGCTACCACGGAGGTCTGCAGATCGACCTCGCCACCTGGCGCGCCTACGGCGGCCGCCGCTATGCCCCGCGTGCCGACCTCGCCAGCCGCGCCGAGCAGATCACCATCGGCAGGCGCATCGTCCGGGACCGTGGACTGTCCGCGTGGCCCAACTGCGCCCGTGCGGCCACGAGCGGCGCCGGCGGCTCCAGCGGCAGCTCCACGGGCGACTCCGACGAAGGCTCCGCCCCCGCCGCCCGGCAGGCCCCCTCGGCCGCCCAGGCCGCGGCCCCGCGCGCCCACACCCCGACCACCGGCACCACGGCCCGCAGCTATGTCGTCCATCCCGGGGACTGTCTCTCCGTCATCGCCGAACGCACCCACGCCCCGGGCGGCGCCAAGGCCCTGTACGCACTGAACAAACACACGCTCGACCAGGGACCGGACCACATCTACCCGGGCCAGCGGCTGCGGCTGCGGGGGTGAGGCCGGCGCCCGGGCCGTGCCGGATGCGGCAGCCGCACCCCGCCGGCGAAGCCCGCTGCCGGGGTCGCGGGGAGGGCCGTCACGGTGAATCCACTGATCGTTCAGAGTGAATGAGCGGGACGGGCCGTTGCTCAGGCTTGGCGGATGGGGGAAGGCCCGGTAGCAAGACCGCGGGGTACCAAACCGCGAGGTGCAGGAGCACACAGTGAAGAACAACGCACGCATCAATTATGTGATCGCAGGAGCCTGCGGCCTGCTCCTGGCCGTCGGTGGGGCGTCGCCCGCCCAGGCGTGGGGCGGGCCGTGGCGCGGGGGCGGTGACAGCGTGTGGGACAGCGACACCATCGCCGAGATCCGCACCGGAATCCGCTGCCCGCGCCGGACCCAGTTCTGCATCAACGGACCGCTGAACAGCGGAAACCTCAGGAACTCGCAGAACGTCTACATGCGGGGCAACAACAACGACAGCGGGAGCCCGACCAACATCAACGGAAACACCAACTCGCACAACGAGACGCACGGCGTCGAGTCGAGGACCCGCAACCACCTGCAGAACGTCGGTCGCCACGACAAGCAGAAGCTGTGACCCGACGCTGATCCGACCCCTCCGGCCCCGGGCTCGCTCCGGGGCCGGAGGCATGTCCGGCGGCCGGGGCGGCCGGGGCGCTCGGGGGCCGGGGCCGGAAACGGCGATCGCCCGGCGGAGTTCGCCGGGCGATCGGGGGACGACTCGTGAAGAGGCCGGGGTCCCGGCCTTCTCAGGAGTTCACATCCGTGTCAGTGGAAGAGGCCTCCGAGGATGCGCTGGATGTTGTTGCTGCTGGCGACCGAATCGCCCGAGGCGGAGTTGGCGCTGTTGGTGGACCCGTTCGTGTTGGCGATGTTGCCGCTGTTGTTCGGGTTTCCGTGGTTGAGGAAGTTTCCGCTGTTCAGGCTGTTGCCGCTGTGGACGGGCCCGTTGATGCAGGGGTGCGGCGACTTGACCACCGGCGACTTGTAGTTGAAGTCGGCGAGGCGGTTGTTGCAGATCACCCCGGAGACCATGCCGGCCACGGTGCCTACATCGGCGCCCACCGCGGCGGAGAGCAGGGAATCGCCCGGAATGGTCTGCGCACGGGCCAGCCCGCCGCCGAACAGCACCAGCCCGCACGCCCCGACGACACTTCCCGTCTGCACAATTCTTCTCACGTCGCTCCTCGCCGCTTCGTCCTTCTGATGCCAGACGTATCGTGCTGCCGTTGTCGGTCCGCATCGTCGTTCAACCCGCGGGAAGCGAAACGCTCGTCGGCCACAATCAGCCGGGTGGCCCAAAACCTCGGGCGCTTTCCGCTGCAGGGACGGACCCACGGGTCCGCGGGCAGGCCGGCGCGCACCGCCCGGTCACGCCGCGTCACCGGGGGCCGGTCCGCCTCCGGTCGTGCCACCGGGAGCTTGCCGTCATCCGACGGGCAGCTCACCGGCGCTCACAGCACCAGCCGCTCCGGCATGGGCTGCTCCACGCCGTCCAGCTCCAGCGTGCAGCGGGGCATGGAGGGGACCAGGTGCGGCTGGCGCAGGAGGATCCGGAAGGGGTGGGCGGGCTCTTCGGGGAGTTCGCCGGTCAGCACATTCATGCCGGGGCCGTGCTCCTTCCGGTACGCGACCACCTTGCCGTCGACCAGCAGTTCGATCTTCCCGGCCCGGCCGGGTCCGACGTTCACGGTGATCGAGTGATCACCTTGGTCCAGGTGGAAGTGGTGGCTCTGTCCCATGACGCACCTCCGGCAATCCGTCCGTACGACCAGCGTGCCACCCGTACGACCAGCAGTCCTCTCGTACCGCCCGCGCAGGTTCCGCGAGCGACAATTGTGGTGGGCGCCGGATCGGCCGGTCCACGGAGTGCAGGTCGCCAAGGCCTGCTCGGAGGGACCGGGCGCCGGGCCGGCTGGAGACGACGATGAACGGCTCGGTCCGTGTCGGACAGGTGGTCGGGGTGCCGCTGCGCATGCACTGGAGCGTGCCGCTGCTGGTGGGCCTGTTCGCGTACGGACTCGGCCATCAGGGCCTTCCCGTCTGGACGCCGGGCCGCTCGGATGCCGTCTACGCCCTCGCCGGTGTCATCGGGGCCGTGCTGCTCATGGGCAGCCTGTTGCTGCACGAGACGGCACATGCCGCGACCGCCTTGCGGAAGAAGATCTCGGTCCAGGACGTGACGCTGTGGGCGCTGGGCGGTACGACCCGGATGGGGCGGCCGCAGTCCGCAGCGGCGGCCTTCGCGGTGGCCGTCAGCGGGCCGCTCACCAGCCTGGTCGTCGGCGGTGTCGCGCTCGGGGCCGGGTTCGGGCTGCACGGGCTGTCCGGCTGGGCGGTGCCCTCCGTCGTCCTGGCGTGGCTGGGCTGGGCGAACCTGTTCCTGGGCGTGTTCAATCTGCTGCCCGCCGTGCCGCTGGACGGCGGGCGGGTGGTGCAGGCGGTGCTGTGGTGGCGCACCGGGGACCGGGACCGGGCGGATCTGGCGGCGTCCCGGGGCGGCCAGATCATGGGGCTGCTCCTGGTGGCCGCCGGCTGGATCTCCGTGCTCCGCGGGGCACCGGGCGGGCTGTGGATCGTCTTCATCGGCCTCTTCGTCATGATCGTCGCCGGGGCGGAGCGGCGCCGGGCCGCCCTCCACACCGCGCTGCGGGGGGTACGGGTCGCCGAGGCCATGACCAGCCCGGTGGCGACCGGCGCCGACTGGCTGACCGTCCGGCGCTTCATCGATGAGGTGGTCGTGCACTCCCGTCACTCCGCGCTGCCGCTGCTCGACTTCGACGGCCGCCCCAGCGGCATCGTGCAGATCCGCCGGCTCGCTGCGGTGCCCGGTCCGAACCGGGAGACGGTGCGGGTACGCGACGCGGCGACCCCGCTGTCCCAGTGCGCGGTCGCCGCTCCGGACGATCTGCTGAGCGATGCGCTCGACAAGATCAGCCTGCGTACCGGCGCGCGCCTCCTCGTCGTGGACGCGGGGCTGCTGGTGGGGATCGTCACCGGGAAGGACATCTCCCGGCTGATGCAGCGCAACACCCTGAGCGGCAGGGAGACCGGCTGACCGGCCGGGCCCGACGCCGTCGTCCGGCCCGACGGGCGCGCGGGGCCGTCCGGCGGCCACAATGGAGGTACGGCATGCCACGGGGGACGACGGGGCTGCCGCAGCGGAGCACCGGACCGGGACCACGTCCATGCCGTACCTCACCGTGACCGCCCTGAGCCACACCGGGCTGATCCGCGAGCACAACGAGGACAGCCTGGTGGCCGGCCCCTGGACGCTCTGCGGCACCGTGACCGAGAACCCGCAGACCCTGGTGTTCCCGCTCGGCACCCCGCTGGTCGTCGCGGTCGCCGACGGCATCGGCGGGCAGCCGGCCGGGGAGGTGGCCAGCGCACTGGTCGTCCGGGAGCTGGCCGCGCTCGGCCCTTCCCTGGACAGCGATGACGCGGCCGGTGACGCCCTGGACCTCTGCAACCGCGCGGTGTACGCGGCCGCCGAGCGGGACCCGGAGCTGTTCACCATGGGCACCACGGTCGCCGGTGCGGTCGTACGGGAGAAGTCCGTGCTGGTCTTCAACGTCGGTGACAGCCGGGTGTTCGATGCCACCGGCGACGCCCTGCGCCAGGTGAGCGTGGACGACAGCCCCCCGCTGTCGCCGGGGCGGCGCACCACCTCGCTCGTCACCCAGGCGCTCGGCGGCGCCCCGGAGTTCAGCGCCGTCACCCCGCACCTCACGGCCGCGCCGCTCTCCGTGGGCGACCGCTACCTGATGTGCACCGACGGGCTGACCGACCCCGTCCCGGAGGACGCCCTCGACGAACTGCTGCGACTCCACAGCGGCGGCCGGGCCGCCTTCGAACTGTGGAAGTCCGCCATCGAGGCGGGCGGCCCCGACAACATCACGCTGGCACTGATCGCCGTCGGGGAGTGAGCCGGGCCGCTCCGGAGCGGCACCGGGCGGGGCCCGGCCGAGGGCGCGCCCTCGGGGGAAAACCCCACCACGGGGTGTCCCGGCAGCCGGATGGGCGGCGCCTCTCCGCTCAACAACCCTTGTCCCATGACGACTTACACCCACCGCACCCTGCTGCTCACGCTCTCCGCCGTGGCCGTCGCCGGCACCCTCGCCGCCGTCTCCCCGCCGGCCCGTGCCCAGGCCCCCGGCACCACAGGACCCGCCCTCGCCTGGGGGCCGTGCGCCGAGCCCGGCCTCGCCGGACAGGAGTGCGCCGAGCTGCCCGTACCGCTCGACTACCGCGACCCGGACGGCCCGCAGCTCACCCTCGCCGTGTCCCGGGTGCGCAGCGACCGGCCCGGGGCACGGCGGGGCACGCTGCTGATGATCCCCGGCGGGCCCGGCGAACCCGGGGTGCCGCGGCTGGTGGCGAAGGGGCCGGCGCTGGGCAAGGAGATGGCCGGGGCCTACGACCTCGTCACCTTCGATCCGCGGGGCACCGGCGGCAGTTCGACGGCGAGCTGTGCGCTCGATCCGGACGACCGGCATCTGGTGACCCTGCGGTCCTGGCCCGGTCCGGACGGCGGCATCACGGAGAACATCGCCCGGTCCCGGCGGATCGCCGAGGCGTGCCACCGCCATGGCGGTGCCGTGCTGCGCAGCATGTCCACCGCGAACGAGGTGCGCGACATCGACCGCCTCCGCCGCGCCCTGGGCGAGGAGAAACTGTCGGCCTGGGGGAGCTCGTACGGGACGTACGTCGGGGCGGTGTACGCGCAGAAGTACCCGCAGCACACCGACCGCTGGGTGCTGGACAGCAACGGCGATCCCGACCCGTCGCGGGTGGAGCGGGGGTGGCTGGCGAACATGGCGGCGGGCGCGGACGACCGGTTCCCCGACTTCGCGGCCTGGGCGGCGGACCCGGCCCGGGAGGACGAGGGGCTGCGGCTGGCCGAACGACCCCAGGACGTCCGGCCGTTGTTCCTCGCGCTGGCGGCGCGGCTGGACCGCGCACCGAAGGAGTCCGGCACGAAGGGCGTCCCGCTGACCGGCAACCTGCTGCGCCAGGCGCTGCAGAACGCCCTGTACAGCGACGGCCTCTTCCCCCCGCTCGCCCGGCTCGTCCGGCAGGCCCAGGACCCGGCCGCACGGCCGGTGCTGCCCGACGCCCTCGCCGGGCCGCTGCCGGACGCGGACGCGGCGGCCGTGGTGGCCACCGTCTGCAACGACGTGCGCTGGCCTGCGTCGGTCCCCGGCTACCGGCGCGCGGTGGCCGCCGACCGCGCCCGGCATCCGCTCACGGCCGGGATGCCGGCGAACGCCGTCCCCTGCGCCTTCTGGAAGGACGAGCCGGCGGACCGGCCCGTGCGGATCACCGCCGAGGGCCCGTCCAACATCCTGCTGGTCCAGAACCGCCGGGACCCTTCGACCCCGTACTCCGGTGCCCTGAAGATGCGTCAGGCCCTCGGCGGCCGGGCCCGCCTGGTCACCCTCGGGCACGGGGGCCACGGCGCCTACCTGGGCAACGGCAACGCCTGCGGCAACCGCCTGGTCACCGCCTTCCTGACGACGGGCCGGCGCCCGCAGCGGGACACGTACTGCGCCGACGGAGCCGGGGCCGCTGCGGTGCCGGGCACGGCGTTGCCCGGCGGCCCGGCGTAGCGCGGACGGGCGACATGTCCCTTTGCGTGCGGGGTGCGGCCCGGTCCCGCGTCTAGGTTGGCCGGATGAGCGCGGCAGGGGTCACCGTCCGGGGAGAGGTGCTCCTCGGCACGCTGGGGTCCGTGCTGCTGGGGGTCGGCGGATGGGGATCCGGTGCGCTGCCGCGGGGAGTTCCGGACGGGCTGTGGGGGCGGCACGGCGAGCCGCTGCTGTGCGTGGGCGTCGCCGTGTCGTACGCCGGGCTGGTGCTGCTGATCACCGCGTGGTGGCGGCTGGGCACGCGCGTCGCGGACGGGACGGCGGTCGGGTGGCGGGAGCTGCGGACGGCGCTGTGGTGCTGGGCGCTGCCGCTGGTGCCGGGCCCGTTGCTGGGCAGCAGCGACGCCTACAGCTATCTCGCCCAGGGCGCGCTGGCGGGCCGCGGACGCGATGTGTATGCGCTGGGCCCGGCGGCGCTGGGCGGCCCGCTGGCGGCGAACGTGCCCGGGATGTGGCACGACGCCCCGGCCCCGTACGGGCCGTTGTCCGTCGCCGCGGCGCGGGCCGTGGTGGCGGTCACCGGGGAACATCATGTGGTGGCCGCGGCCCTGGGGCTGCGGTTGGTGGCGGTGGCCGGTCTGGGACTCATGGCGTGGGCCCTGCGGTGGCTGGCGACGACGTCGGGCTCCGGTGCGGCCGGCGCGCTGTGGGCCGGTGCGCTCAACCCGTTGGTGCTGCTGCATCTGGTCGGCGGGGCACACAACGAAGCGCTGATACTGGGGTTGATGACGGCCGGGTTGCTGGCCTTCCGCCGGGGGCGCTGGGCCGTGGGGGCCGTCGCCCTGACCGCGGCGGTGCTGGTGAAGGCTCCCGCCGGGGTGGCCCTGTTGTGCGCGGCAGCGGTGTCCGTGGCGGGGCGGGACGGGGCGTGGCGGCGGGTGCGGAGGGCGGCGGGGGTCGCCGGGGCGGCCGCCGCCGCACTGGTGGCGGGGGTGGCCGCGTGCGGCCAGGGCTGGGGGTGGCTGTGGACCATCCGTACGCCGGCCGAGGTGCACACCTTGCTGTCCCTGAGCACGGACGCGGGTCATCTGCTGGGGTGGCTCGCCGGGGGGCTGGGGTGGGGCACGGCGGCCGGCGCGATGACGGCCGCGCGGCTGACCGGGCTGCTGGTGGGCCTGGGGGCGGTGGGCTACTGGGTGCGGTACGCCCCGCACGCCGGCGCCGAGCGGGCGACGGGGGCGGCGCTGCTGGCGCTGGTGGCGGCCGCTCCGGTGGCGCAGCCGTGGTACGTGCTGTGGGCGGTGGTGCCGCTGGCGGCGGTGTCCTGGCGACGGCTGGGGCGGGGCGGCGCCAAGGCGGCGATGGTGGGGCTGACGCTGGTGGTGATGCCCTCGGGGCAGGGGCCCACCTGGTCGAGCGGGCTCGCGGCCGCCGTCGGGGGAGCGGTGGCACTGGCGGCGGTGGTGCGGTGGGCGCCTAGGGAGCGGCCGGTGCGGGTGCGGGACGCCGTCGTCCCGCGCGCAGCAGCCAAAGCGCGCCGGTGAGCGCGCCGAGCGGAATCTCCAGCAGATGGGTGAACGTGGCGAACAGCAGCATCGCCGAAGCCACGGCAGCGGGGTCGCCGCCGAGGGCGACCAGTGCGACGGCGGCGGCGCACTCGGTGACGCCGATACCGCCGGGGGTGACCGCGATCTGGGTCAGCAGCCGGCTGGCCGCGAACACCGCCAGCGCCTCCCCCGTTCCGGTGCGCGAGCCCGCCGCCTGCAGACAGGCCAGGAACAGCGCGCCCTGTGCCGCCAGGGTGGCGCCCATGCCGCACACCAACCGTGCCCAGGAGCGGCGCACGAGGTCCCGGCTCTCGTCGCGCAGCCGTACCGCGAGCTGCCGGGCCCGCAGGGCGATCCGCCGCGGCGCCCCGGCCGGCGCCGCCCGCCGGTGCGTTCCGGGCGTCCGGCGGCGGTGGCGCAGGGCCGGCCACCCGGCCGCGAGCGCCACGGGCACGGCGAGGACCACGCCGCCCGCGGCCGCCGCCCAGCCGATGCCGGGAACGGGGGTCCCCGCCAGCAGCAGGGCGCCCACCGCCGACAGGACCAGCCGTGCGGCCACGTTGCACACCCCGGTGAGCGCGACGCACACGGCCACGGCCCGCGGCGGATGCCCCCAGCGACGCGTCATGGCATAGGTGACCGCGACCCCCGCACCGCCGCCGAGCGGCAGCAGATTGCTGACGGCGCTGCTGGTGCAGTTCACCAGCAGCGCCTGACGCAGGGTCAGGCCGGGGAGGGCGGCGCTGAGTACGTAGGTGTAGCTCCACAGCGCGGCAGCTGCCAGGGCGCACAGCAGGGCCACCTGCGGGCCGCTGATGTGCCCGAGGTGGGTGCGGACGGCGGCCCAGTCCGTTCCCGCCGCCTTCGGTACGGCCAGGGCCAGCAGGACGAGGCCGGCGGCGGAGGAGAGCAGGCCCAGCAGCCGCAGGGCGGACTTCGGCAGACGCACGGTGAGCGGTGTCATCGGCCCGCTGCCGTCACGCCGCGGCCGGGCAGCGTGGCCAGCGGATCGCGGAGGACGGGCCCTGCGGGGAGCCCGCGCTGGATGAACCACTCGGTCCCCATCACCTGGCGGAAGGCCGGTCCGGGCAGGCGGCCCAGGGCTGCCAGGGTGCGTTCGGAGTCGCCGCCCCGGGCCTGGCTGAGGTGCGCGGACAGGCTGGCGCGCTTGGCCCTCCAGTGCCGTTTGACCGGTACCCGGTGAGTGATCTCGCCGCGTGCGCCGTACGCCTGCCGGAAGGCGTCCCGGTCGAACTGCGGCGGGAAGCGGTAGAACCAGGAGGCCGCGCGCAGTCCGCGCAGCAGGAGCGTCCGGTCGACGGTGGCCTCCAGCACCACCGGGGTGCCCGCCAGTTGGGCGGCGCGGTAGCCGACACGGTGGACCTGTACGTGATCGGGGTGCCCGTAGCCGCCGGCCGGGTCGTAGACGGTCAGCAGGTCGGCGCGCTCCTCGGTGAGCAGTGCGGCCAGACGGGCGGCCGCCTCGCCGACATCCGCCGAGGCGAACGGCTCCGCGCCGCCGCGGGCAGGGGCCGGGGCCGGCGTGTGCCCGGAATCGGCGTAGCCGAGGAAGGCGACCCGGGAGCAGCCCAGAATCCGGGCGGAGGCGTGCGCCTCGTCGCGGCGTACCTCGCCCAGGCCGCGGTCCTGCAGGGCCTTCGAGGCCAGGCCGCGCTCGCCCGCCGTGGCCAGCACCAGCACCACACGGTGTCCCTGACCGGCCAGGCGCGCCATGGTGCCGGCGGTCAGCAGCGCCTCATCGTCCGGATGCGCATGAAAGAACAAGCACGTATGTCTCACGAAGCATGCTTTACCACCCCATACTGGGGAACTTCACGCCCCATTTCGGAAGTGCAGCCATGATCCTTCACATTTCAGACTGCTTTGCGCCGCGGACAGGAGGTATCGAGATCCAGGTCGCCGCCCTGGCCGCCGCGCAGCACCGGGCGGGCCAGGCCGCCGAGGTCGTCACCGCGACGCCCGCCGCTCCGGGGCCGGAGGCGACCTCATGGCCGTATCCCGTGCACAGGATCAGCGCGCGGCTGCCCGGGCAACTGCCCGTTCACCCCAGGGCGGGACACGCCATCGACCGGCTGTTGACGACACGTCACCCGCGGGTGGTGCATGTGCACCTGGGCGCGGCCTCCCCGTTCGCCTGGGCCGCGCTGGCCTGCGCCCGGCGACGGGGCATCCCCACCGTGGCCACCGTCCACAGCATGTGGGATCCCGTGGTGCGGGCCCTGTACCGGCTGCTGAGCCGGACCGGGTACGGTCCCACCGCTCCGGTGGCCGTGACGACCGTCAGCAGGTCGGCCGCCCGGCTGATCCGGCAGGCCCTGCCGGACGTCAACCCCCGTGTCATCCCCAACGGCATCGACGCCGCGTGGTGGCGCAGCCAGGGCGCCGCGGCCGAGCGTCAGGACGGCCGGGTGCATGTCGTCGCCGTCGGCCGGCTCGTCCCCCGCAAGGAACCCATGGAGCTGCTGGCGGCGCTGCACTCCGCCCATGCGCGGATGTCCCGTCGGGGCACCGCGCTGCGCGCCACGTTCGCCGGGGCCGGACCGAGCGTGCGGCCGATACAGCGCTATCTGCGCCGCAACGGGATGGACAGCTGGATCCGCCTCGCGGGCCGGCTGCAGCCGGGAGAGGTACGGGAGTTGCTGGCCGGAGCGGATATGTTCGTCAATCCCTCCCGCCGGGAGTCCTTCGGGATCGCGGCCCTGGAGGCGCGCACCAGCGGACTGCCGGTCCTCGCCCGGGTGCACACCGGCGTCGCCGACTTCGTACGGCACAACCGCGAGGGAGCCCTGTGCGGCCACTCGGCCTTCGCCCTGGCCGACGAGGTGCTGTGGCTGGCCCGTACGCCGGGGGCGCGGCGCAGCCTGGCCGCACACAACTGGGAAACCGAGCCGGTGCACTGCACCTGGCCGGTGGTCACCGAAGCTTTCGCTCACGCCTACGACGACGTCACCCGCTGACGCCCCGTCATACCGCATACGTCCGGCGGCCTCCCGGGACAGTGGCCACCGCAACGGCCGGAAGGTTTTCATGCACCGGGTCCTCGACCGCGCTCACCGCTTCCTCTTCGCCTCGCTCTCCCTCATCGGCATCCGCGGACAGGGGCGGGTCCTGCACTGGTACTTCGACTGGTGGCACCGGCGGCCGGACCCCTGGGGGCTGGCCGTGGACGACTACGAGCAGTTCAAGTACGAGACGACCCTCGGGCAGCTCCCCCGGCGCCCCTACCGGCGGATTCTGGACGTCGGGTGCAGCGAGGGAGCCTTCACCCACCGCCTCGCGGCGGCGTATCCGCATGCGGAGATCACCGGTGTGGACATCTCCGAGCGCGCGCTCGCCCGGGCCCGCACCCCCGTGCCCGGCCGTACGCCCGCTCCCCGGTTCGCGCGGCTCAACATCCTCACCGCGCCACCGGCGGACCGCTTCGACCTCGTCTTCTGCGCCGAGCTGCTGTACTACCTGGGCCGGCCCCAGCATCTGCGACGGGCCTGCGCACATCTGACACAGGCCGTGGCGCCCGGTGGACTGCTGGTCCTGGTGCACCCCTGGCCGGAATCACGCAGGTTCTGCGCGTACTTCGAGGCCGTCGCCGGGTTCCACCGCGTGGTCGAGCATGTGGAACCGGACTCCGGCCGCCCCTTCGCCGTCAGCGTCTACGAGTCCCCCGCCGCGGCCCGGCCCGGGGAGCCCCGGAACCCGGGCCCCGCTGCGGATCAGGGCCGGGGAGAGTGAGCCCCGTGGTGCGGGCCCCGGCCGGCGGCCCGCCGGGAACCCGGCCGGGCCGACGGCGCATCGAGGCGGCGCGCCACGTCCTGGCCCGCCGTCCGGGCACGGTGTTGCTCCTCGCCGCCGTGGCGATGCTGCTGCTGACGTGGGTCCCGGCCTGCCTGCGCCTGGGCATGGTGGATCTGCGGGTCTACCGGACCGCGGCCCCGCACCTGCTCAGCGGCGACCTGTACGCCTTCCGTCTGAACCTGCCCGGCCCCGATCTGTTCCCGCTGCCGTTCACCTATCCGCCCTTCGCCGCACTGCTCTTCCTCCCGCTCTCCTGGGTGCCGTGGCCGCTGGCGAGTGCCGCCTGGACCGCGGCCTCGACGCTGGCGCTCTGCGTCCTGGTCCACTGCTGCCTGCGGATGGCCGATCCGGCCGCGCCCGCCGCGCGGCACCGCCGGCGCGTCCTGCTGTGGAGCGCCGCCCTGCTGTGGACCGAGCCGGTCGCCGTCACGCTCGCGCTCGGGCAGATCAACCTGCTGCTGGCGGCGGGCGTCGCGTTCGCGGTCCGGCGGCGCTCGGCAGCCACGGCGGGGCTGGGCATCGGCCTCGCCGCCGGGGTGAAGCTGGTCCCGGCCGTCACCGGCCTCTACTTCCTGGTGCACCGGCGCTGGTCGGCCGCGTGGTGGTCGGCCGCGGCGGGTGCCGCCACGGTCGCGGCCGGGTGGTGGGCGGCGCCCCGGCCCGCGGCCGACTTCTGGCTCCACGCGGTCGGTGACGCCGCACGGGTCGGTCCGGTCGGCTCGGTGCTCAACCAGTCGGTGCGCGGGGCGCTGTCGCGCACGCTCGGCCACGACGCCGGCTGGTCCGCCCCGTGGTGGGCCTGCGCCGTCCCGGCGGCACTACTGGCGCTGACGGCCGTGGTGCGCTGCGCCCGCCGCACCGACCCACTCGGCTGTCTGCTCGCCGTCCAGCTGCTCGGCCTCCTGCTCAGCCCCATCTCGTGGTGCCATCACTGGGTCTGGGCCGTCGCGGCCGTCCTGTGGCTGACCCACACCCCGCACCGGACCCGGAGCCGCACCGCGGCCCTGACCGCCTGGGCCCTCGCCCTCGCCGGGTACCTCATCCACTGGCTGGCACTGGCCCAGCCGGACATCTGGCAGTTCGGCCGCCCCTGGTACCTCGCCGTGCTCGGCTGGAGCTATCCCGTCTGCGCCGTGCTCACCCTCGTCGCTCTGCTGCTCCCCGCCGCGGGGAAAGCGAGCGGCGGGCCCCCGGCCTCCCGTCACCCACGCGCCTCCTCCTCGGCCTCCGTCAGCCCGATGCCGTGAGGCGTCGGCATGACCCCGGCGGGCGTATGGCCCGCCGCCCGACCGACGGGGCCGGGTCCCGGCCCGCGGAGTACGGTGAAGCCAGCGAGGCTTTGTACGTCGGCGTAGGCCGGCGGCCCGCGCCGGCGTCGTCGCGGGCGATCAGCGGACGTACCGAACCGCAGACGGGCGAGCACACCATGGCCGACTCCGATGTCCCGGACCTCCCCAAGCTTCTGCCGGAAGCGGTCCACCAGGCGGTGCGCCCCGGCATGGCGTTGTTGAGGCTGGAGACGACCCGGTCCCGCGAGGGGATTCTCGACGGTGCCTGGTGGCCGCGGTCCCGCGACATCGCCGCCGAGCTGCCCGGCCTGATCACCGCGCTGGCCGCGTACCTCGGCCCCATCGAGCGCGTCGGCCTGGATGCGGGTGCCTGGGAAGCGCTCCCGACCCGACTGGTCATCGACGACCTGATCGTGCACATCGACTCCTTCCCGGTCGGCGACGACACGATCCTCGTCACCCGCGGCGACCGGGACTACTTCTCGCTGCTGGTGGTCCCGCCGACGGCCACGCCCGAGGCGGCACATGCCGCCATGACCACGGCCGTCCGGGCCGACAACATCGCCCAGGCCGGACAGATCCTCATCGACACCGGCAGCTCTCCACCGGGTCCGGGCCCCGTGGAGAGCCCCCGGACCGGCCGGGAAACCAGCGGATCGGCCTGACGTCCGGGCTGCCGGGGGCGGGTCCGGGTCCGGGTGCAGGTCCCGGTGCAGGTGCCGGACGTCGGGCATCGAGGCGGATTTCCTCGACGGCGGTGTCGAAGGCCGGCCGGTAGGTGGTGCTCCCCGCATCCGGGCACCTCGCGGGCGGCGGAGCGGCCGGTGGGGCAACTGCCGCCGCGGCGCCCCGCGTTCGCCCGGCCGACCGCGGGCGGCGCCGGATGGCGCCGCAATGGCGGCACTTGGCGTCACGGTGGCGCGCCTTTCGTAGCTGTGGCACCACAAGTGCTTGCGCTGGCGCCATAGTGGTGCCACTATGGCGCTATGGACCTCACGCCGTATGTCGACAACCTCCGGGACGAGCTCGCGGTCGCCGCGGACGCGGGCGGAGCCGAAGCCCGCGCCCTGGCCGAACGACTCACCGCACCCCTGGAGTCGGCCGCCCGGCTGACCCTGCTCAACGCACTGTCCTCCGCCATGGCCGAGGTCACCCGCGAGCTGGCACCGGGCTCGGTCGACGTACGGCTGCGCGGGCTCGACCCCGAGTTCGTGGTGACGCCCGCGCCGGCCCAGGAGCCGTACGGGGAGGCCGAGGCGTCCGAGGGCGCGCCGGGCGGCGGGCGGGCGCCCGTGCCCGCCGTCCCTGCGGACGCCGACGAGGGCGGCACCGCGCGGATCAACTTCCGCCTGCCCGCCCATCTCAAGACCCGGGTCGAGGACGCCGCGGGACACGAGGGCCTCTCGGTCAACGCCTGGCTGGTACGGGCCGTCGCCGGTGCCCTGGAACCGGGCGAGAGCTCCCGCCCGTCCGGCCGCAACCGCCACGGGGGCAAGCAGGGTTACACCGGCTGGGTCCGCTGACGGGGCCGGGGCCAGGCGTCGCGAGCCGCGCGGGCGGGTGACGACCCCCCAGGGCGGCCGCTCCAGCCACTCCCGGCGGACCACGCCACACCACGCCACCACACCACGCCACCACACCACCACTCACCTCACCCGCCCGACCGGCGGGAAGGCACACCACAGTCATGAGGACGGGACAGCCATGCCTGCATTTGAGACTCCCGAACCGATCTCCGTCACCCTCGAATTCGACCTCGGACGCGCCCGGATCACCGCGGGCAAACGCACCGACACGGTCGTCGAGGTACGCCCGGCCGACGCCACCGAAGAGGCCGACGTGCGAGCCGCACAGCAGACCGAAGTCACCTGCTCCGGCGGCAAGTTGCTGGTCAAGGGGCCCAAGAAGCGCTCGCTCTTCGGCAAGTGCGGATCGCTCGACGTGACCATCGAACTTCCGGCCGGCTCGGACGTCCAGGGCACCTCGCCCATGGCGGACTTCACCTGTGGGGGCCGTCTCGGTGCGTGCCGGTTCAAGACCTCGCTCGGCGACATCCAGGTCGACGAGGCGGACGCCGTGAACCTGCGGACCGACTACGGCGACATCCGGCTGGCCCGGGCGACGGGCGACGCCGAACTCATCGCCGCGGGCCGGATCGAGGCCGGTGGGATCGCGGGCGCCGCGCTGGTCAAGAACGGCAACGGCGCGACCACGATCGGCGAGGTCACCAGCGCGCTGCGGGCGAACTCGTCCAACGGCCTGATCTCCGTCGGCGTCGCACACGCCGGAGTGGAAGCCAAGTCCGCCAACGGCGCCATCCGGCTCGGCGACGTGGCGCGCGGCCGGGTCGCACTCCGGACCGCGGCCGGCGACCTGGAGGTCGGCATCCGTGAAACCACCGCCGCCTGGCTCGAAGTGGCCACCGGCCTCGGCAGTGTGCGCAACTCCATCGGACCGTCCGAGGGCCCCGGCGATGCCGCCGAGACCGTCGAGGTCCGCGCCCACACCAGCATCGGCGACATCGTCATCCGCCGCGCCTGACAGGTCATCGGCCGCTCCCGGCCGGCCCACCACCACACCCCAGGAACTGTCATGATCATGAAAACTCCGGCCGCCCGCCCCTCGGCGATCACCGCCCGCGGGTTAACCAAGTCCTACGGCGACCAGGTCGTGCTCGACGGCATCGACCTGCGCATCCCCGAGGGCACGGTCTTCGCCCTGCTCGGGCCCAACGGCGCGGGCAAGACCACCACCGTGCAGATCCTCTCCACCCTCATCCCCGCAAGCGCCGGCCAGGCGCAGGTCGCCGGCCACGACCTGGTCCGCGAGGCCGACGCCGTACGCGCCGCCATCGGCGTCACCGGCCAGTTCTCGGCGGTGGACAACCTGCTCAACGCCCGGGAGAACCTGCTCCTCATGGCGGACCTGCACCATCTGGACCGCCGCGAAGGCCGCCGGCGCGCCGCCGAACTCCTGCACCGCTTCGAGCTGACCGAGTCGGCCGCCAAGCCCGTCGCCACCTTCTCGGGCGGTATGCGCCGCAAGCTCGACCTGGCGATGACCCTGGTCGGTGAGCCGCGCCTGATCTTCCTCGACGAGCCGACCACCGGACTCGATCCGCGCAGCCGGCGCACCATGTGGGAGATCATCCGCAGTCTGGTCGCCGACGACGGCGTCACCGTCTTCCTGACGACGCAGTACCTGGAGGAGGCCGACCAGCTCGCCGACCGCATCGCCGTCCTGGACCACGGAAAGCTGGTCGCCGAAGGCACCGCGGAAGAGCTGAAGCGGCAGATCCCCGGCGGCCATATCCGCCTCCGGCTCGCCGGCCCGCACCAACTCGCCGCGGCCGCCGCTCTCTTCACCTCCGCAGCGCGCGACGACGAAGCGCTCACGCTGCACATCCCCGGCGACGGCAGTCTCCCTGCCCTGCGCACCGTCCTCGACGCCCTCGACCGCGCATCGGTCGAGGCCGAGGCGCTCACCGTGCACACCCCCGACCTCGACGAGGTCTTCCTCACCCTGACGGGCCGGGCCCCGCAGCCCGGCGCCCCGGTCAACTCCCTTGAGGAGAGCGCCCGATGAGCACCCTCTCGTACGCGATGCGCGACTCGATGACGATGCTGCGCCGCAACCTCAAGCACGCCCGGCGCTATCCGTCCCTGACGCTGCAGGTCGTCGCCATGCCGATCGTGATGCTGCTGCTCTTCGTGTATGTCTTCGGCGGTGCGCTCGGCAGCGGCATCGGCCTGCCGGGCGCGACGCACGACCGCGGCGCGTACGTCAACTACGTCGTCCCGGGCATCATCCTGATGGCCGTGACCTCCGGCGCCATCTCGACGGCCGTGTCCGTCTCCACCGATATGACCGAAGGCATCATCAACCGCTTCCGCACCATGGCGATCTCCCGCGCCTCCGTGCTGACCGGCCATGTGGTCGGCAGCGTCGTCCAGACCATGGTCAGCCTCGTCCTGGTCCTCGCCGTCGCGCTGGCGGTGGGTTTCCGCCCGGACGCCACCCCCGTCACCTGGCTCGCCGCCCTCGGCCTCCTCACCCTGCTCGCCTTCGCCCTCACCTGGCTGGCGGCCGCGATGGGCATGGTGGCCAAAACCGTGGAGTCCGCGAGCAACGCCCCCATGCCGATCACCTTCCTGCCCCTCCTCGGCAGCGCCGTCGTCACCCCCGACTCCATGCCGGCCGGGCTGCGCTGGTTCGCCGAGTACCAGCCCTTCACCCCTCTCAACGAGACGCTCCGCGGCCTTCTGCTGGGCACGGAGATCGGCAACAACGGCCTGATCGCCCTGGCGTGGGGCGTCGGCCTCAGCCTGACCGGCTACCTGTGGGCACGCTCGGCCTTCCGCCGCGGCGCCACGCGGTAAGCGGCCCCGCACACGAGCCACCGCGCCCGCGCACGCCACACGCGCCACCTCTTCACGGCTTCACGGCCTACCGCGCTCATGACGCGACGCCGTGCACCGCGCCCCACCACCTGCCGTCCCACGCCACGTGCGCCCTGCGCCCGGCCACTCAGGCCTTCGCATCCCGCATCCCGCACTCCGCATCGGAGGAACCCCCATGCACCCCGAACCGACCACGCCTCCCCACGCTCCCGGCTCCACGCACCCGGGCGAGCCGCCCGTGCCCGAGAACGCGGCGCAGAAAGCAGCGCAGAAAGCAGCGCCGCCCTCCGCACCCGTAAAGCTGCCGACGGCCCGGCCCGCGGGCTGTCCCTTCGACCCGCCCGGTGAACTGGCGGAGCTGCGCAAGCAGCGGCCGCTCACCCGGATGCGCTTCCCCGACGGGCACGTGGGCTGGCTGGCCACCGGCTACTCCGCGGTCCGGGCGATACACGCCGACCCCCGCTTCAGCTCACGCTACGAGCTCATGCACTACCCGTT
Organism: Streptomyces sp. NPDC054786; assembly: GCF_053611685.1. Classification (NCBI taxonomy): domain Bacteria; kingdom Bacillati; phylum Actinomycetota; class Actinomycetes; order Kitasatosporales; family Streptomycetaceae; genus Streptomyces; species Streptomyces sp. NPDC054786. The sequence goes on along the minus strand of NZ_JBSHAW010000039.1, from coordinate 24,244 downwards.
CGAGGGCGGCTACGCCGGCGAACTGCCCCCGGCACCGGTCGGTGACCTCACCGGGCTCGACGCGCCCGAGCACACCCGCTACCGGCGGCTGCTCATGGGCAAGTTCACCGTCCGCCGGATGCGCCTGCTCACCGCCCGCATCGAGGAGATCACTACCGAGCACCTGGACGCCATGGAACGCCAAGGACCGACGGTGGACCTGGTGGAGGCGTACGCCAAGCCCATCCCCGCGCTGCTGATCTGCGAACTCCTCGGTGTGCCGTACGCCGGCCGAGAGGTCTTCCAGCGTCATACGGCGACGGTGATGACCCAGAACACCACCCAGGACGACGTCGTCGCCGCCATGACCGCGCTGCAGAACATCCTGGCCGAGCTGGTGTCGGCCAAGCGCGCCGAACCCACCGACGACCTGCTCAGCGACCTCGCGACCACCGACCTCACCGAGGAAGAACTCGCCGGGACCGGCGGCTTCCTCCTCGCCGCCGGCCTCGACACCACCGCCAACATGCTTGCGCACGGCGCCTTCGCCCTGCTGCGCCACCCGGACCAGCTCGCCGCCCTCCGTACCGATCCGGGCCTCGCCGACCAGGCGGTCGAGGAGCTGCTGCGCTATCTGAGCATCGCCCACACCGGGGCGCGGTCGGCGCTGGAGGACGTCGAGCTGGACGGCCAACTGATCCGGGCGGGCGAGACGGTGACCCTCTCGATCGAGGCCGCCAACCGCGACCCGGCACGGTTCCCCGACCCCGACACCCTCGATCTGCACCGCAAGGCCACCGGGCATCTGGCGTTCGGCCACGGCATCCACCAGTGCCTGGGCCAGCAGCTGGCACGCGTCGAGATGCGGGTCGCCTTCCCGGCGCTGTTCACCCGCTTTCCGACGCTGCGACTGGCCGTCCCGCCCGAGGAAGTGCCCCTGCGGGACGGCATGAACATCTACGGGGTGCGCCGGCTCCCCGTCACCTGGGACAAGGAGTAGTCCGGTGAAGGTCACCGTCGACCGCGACCGCTGCATCGGCGCCGGTATGTGCGCCCTGACCGCCCCCGAGGTCTTCGACCAGGACGCCGAGGACGGCCTGGTCCTGCTCCTCGTGGCCGAGCCGCCGTCCGGCCGGACCGCCGCGGCCCGTCTGGCCGCCGGCCTCTGCCCCGCCGGGGCCCTCACCCTGGTCGAGGAAGGGCCCCTCGGCTCGCCCACACCGGAGCCGTAACCGGACCCCGGCCGGCGGGGGCGGCGGCAGACACGGGCCGGACGCAGCCACGGGTCCTCGCAGACACGGGGCGGCGGCAGCCATGGGCCGGTGGCAGCCGCACCCGGAGGAACCCGCTCGCTCTCCGCTACGTCTTTCCGCGTACGTGTTGGCGTTGACGGTCCCTGGAGGAACCCGGTGGAGCACAGGATTTTGGGCCGGCGGTACGAGCTGGTGGAGCAGCTCGGGCACGGCGGGATGGGAACGGTCTACCGGGCGGTCGACCACCGGTTGCGCCGTACCGTCGCCGTGAAGACCCTCTCCGCCGAGCTGGCGTTGCAGCCCGAGTTCCTCACGCGCTTCCAGCGGGAGGCGCACGCCGCCGCCGCGCTCAACCACCCCGGTGTGGCCACCGTTCATGACGTGGGTGAGGACGCCGGCGGCGGTGCGGCCGAGCCGTATCTGGTCATGGAGTACGTGGCAGGCAGAACCCTCAGCCACGTCCTCAAGGACGGCTCGCTGCCGGTGGCGCAGGCGGTCGACATCGTTGGCCAGGTGCTGGACGCCCTGGAGCACAGCCACCGGCACGCCATCGTGCACCGGGACATCAAACCCGCGAACGTGATGCTCACCGGTACGGGCAAGGTCAAGGTCGTCGACTTCGGCATCGCCAAGGCGCTCAGTGAGGTGGCCACCCGGCTGACCGGCACGGGCGTGGCGGTCGGCACCCCCGCCTATCTGGCCCCGGAGCAGATCAACGGCGGTGAGACCGACCACCGCACGGACCTCTACGCCGTGGGCTGTCTGCTCTACGAGCTGCTGACGGGCCGCCCCCCGTACACCGGAGATTCACCGTTCTCGGTCATGCACCAGCATCTGGCCGCGGAACCGGTGCCCCCCTCGCAGCTCCGCCCGGAGCTGCCGCCCGCCGTCGACGCGGTGATCGTCAGGGCGCTGCACAAAGGCCGGCAGGACCGCTTCCCGCATGCGTCCGCGATGCACGAGGCACTCGACGAGGCCGCCCGGACCACCACGGCGCCTCCCCCCGTCCGCAGCCCCACCGCGCTCGACCCCGCCGCCGGGCAGCCCGCCTCCGCGGCGGGCAACTCCCCCGCGGTCGGCGTCTCCGCCCCGGCACCGGACGCCTCCCGTGCGTCCGCCGGAAGCGGACCGGAGGCACCACGGCCCACCCGCCGGAGGCCGGCGAAGGTGGTGTTCCGCCCGACGGCCGAAGGCGCGGTCGCCCTGCTCGGCTGCTTCCTGTCCCTGGTGATATCCCGGACCGACATGGTCGAGGCCGGCCAGTTCTCCCGGGTCGCGCTGCTCGCCGCCGTCGCCGGAGCGGTGCTGCTGCTCTGGTCGGCGCGGCTCGCCTGCGCGGTGGCCTGGGGCCCGGTGGCCGAGGCCGTGGCCACGTGGTCCGAGCTCGCCCGCGGCAACGTTGGCTGGGAAACGCACTACGTCATCATCGGCCTGGTCCTGGGCATCGTCGCCGCACTCTGCCTGGCCGCCGGATACCGGGACGAAAGCACCGGCGGATTCGCCCTCGTGGCGTTCTGGTTCACCGCCCTGGCCTCCGTCTGGTTCTTCCTCGACGACCTCCGCAAGATCGGCGTCTTCTACGTCCTGCTCCTGGGCGTCACACTCGCCATCGGCGCCCAGGTACTCAAGTCGCGCACCCGGCCGCCGTCGGCCGGACACCTCGCCGATCCCCACACCGGGGCCGCCGGTGCCGGCGCGCCGAAGCCTCCGGAGGACCTGCCCACCGGCCTCCGACGGGCACGAAAGGCAGCAGACCAGCACGCGGTCCGGTAAAGGGAGTTGCTGCGGTGGCCAGGCCACCGTCCGACCGCGGCACATGCACCGGTACCGGCCCTGCTCGCCGGTGCCCCGCACCGTGCCGAAGCCTTCACCGAGCCCGGCTGCCGCGCGCTGCGCGAGGAGCGGGGAAAGCGCGGCGCGGCGTCCTCGTGCGCGACGAGAACGAGCGGCAGCAGCGGCCCACGACCCGGCGTGCGAGGACCGGGCGCCCTTCAGAAGCGGCGAAGAGGCGCGGTGCGATTCCTCGGCGCGGGCGGACACCGGCGTGCGAGGCCGGCCGTGGAGCCGTCAGTTGACGCAGACAAGTCCCAGCAGACACACATGCGACGGTGATGTCGGCTCGGCCGCCGGCGTCGTCGGGGTGCTCGGCGGTGCGGTCGACGTGGTCGGCGCAGGGTCCACCGGGGACGTGCTCGTGCCGCCCGAGTGCCCGCTGGGAGCGGGGGCGCTCGTCGTCGACGGTGCCGCGACACCGGTGTGGCCGGCGTGCGTCTTCCTGGACGAGCTGGGCGTGCTGCTGTGCTGTGTCGTGCCCGGGGACGAGAGGGGGTGCGCCGGGGTGACGGAGCGCTGCTGCCGGGGCGTTGTGGCCGCGGACGGCGTGGCGGCGGCGGTGTCCGGCCGAACGGCCGTCTTGTGCGGGCGGGCGTCGGGGTGCCGTGAAGCCTCGGTGTCCGGCTGCTCCGACGACGAGGCGGCGGTCTCCGTCCGGGGTGTGCCCACGCTTCCCGGCTCGGGCGACGAGGCCGCCTGCGCATGGCCGGCGGACGGCTTGTTCTGCAGCAGGGACACGGTCAGGCCACCGCCGACAAGGGCAAACGCCGTAGCGGCCGCGGCCCGACGCCGATGCTTCTTCCACCGTGCCAGCTGCCGACGGCGAGCCGCCCGGCCCTGCCCGGTACCGGCGGCGACCCCGGCGGCCTCGGACGAACCGTCGTCCGCAGCATCCGCCCACGCGCCCTCCGCAGCCGCACCGCTGCCGAACTGCGCGGCGCCGGACGGCTGAGCGTCGTGATGCCGAGCCCCGTGATGCTGAGGGCCCTGAGGGAACTCCAGGGCAGCGGCTTCCTCCGCACGCCACGCGTCCCACGCCGCGGCAGCGGTCGTCGCAGCGTTCCGGCGGTGGGCAGGCGGGGCTATGTCGGGGGCGTAATCTCCACATCCCGGACACACGAGTGCCCCATTGAGACTTCGGCGGCACGACGAGCAGTAGTCCATCTGCGATCTTTCTGTGCTGACTGCGCCGCCAAGGACGCCGGCGATTTGATCAAGTTCGCACGCGGGATCGAGCGGGCTGTAACGCTAACGGCACCCGTCGAGGGCAACGCGAAGACCATGTGACGCTTCGGTGCAGATTCCTCACCGGCCGCCCTCGATATGCCGGACATCCGCCGACGAATCCCTCGATGGACTGCTGGACAGCCACTCGCCGCGGGCACTCCGCCGTGATCACAGCCTCGGGAGGGCGGGTACCGGCGCGGCTCGGGCTCGGCACCCGAGCCCGCCCACGTCCTCACCGACCGACGCGACGCACAGACAGCTCCGGACGAGGTGCCGTGCCGAGGCGGGCAACGGGGGAAAGGCCATGGGCCCCGGAACAGCAGCGCCGGGGCCCATGGCAGCCCTACCGGAAGGTGATGGACCGGTAGGGCGGGTGATGCGGACCAGGTGGTCCTGGTGCGTACTGGCTCAGGCGCCGAGGCCGCCGGAGAAGCCTGCGTGGCCGGAGACGGGGCCGGCCTGGGCGCTCAGGCCACCCGCAACCGAGCCGCCCAGAGAGGGCAGGGCGGGCAGGCCGGGCAGCGCGGACGCTGCACCGCTCGTGAGGTTCTCGGTGCCGAGAATTCCGCCGGAGATGTTGTCCAGGTCGCTGTCGGCGATCTCGAGGGTGTCGTTCTGGGGCATGGCGTCCTTACGCATGACGGGCCCTTCCCTTTCGTTTTTTGGCGATTTCTGAGCCGTATCGAGCGACCCGGCGGCAAGTTGATCCCACCGGATTGATGGCCGTCCGACACCCGGAAGTGGATGCGAAACTTCCGATTGACGCGGATCAAACCATGTCTACGGCAGCGCAGCCACCCCGATCCGTCCGAAATTTCTGCAGACGTTTGGGTATTGCGGCATGTCGGCAAGCGGGATTTTCGACCGGACGGTGACAACTCCTTCACGTATCTTTCGGCAGCCGGGGCTTGTGGAGGGGGCCGATGTGGTCGCCCGAAGGGCATATCAACCCCTGAAGGCGGCGTACGTCCGGCAAAAATGCGAGTCGCCAAGGAGAGTGTGCCCTTTCTGTGTGGAGAATGCGCAGAGTTGCCGGGCCTCCACTCCATGGGAATGTGTCGCGGTATTTCGGGTTCACCTGATGTGCCATGTTCGGAGGTGCTCCCTTTCGGGTTGCGCCGTTCACGGTGATTTCGCCACCCGCAGTCCTGCCGACGCCCACGCCCGTACCGTGGCCCTCCCGCGCCGGCGGGCGACGCCCCAAGCACCGCCGCCCGCACCTTCGTTCACCTCGCCGACGACCCCGTCCGCGCGGTTACGAGCCCACCGGCTGGAGCCGTGCCGACGGCGCCCTCGACGCCGAAGGCGAGGGCAGCGGGACGGCACCGTTCTCCAGCGGGGCAGCGGTAGCTCGGGGATCTCCGCCACGGATGATCAATCGCCGCACACCCGGCCCGAACGAATCGCGGGATTATGGGCGGAGCCCACATCGGATGTATTGCGGCGGCCGGGTAACGCAACACCACCCTTCCGGCGCAGAACTGCATACGGGCGCGCCGAGCGACCCGTATGCGGCCATGGCGGTAATGCCCCGGGGGAGGAGGAAACGGAAATGCCGGGCCGTGTCTCCCCTTGCCGTCAAGGCCTCGTACGCGTCAGATTGGGAATCCAGTGAGCAACACCGAACCCATGCCGGGAAATCAGCCATACGACCCTTCCCAGGGCGGCCCACGCCGCTATGAGCGCAACCGGGACGGCTCCGCCGCAAGGCGGACAGCCCTGATCATTCACACGATCGCCGACATCGCCGCCGTTTTCCTGGGCCTGTGGATCCTGCTCTACCTGCTCGAAGCCAATCGGGCCAATGTATTCGTCGGGTTTGTGCAGGGTGTGGCGGACTTGCTGGCCTGGTGGTCACAGGACATCTTCACCATGGATACCGAAGGCCTTCGCGTCTTCCTCAACTATGGCCTCCCGGCCGTGATCTATCTGCTCGCCGGGCACGGCATAGCCGCACGGATGCGCCGCCTCTGACCGCGTTGCCCCAGCCCCGGCCCGCGAGGAAACAGCGACGGTTCGGCAGGCACGGAACCCGGATCCCTTCACTTGCCCAGCCGCCACCGAACGCGGCCGGCGCAAACAACCGCCCCCGCATCCGGTTCCGCGCACGGGACACGGCGGGGTAACGAGCCGCTGTCGGACGAGGCGCTCGACGGCCCGGCCGGGCTTCAGGCGGTCGGTCTCGGCGCAAAGCGGCGGGCGCCCGTGATCGACCACACCTCGGCAACACGACCACCGCCGAGGGCGAGCACGTCGATGCCGCTCCTGGTGACCACGGCCCCCTCGACGTCCGGAACATCGACAGTCCACCGGGCGACGACGTATCCGGTCCCGCTCTCCACGACGGGGGTGCCGTCGACGGCGTAGCGCAGGCCGGGGGCGGGGAAGCGGTCCCGGAACGCGGCGATGAAGAGGGCGAATTCGTCGGGTCCGCGGAAGGCATCGGTGTCGGTGTCGGTGCCGGCGGAGGGAGCGCCTCCGAAGTGGATGCGGAAACCGGGGGTGAGGATCTGCGCGGCAAGCGCCAGTTCGCCGTTCCAGAGCGCCGTCCACCGGTCGAACAGGGCGCGGGCGTCCTCGCGGGTCGGATCGGTCGCCGGGACGTGCATGGTCATGCGGATGCCTTTCCACCGGGGCCGGTTGGCCCTCCACTTACTGTGGACACTGCCCTCCGACGCTCCCGCGACACCGCCCCGTCGGTGGTCAACCGGACCTGACGACCCCGCTCCGCACGGCTTTCCCACGGCCGAGGGCATCCGGTTCCGCGAGGCCGAACGGCCGCGGCGGCGCGATCTCGTCGAGCCGGCATGCCTGTGGGGCCCGGCCGGAACCGCGGACGGCATCCCGCAGCCTGCACCGTGCGATCAAGCACCACCGCTCTGCTGGTTCGGCCTGCTGGGACGGGGGTTGGTGTGGTCCGTGGGTACGGTGCTCGACCGCTGTTGTCCGCTGCGGGCGGGGATCTTTGCCCCTCCCGGTGCCGTCAGCCGCGTCCGGTGAACTGTTGCCCGACCCCGAGTGCGCGCAGGCCGGCGAGGACCTGGGGGTCCTGGGCGTCGAGCCAGTCGCAGAGCTGGCGGAAGGAGACCATCCGGACGTCCTTGTGTTTGTCGTCGGCGATGTGCTTGATCGCCTCCTCGACGGCGTCCATGTAGATGCCGCCGTTCCACTGCTCGAAGTGGTTGCCGACGAACAGGGGGGCGCGGTTCGTCTCGTACGCCCGCTGGAAGCCGGCGACATAGGAGTCGGTGGCCTGCTTGCGCCAGCCCGGGTAGTTGGCCGGCGGACCCTTGGTGGAGTTCTTCGACTGGTTGTACAACATGTTGTAGTCCATCGAGAGGACCCCGGAGGAGAGCCCGGCGAACGGTATCGACTGGAGCGGGAAGTCCCAGATGCCCTGCTTCTTGGTGGGCCAGGCCTGGAGGCCGCCGGGGGAGCTGGCGTCGTACCGCCAGCCGCGCTTGCGTGCCGTGGGCAGCAGGTTGTCCTGGCCGAGCAGGCACGGCGTACGGGCGCCGACGAGTTCCTTGCCGTAGTCGAACGGCAGCGGTTCGAGGTCGGTGAATCCGGTGTTCGTCCGCCACTTGGTGACGAAGTCCATGGCCTGCTCTATCTCGGAGTCCCACTGGGCGGGGGTCCAGTGGGCGACCGAGCCGCTGCCGGTTCCGCAGAAGTGGCCGTTGAAGTGGGTGCCTATCTCGTGGCCCTCCAGCCACGCGGCGCGCACGTTCTTCAGCGTCTCCTTGATGTGGGCATCGGTGAGGTAGGGGATATCGGAGGCGCCGACGGGGTTGTTCGGCGGGCGGTACAGGCGCTTCTTCGATTCGGGCAGCAGATACAGCCCGGAAAGGAAGAAGGTCATCGAGGCATTGTGGTCCTTGGCGAGCTTGCGGAACCGCGGGAAGAGGCCGTTGCCCACTTCGCCTGCCCCGTCCCAGGAGAAGACGACGAACTGCGGTGGCTTCTGGCCCGGCTTCAGCTTCTCCGGTGCGGGCGGCTGGTTGGGCTGCTTTCCGGTGTACGCGGTCGAGCCGTCGCCTATCGGCTTGCTCTGCGCCGTCTTTCCGGGAGTGGTTCCGACCTTGCCGGAGGCCGACGACCCGGAGGTTGAGCAGCCGGCGACGGACAGCGCGGCCGCCGCTCCTACCCCGAGTCCAAATATGCCCCGTCGGCTGAATTCACGCATCACGATACCCATCGCATTCGTTCGAAGTTCTGGTATGGGGGACGGCCGGAGAAGTGGGACGTCCAGAAAGACGGGGAGGCGGATGCCGAGGTTCCGATTCGACCCCGAGAAGGAGAATTATCAACGGAGCGTCGCGGGCGCATTATTCTCCGAAGCCATGGGAAGCGCTCCGGCCCGGCACTCCGCAGCGAACTAGGCGATGGTCAACTTCAAAAAGGAGAAGGTGAACCCTTGCGCTGCCCCGCTGCCGCTCACGGGGCTGTCAACGGTCACCCCTACCGTCAGGAGCGGACCCCGTGGGCCCCGCCCCTTTTCTGTCTTCGCGGCCTGCCCGGCGTGACCGTCGTGGTCCGGTGTCATGTTCTGCATGTCGTGCTCCCCCGATCGATGGGCGCGGCAGAGAGCTGAAAGCCTCAGCGGCCCTCACCCAACGCCCTTGGATGCACATGACTCTCACGGAGATCGCTAGCGCACCGGTAACGCCTCACTAACAACCGTTGCAGTACACCCCTGCGTTGTGGACGCAGCCGAACAGCACGGCGGGGACGGCGGGGACGACGGGACTGCTCACGGGCGGTTCTCCCTTGGCGGGGCGGCCAGTTCGGAGGCCGGGGGCCGCGGGCACACCACGGAGCGCCGGAGCCGTCTCCCCATCCCCGCTCGTAGATGGGCCATCTCTATGACCAGCCACGCGCTCAGCTGTCGGAACAGCTGGCCGCGTTGATCGTTCACTGTGCTTCGTGGCTGTGTGATGGCACCCATCGGATCACGGAGGCGGGTCTTGCGGCTGCCAACTCGGTTCAGCGGTCAGCGTGTAGGGCGCACGAAGCGCACGAGGCCCCAAAATGGTCCAGACAGCAATCAAGACTCACGACCCTGGGGGGACCGCTAACCGAAAACGATCTGAATGTCCGTGTGAGCGTGAGGGGCGGTCGGCGGCACCTCGATCCCGGCAGGCTCGCTGTCCTGGTTCAGATCTGGTTCGGAGCAGCCGCCTTCTCTCCATGTCCCATCCTCGCGTACGTGGGCGGGACGGCGGCCTTCGATGAGCACGGTGAGCCCTTCGAGCACCGAGTTTCCGAGGAACCACCAGCCGCCATGGTTGACGAGGAAAAGCTTGTTCCGCTCGTCCACGGCGATCAGGGACTCCTCACCATGAGAGCCGAAGGGGAAGAGCAGATTGCCGATGCGCTCCGCGAACCGACGCATTGCGGTCAGTGCATGACGACCCTCGCGAGGGTCGATGACTATGCCATGAAGCGCAACTTCCATGCCGGGACCGTGGAGGAGCGCCTCCACCCCGTGAAACTCGCGCAAAGCGCTCTCAGCCGCCGGGAAGAGTTTCCAGCTTGCCTGCTCATCGCGGCCGACCGTACTGACAGTTTCCAAGATGGCCATGAGGGCGGACGAGCCGCAGTCTCGCCCAGCAGCCCATCCCGCGCGAGTCAAGACCTCGACCGCGCTGCGCACCACCGGCTCTGGAGATGTAGTTTCCATGTGATTTCACGGCCCGATGAATCGGATGTTCAGCCTGTCGAGAAGGGCTCGACAGGCGCCACACGGCTCTGTGGGCTGCCCATGGCTGGGATCTCCGTGATCGCGGATCTTTTTCGAAACCATGGCCGCACCCGCAAAGTGTGGAGCGGCTTCGTCAAGGGAAATCTGGTGCTGTCCTGCCTGTTCGGATTCCAGTGCCCAAAGTTGGTCGGAAACGAGCGCCGACTCCGCGCAGTATCCGGCAAATGGTTCACGCTGTTCGACCGGGAGCCGGTGGAAGAACTCAAGCACCGCTGGATGGAGGTTCGGCTCGCCATCACCGGTCAAGTTGGTATGACTGAAGATCTTGCCATGAACGAGCAGGGAAGAGGCAGTGCCAGGGACAATGCTAGACAAGGTAATCCTCCACTGGCTGCAGGCCTCCCACGTACAGGGCGGCAATCGCCTCTCTGATTCCAACTCCCATGTAGTAGAACCCGGTGTGGTGAATGTAGAACATCCGGTCCGACGGGTCGATCACGGCGAGCCCCCCTTCAATCTTGTCCCAGCCAACAGGAAATATGGACTGCTGCAGGTCCTCGGAGAGTTCAGTGATCTCTTCGGCTTCATCGGCGCAGAACCTGGCGCACGTATTGAAGTGTTCCGTGCGGCCCGGGTCATAAGGGAATTTTACATCGAGGAACCCGTAGGAGCGCAAGAAGGTCTCCGCGGCAGGAAATAGTGAGACGGCGCAGTCGTGAGCAGCCAGGTCGGAGACCACAAATTGCGTCAACTCGGCCACCCGGTCCGCCTCGTCCCGCCCCGGATCCCATCCCGCTTCAGCCAGAAAATGGTCAATCTCTTCGAGTGTTGTGTCACTTGGCATAGGATTTCCTTCCTTCCGGCGTGATTTCAGCTATCGGTGAGCCCTGACTCCCAGGGCGGGAAGCATTACAGCAACTGGTGAAGTCGGTCGGAAATCAGCGACACTTCCGCGCAGTTTCCATGCCCCGATCCCGGATGTCCGCCCTGAGCCTTGCTGTCATGCTCGATATCGTCGAGCACCTTCTGTACGGCAGGGTGGGCTCGGGGGTGCAGCTGTGGTTCAGGTTTTTCCATCTCCCCCGCATCGATCCGTTTCCTGTCCTGCGGAGTGATGACAGGCTTCCGCCTGATTGCACTCGTATGTGAAGTGACTGTTCCATTGTGCAAGAGGCTGCCTGCACACCCGTCTTTACGGTAATCCTTGCCAGGATCACTTCCCGATAGGCGGCTTCCGCCTGGCCCGACGCCTGCCAGGTGGTGCACGGACCTGAGCCGGCCCGGCCAACACAGAGGCCCAGCCTTGGGGTTGTACCCCTGAGCTGGACCTGAGTCTGTGGAGCGGTTGACGGGAATCGAACCCGGCCGCGCTCTGAGCCTGGGATCAGGGCGCTTGGCGGCTCCGGCCCCGTCAGGTCGCAGCCGCACCCGATTCGGACGCCTCCTGGAACCGCGCGAGCATCTCCGGGGACCAGGTCAGGCTGCCGTCCCGCAGATCGTCGATCACGCCGTGCAGCCAGCGCTCCTCGGCGTCGAGGACAGCGAGCAGGTACTCGTTCTCGATCAGTGTGATGCGCGGCAGCCCGGTCGGGGCTTCGGCGGACTGGCGCTCCAGGTCTGTGCGCTGGGCGGCGAGTCGCGTCGCCCGCCGTTCCAGGATCGGCGCCACCTCGTCCGGGTCGAGCATCAGCATGTTCGAGAGCGCCGCCGGGAACAGCGGGAACTCCGACTTGGGTACCGCCAGCATCTGCTCCAGCCACTCGCGGGTGGCCGCCCGGCCCTCGTCGGTGACCTCATAGACGGTCCGCTCGGGGTACTGCTGGTCGCGCTCGGTCTGCCGGACAGCGATCAGGCCGCCCGCCTGCAGCCGCTCGATGGTGCGGTACAGCCCGGCCCGTTGGCCGACGTTGACGACCTGCTCCTTGCCCCACTGCTTGAGCAGTCGCTGGATGCCGTAGGGGTGCAGCGGCCGGTGGTGCAGCAGCGTCAGCACGGTCAGGCCGAGCGGCGAACTCTTTACGGAGGCGGACATACCGGCATCGTAGTCATGGGGAAATTAGTTGCATGGAGACTAGTTGCTTTGCAACTATGGACTCAGCGCTCAAACGGCGCATCCGCATGACCCATGGGAGGGGTTATGAGCGACAACGACGGCCGCGGCTCCGGCGTACGGACGGCACTGGTCATCGGGGGCGGTGTGGCGGGCCCGGTGACGGCACTTGCACTGCGCAGGGCGGGCATCACGGCGACGGTCTACGAGGCGTACCCCACCGCGGCGGACGGCGTGGGGGCCTGGCTGGGTCTGGCGCCGAACGGTCAGGCGGCGCTGGCGACGGTCGGTGCCGACGCGGCAGTGAAGGCCGCCGGACAGCCGGTGCCCGGAGTGGTGATGGCGGACGGCGCCGGCAATCACCTCGCGGGCTTCGGCGGTTTCCCCGAACTGCCCGCCACGCTGACGCTGCCGCGCGACCAATTGTTCCGGGCGCTCACCGACAGTGCGGTCGCCGCGGGCGTCCGGTTCGCGTACGGCAAGCGGCTGGTCGCTGCCGAGGAAACGCCCGGCGGCGTGACCGCTCACTTCGCCGACAAGACCTCCGCGTCCGCCGACATACTGATCGGCGCCGACGGCATCCGTTCCACCGTCCGCACCGTGATCGATCCGCACTCACCCGTCCCCGAGTACGGCGGTGTACTGAGCTTCGGCGGCTATGCGGCGGTGGGCAGTGCGGACGGGTGCGAACCGGGCACCATGTACTTCGCGTTCGGCCGCGCCTTCATGGGCTACTGGCGGGGCCCGGACGGGCGACTGATCTGGTTCGCCGGACTGCCCACGGACACCCCGCCGAGCCCGGCCGACCTGGCCCGCGTGCCCGCCACCGAGTGGCTGAGCCGGCTGCGTGACCTGTACGCCGGACATGTCCCGGGCGAGCGGCTGCTGCAGCACACCGGCCCCGACGAGCTGATGGTGGTCGGCCGGATGGAGCGCATGCCGCCCGTACCGCACTGGTACCGCGGCCGGATAGTGCTGGTCGGAGACTCGGTGCACGCCCCGTCCTCCAGCTCCGGGCAGGGGGCCTCGCTCGCCATCGAGAGCGCGGTCGAACTGGCCCGCTGCCTGCGCGATCTGCCCACGCCCGGCGAGGCGTTCGCCGCCTACGAGGCCCTGCGCCGCCCGCGCGTGGAAGCGATCGGCCGCAACGCCGCAGCCGTCAACAAGGTCAAAGCCGGCAAGGACGACGCCCCGGGGCCGGCCTTCCCCTCCCCTGAGGACATGTTCCGCCCGCTCCACTTCCATCGGATTGACTGGGAGGAGAAGGTCAGCGCCGGGTCGGTGTGAGATCGCGAATGATCTCAAGGGCACGCACACGCCGGAGCACCATGAAACCAACATGGACACGGCGTGGGGCACCGTCGTTCCCATCGCCGGAGGCGTCGCAGCGAACGACGGCAAGGACGGCTGGGAAGACGTCGACAAGAGCACAAAGGAAGGCCAGTCGGATGCAAAGCAGGGAACCCAGGGCAGAAAGGGAACCGCGACCGACGAGGTCCGAGATGTCTTCGGGTGACGACGCTGTGGCGGGCGCTGCTACCGACGACCGTGTGAGCGCGGCACCCCGCCGGGCTGGAGCATGGTTCGCCGCGCTCGGGTTGGCGGTCGTCGTGCCCGTACTCCCGCTCTGGCTCTTCAGCTCATCCCCTGCCCTGCGGCAGAAGTGGATCCTTGCCGCCTTGGGGTGCGCTCTCTGCTGCCTTGTGGCCATTGCGCTGTATCAGCGCACGGCGGGCGGACGGCGGCGGTTCCACACGGTCGCCGTCGCCGAGTTCTCGGGAGCCACCGCAGCGGACGGAGCGCCCGCGTCGGGGCCGGCGACGATGCCCCGTGGGCTCCCCTCTCGACGGGGAATGCAGTGGCGTGCGCTGGGGTGGTATGTCGGTGCCTCCACAGTGCTGGTGAGCCTGATCGCGCTTGCGGCGGGCACGCCCCAGCGGCCGGAACTGATGCAGCGTATTCATGACGCCGGGGCGGAATTCGCGAACGTCCGGGTCGAGAAGGTCAGCGACGTCCAGCTCCACGATCCGAGCAAGGGCAAGGATTACTACACCTCGACCGCAGTCGTCCGGCTTGCCCAAGGGCCAACCGGCGCACCGGTGAAGGCAACCGTGCACACGAACTCCCCCAACCGACTGGCCCCCGGGAGCCGGGTCGCCGTGCTCTATGCCCCTGGGCAACCCCACCTGGGCGCCATCGCGGGAGACGAGCGCACTCTCGGTCATGCACTGCAAGGCGACACGATGTCGACCACAGGCACCTGGATCTTCATGAGCGTCTGGATCCTCGGTATGGGCCTCTCCGTGGCTGCCGTATCAGTTCGCTATGGCTTCCGTTCCTTTTCCCGACTGGGCCACGCGGACAAGGCCGTACGAGCGGTATGCCTGGGGCCCGGCTTCTGGCGGCAAGGCTCCAGCAAGGAGCGGTGCCTGAGGATGGTCAGTCCGTCATCCCGGACCGCACACTTCCTTGTCAACGTCACGGAACGTGAACTCCCTGACTCCCTGAACGGCCAGCATCTCTGGCTCTGCTGGGACGCCCACCGCGGAACCGGCGGCAAGCGTTTCTCGCCGAGCAGCACTCCGGCGGCGTTGGTTTCTGACGATGGCTGGGTGATGCACGGCATGCTCAAGGCCGGGGACGCGAAGCTGCTGGCCGCCGAGGGCATTTCCGTGGAAAAGGCTGACGTGGAAACTGCCGGTCCGGAAAAGGCCGCGGACGAAGGACGAGGGACAAGGGCCCTCCGGCTCTGGGATCCACGCTCCGCCTGGCCACTCTTCGTGCCCCCCTTGGCGCTCACGCTCTCTGTGCTGCTCATCTCATGCGGAGTGCTGCTGACATGTGACATTCCCAGCCTCTGGCGCTGGGTGACCGGGATCGGCGGCGTTGTCGCCGGATTCGCCCTCGCCTATTTCTTTACGGTGCACGAATCGCTGCTGTCGCCCGAAAAAAACGCGGGCTGAGGCCTGGCCCCGGCGGCAGTCCGCCGGCGGAAGGGCCCGCTCCCGACCAGACGTCGCCGGTGGACGGTCAGGTAGGCCGGCCCGCACGGACCCGGGAACAGCGCCCGGTGCGTCGACTTCGGCAGCCACGCCACGACTCCGGGTTCCAGCGTCTGCGCCCCTACGGGTTGTCGAGCTGTCCGTCGCCGTCGACCACGACCAGCAACACGTCCACTTCGGGTTCGACGTGGCCGGTCACACACGCGCCCGCGGGCAGCCTCACCAGGTTGTCGTCGAGCTGCCGGATTCTTTGCGCCGGCCGCCACAGCGGGCCGCTCTGCTCCTCGGGTGCAGCGGCGATGCACGTGTCGAGAGCCACCAGTACCTGGGACGTCTCCTGTGCAGACGACGAGGCCTCCTGGGGGTGAGTGACTGACGGCCGCTTCGATCGCGTCGCCTCGGCCCGAGGGGATGGCATCCCCCGTTGCGGTCAGGCTTCAGCCCTTGGCGGGGCCGAGCTGGACGCAGCATTCCCCGGGGCGGGGTGCCAGTACGGCCTCTACGCCGCTGACCTCCAGGCCCTGAAGGTAGCCCGCGATGAAGGCGTGGTTCATGCCGCACACCAGGTCCGGGGCTTTGGCCGCCAGGGGGTGGAAGGGGCAGTTGCGGAGCCGGAGTTGGGTGGGGGTTTCGCGGACCGGCTCGAAGCCGTGCTGGTCGAGCATCCGCTCGCAGACGCTGAGGCCGCGTTCTGCGCCGAGCCGGCCGGGGCGGGTGTGCTCCCGCTCGGTCTCCCCCAGTTCCCGGCCGCGCCGACCGGCCGTACGCACCGCGGCGTGGGTGGCGGTCTCCCCCTCGTCCTCGGTCACGACGGCCTCCAGCAGAAGGTCGGCCAGCAGCTCGTGGCGGCGGTCGGGGATGCTGACGCGGATTTCGCTGTCGGTGGGTTCGTAGACCTTGGGCTGGCGGCCGACCTTCCGGATGCCGCCGGGTGACTCGTACCGGGCACGCAGCAGACCGGCATCCACCAGCTTGTCGAGGTGGAAGGCGGCGAGCTTGCGCGAGATGCCCGCGCTGGCGGCTGCCTCGTCCCGGGTCACGGGGCGGCGTTGACGTCGGATGAACGCGAACATCTGCCGCCGGGAGTCCTCGCCGAGGACGCTGACGGACTCGATCGCGGCGTCACCGGTGGGAGGCTGCGGCGTTGCATCGGAGGTCACCTCTTCACGGTAACGCGTACACCGATAGGTGCAACCAGTGAATCTTCGTGCGGCATGTGCGACTGGCTGGGCCTCTTGACGCCTCCCTTGAATAAGACCAATATTTATTGGTGAAACTAAGGTGGTGGTCGGCATGGTGGATCCGTCGTATGAAGGGGCCAAGCGGCCGGTGAGTGCCGCGCTGGCCGGCCCGTACGGGCATCCGTTCCATCCGATCCTGGTCACCGTCCCGATCGGGGCCTGGGTGGGCAGCTTGGTCTTCGATGTCGCCTCTCCTTTCGTACGTCACCCGGATTTCCTGACCCGGGGAGCGATGTGGCTCATCGCCCTCGGGGTGGTCGGCGCACTGGCCGCGGCGATGGTCGGCTTCCTGGACCTGCTCGCGATCCCGCCGGGGACCCGGGCGTTCCGCGTCGGTCTTGTGCACATGGCGCTGAACCTGCTGGTGACCGCCGCCTACGCAGGGAACTTCCTGTGGCGGCACGCGAGCCATGGGCAGCGGGGCGGCGGGATGCTCGCGTTGAACGCCGTGAGCCTCGTGGTGCTGGGCGTCTCCGGATATCTGGGCGGCAAGCTCGCCTACCGCTACGGAGTGCGCGTCGCCGACGAGGCCACCCAGGCCGAGGGCTTTGTGCCCACCCACGACAGTCCGGGCCGGCGGACCGGCTGACCCCTTTCCCGGCGTGGCCGCGCGCAGGCGTGGTCGCGGTGGGTACGCACATCACCAACGAGGAGTCCTCATGGACATCGCCGCACTGATCACTTGGGTGCTCACCGCTCTCGGCGGCTTCTACATGCTCGGTACCTGGCTCTCTCGCGGAGGCGCCAAGGCCGGGAACAGCCGGCTGCCCGTCCCCGTTCTCTTCGGGCACTTCGCACTCGCCGCGGTCGGTCTGGTCGTCTGGATCGTCTACGTGATCGCCGACAAGGACGTACTGGCCTGGACCGCCTTCGGCCTGCTGGTTCCCGTCGCCCTGCTCGGCTTCGTGATGCTGGCCCGGTGGATCCCCGTGTACCGGGCCCGTTCCGCCGCCCCGGCCACCGCGCAGGGGCAAGCCGGGCCCGCCGAGCGGTACTTCCCCGTGCCGGTGGTGGCCGGGCACGGGCTTTTCGCCGTCGTCACCGTCGTCCTGGTGCTGCTCACCGCCCTCGGTATCGGTGGCAGCTGACATGGCCCAGCATCCCCACACCGCCGTGCACCGGGCACCCGACGACCCGGAGATACCGCTGCCCGCCCCGGCCGCGTTGCGCGTCGTCCAGGAAACCGACGGCATCGACCTGGCCGCCGCCGAACGCGCGGCCGGACAGTTCCTGCACGCTCTCGGCATCAGCACCGGAACCGAGAGTCTGCGCGGGACGCCTGGGCGCATGGCCCGCGCCTACGCCGAGCTGTTCAGCCCCCGCCCGTTCGACCTGACCACCTTCCCGAACGACGAGGGCTATGACGAACTCGTCCTGGCCCGCAGCATCCCTGTGCGCTCGGTGTGCGAGCACCATCTACTGCCGTTCGTCGGCATCGCCCACGTCGGCTACCTGCCGGGCCGGCGGATCCTCGGCCTGTCGAAACTGGCCCGCGTCGTCGAGCACTTCGCCTGCCGCCCGCAAGTCCAGGAACGCCTCACCAAACAGGTCGCCGACTGGCTGCAGAGCCAGCTGGAGCCCAAGGGCGTAGGCGTCGTCATCGAGGCCGAACACACCTGCATGACCCTGCGCGGTGTGCAGGCCACCGGCTCCAGCACCCTCACCTCCACCCTCCTGGGAACGCTCCGCAGCGACGCCCGCTCACGCAGTGAGTTCCTGGCCCTGGCCGGCCTCACCTGACACGACCCGTCCTGCCGTAGGAGGCTCCAGAACCGCTGGTGGACACTGCGGGGATGCGGGAGACGCCTGAACCCCGCGCTCCCTTTTCCGGCTGTGGGCGGAGCATGTGCGTCATGCAGAAAGTCGGCGTCATCGACACGCATGCCGGTGTCGATGGCCAGAGCCTGGCACATCGGCTCCTGCAGCACCGCAAGTCGCCGCCAAGGCTCATCGGCCCCGGCCCGGCCTCGAAGGGGCTCAGCCCGTTTCGCCACGAATTCGCGTCGTCCACCGGCGGGTAGAAGAGGAGGGTTGCGCGGTCTTCGTTGTCAGTCATGGGGGAGTCCGTAGTCTCAGGATTCGTAGCGTGTGGTGCCCTTTACGCCGGTCATGGCCACCATGCTCTGCGCCCCCGGCGTGCTCGTCCCGCCTCCGCCGTGCAGGTAGGCATCATCGCCCTGCTGGCGGCAACCCTGGCCACAACCGGCATCCGCAGCCTGACCGCACGGTTCGGGACCAGCTGAACCGGACTCGATGCTGAGGAGATCCGGGTAATGCTCCCGAACACCCCGGAACGCTCGCCGGACGACGGCCCCGCGTCGCCGGAGCATCCCAACGAACCGCGCTGAACTGCTCATACCGTGGTGTCGCCGTATGTTCCGGCGCAGGGCGGCACATTCAGGGGCGCCCACGCCTGCGGTCTCAACGGCCTGTCAGACTTCGGGGGCACGTTGAACCACTTCCGGAACGGACACGTGGTCACCAGTGACACCTGTATGCCGTACGTCCCGGGGAGTTTCATGACGCGCAGATGGTCGCTCATCACCACGATCGCCGCACTGACCGTTGCGCTGGCCTTCGTCGTCGCCCAGTTGGTGCGCGGCCAGGGGGCCGGGGAGTCCGGGAAGGAGCAGGCTGGGGGGACATCGGCCTCGACGGGCCCGGGTGCCGACGCCGGGTCGCTGCGCGGGGTCGGGTGGTGGCCCCTGCACCGGTCCGGCACCGCTAAGGCGGGTGAGCACGACGCCGTCGTCAGTGACGGCGGGCAGTGGACCGACGGCCCCGAGGGCGGCGCCCTGCGGCTGAACGGCACCAGCGGATACGCGGACACCGGCTCCCGGATCGACACCGCCGGCAAGGACTACTCGGTCGCCGCACGGGTGCGGCTCACCCCCGAGGACATGAGCGGCTTCCACACCGTCCTGTCCCAGGACGGCGACCGGATCAGCACGTTCTTCCTCCAGTACTCCGGCCAGGACGAGAACTTCGCGTTCAGTTTCACCGGTGCCCGTACCGTCGCGGAGAAGGCCGAGAAGCCGCAGGCCGGTCGCTGGTACCACCTCACCGGCACGTACAGCCAGCAGGACCACCGGATGCGGATCTACGTGGACGGCCGGCTCGCGGGAAGCAGAGAGGCTTCCAGCACGGTGAAGCCCACCGGCTCTGTGGTGATCGGACGCGGCAAGTTCGACGGGAAGGCGGCCGACCACTGGAAGGGGGGTGTCGCCGATGTGCACCTCTACGACAGGGAACTGACGCCCCGCGAGGTGCGGTCGCTTTCCTCCCGCGAACCGGACTGACGGCGGTTCCGGGGCGGGTGCACCGCCGCCGCCGGCCGGCGGGCACGCCGCACGGAGCGGACGACCGCTCGCGGCGGCGCCCGCCGGCTTCCCCCGCGGCCGTCGGAATCCGTCTCCTCACAGACGACCGGAGAGGAAAAGGCCTTTGTCGGCCAGTGCTTCGACCGAAGACCGCATATCCCGCCCCCGCACCGCGGAACTCCGCCCCGACGAGTTCCTCAGAGCCCTGTACCAGTTTCACGGCAGCGCGTTGCTGCAGTTCGCCGCGCGGCGGCTGGGGGGCGACTGGCACCGCGCCGAGGACGTCCTCCAGGAAGTCGCGATACGCGCCTGGCGTCACGCCGGGGAGCTCGACCCGACCGCGGACTCGGTGCGGCCGTGGCTGTTCACCGTGCTGCGCAACCTCGTCATCGACGGCCACCGGGCCCGCCAGGCCAGACCACCGGAGGCCGGTGACCCGGAACTCGCCCACCTTCCGGTGTCCGACGACGTGGACCACATCCTCACTTCCCAGGTGCTCATCGAGGCGTTGCGGGACCTGCGGCCGCCGCAGCGCGAGGTCCTGCTGCACGTGCACTACCTGGGGCGCAGCGTCAACCAGACGGCCCGGGTCCTCGGCGTGCCGCCGGGCACGGTCAAGTCGCGGACGTACTACGCCGCCCGCGCCCTGCGGGAGGCGCTGCACAGCCGCGGACTGCAGGCGGGCGGCCAGGACCGGGCCGCCGGATGAGACTCATGCGAAACGCCCCGCGTGCCGGGTGATCTCCAGGCCAAGTGGTCCGGTGTCGAGGGATCCGTCCGTACCGGCCCGCCAGGGCCACCCCGCGGGCGCGTCGCCGAGCACCAGCAGCGCGTCCCCGCGCCGCAGGCCGTCCAACGCCCCCTCCCGTCGCGGGAGCTGTGAGGCGTCCACGACGAACAGGTGGGGCGCCTCGCCCTGGACGGCGATCCGGCTGCTGCCCTCGATCAGCCGGAAGATCTGGGTGACGTCGGACGATCCGGTCTCCGGCTGTCCCGGGCCCGCCGAAGTCGCCCTGGCGAACGCCTCCTCCAGGCTGGCCGCGGTGTGCAGACGCGAGGTCCGCGGCGCGTCGCCGGCCAGGAACCCGTCGCCGGCCAGGGATCCCACCAGGGTGACCTCGGCGAGCGCGCCCACCGGGCCGGCGAGCGCCTCGGCGACGACGGCCTGTGCCAGGCTGCGCACCTCCGCGTCCGGGCCCGTCACGGAGACGGGCCCCGCCGCCCGGGAGAGGTCGACCAGCACCCGGTCGGCGCCGTCCAGCCCCACCGTCACCGTCAGCGCGTACGGCAGGGCCGGTTCGCCCTCCGGGCCGGGGCGGTGCAGGTCGTCGGGCGAGATCGTCCAGCGCTCGCCGTCCGCCTCGGCGGTCCAGGGCGCGGGGGCGGCCTCCTCCGGGCCGGCCAGCAGCAGTCCGAGGCGTTCCTCGGAGTAGACGACGGCGTACAGGTCGGGCAGCGACCGGCCGGAGCGCAGGCACGCGCCCGTCAGCCGGCGCAGGCCCGCGTCGACCACGTCCAGCGCCTCCCGCCCCACGACGGCGGCCGAGGCGGCGGCGGGCTTCGGCGGGCGGGGCCGCCGCTCGGTGACGATCAGCGCGGCCACCGCCCCGATCAGCGCCAGCCCCAGCACCATGGCCAGGACGTACCAGATCATCTTCTGACTCCTTGTCGGGACGCCCCGGCGGCGGAGCCGGGACGGTCGAAAGCGGGGGCGGCACCGCGGCAACGTCGCGGTGCATGTACCCGAAGGCCACTACGGAGCCCGCCCGCGGATGGTTCACGGACGGTGGACGGTCGTGCCCGTGAACCATCCGCGGACGGGCGCCGTAGGTCCCGTCAGTGGTACGGGTGCCGCCGAGCAGGGCTCCCGTACCCCCGCATTCACGCCGGCTGGAGGACGTTTTCGTGTCGTTGATGTTGACCGTGGTCGAGGGGGGCGGTGACGCGTTCGACGTCCACCTCGACGCCGACCCCGACACGCCCGTGGGTGCCGTCGCGGAGGCGCTGGCCGGGGCGGGAGGCGTCCACCGGCCGCCGGAGGGCCTCGGCCTGTACGCCGGTGACCGGCTGCTGCCCGCGGACCTGCGGCTGCGGGACTCGCCGCTCCACCACGCGGCCGTCGTGGGCCTGGGCCGCCCGGCGGGCACCTCGTCGGCCGAACCGGCCGGGCTGGTGGAGGTCCGTGCGGTCGGCGGGACCGGGGCGGGCGCGGTGCACCGGCTCGACATCGGCGAGTACCGGATCGGACTGGCGCACGACGGGACCGCCCAGGTGCTGCGCGCCGTACCGGCCCGTCCCTTCGCCGTCCTGACGGTAGGCCCCCAAGGACGCTGCCGCGTGGCGCCCGACGCGTCCGCGCCGGACGGCGGCACCCTGCAACTGGACCGCGAGGACCTCGCCGGGGCCACCGCCTGGCCGGCCGGCGCACAGCTCCTCGTCGACGGCTGCCTGCTCGAACTCGCCCTCCCGCAGACGCCGGACGCGGCCGTGCAGCCGTCGGAGGACGGCACCGGCTGGGACTACAACCGGCCCCCTCGGCTGCGGCCGGCCGAGAACGCCACCCGCTTCACCCTGCCCTCCCCGCCCGCGTCGCCCGCCGCCCGGCCGCTCCCGTGGCTCGCCGCTGCCGCCCCGCTGGTGATGGCGGTGGCCGGGGCGACGATGCTCGGCCGCCCGACGATGCTGCTGTTCGGGCTGCTCTCGCCGGTCGTGATCGTCGGCAACTACCTGATGAGCCGGCGCAACGGACGCCAGTCCCACTCCGGCGAGGTCGCCGCCTACGAGGAGAAGAAGGCGCGCATCGAGGGCGAAGCGGAGCAGGCCCTGGCGGCCGAACGCACCGCCCGGCGCCGTGGCTTCCCGGACCCGGCCGAGGTCGTCCTGACCGCCGTCGGCCCCCGGCACCGCCTGTGGGAGCGCCGCACCTCGGACGCCGACTTCCTGGAACTGCGCATCGGCACCGCCGACCTGCCCTCCGACGTGGTACTCCATGACCCGACCAAGGACGAACACCGTCGCCAGGACCCCTGGACCGCCTACGACGTCCCGGTGACCGTCCCGCTGCGCGAGCACGACGTCCTGGGAATCGCCGGCGAGGGCCCGACCGCACGCGCCGTGGCACGGTGGGCGGTCGCCCAGGCCGCCGTCCTGCACAGCCCCCGTGACCTCCAGATCCACTTGCTGACGACCGGCGAACCGGGCCGGGACGGCTGGTCCTGGCTGCGCTGGCTGCCGCACGTGCGGAAGAAGTCCGGCGACACCCCGGCCAGCATCGGCTACGGCACGGAGACCTGCGCCCGGCGGGTCGCCGAACTGACCGCGCTGATCGCCGAGCGCGCGGGACGGGAGGACCGGCGGAGCCGGACCGCCGGGCCCGACGTGCTCGTCGTCCTCGACGGAGCCCGCAGGCTGCGTTCGCTGCCCGGCGTGGCGCAGATCCTGCGCGACGGACCGTCCGTCGGCGTCCGCGCGGTCTGCCTGGACGCCGAGGAGCGGCTGCTGCCCGAGGAGTGCCACGCCGTCGTCGCCGAGGAGCCCGGCGGAACCGTGCGGGTGGGACGCTCCGGGAGGGGCACCGTCGGGAGTATCCGGCCCGACGTGGTGTCCCTGGACTGGTGCCGTTCGCTGGCCCGCGCGATGGGCGCGCTGCGGGACCCGGGCGGGGCCGACGAGGAAGCCGCGGTGCTCCCCGGTTCCGCGCGGCTGCTCGACGTACTCGCCCTCGACCCGCCGCAGGCCGCCGGCATCCGGGCGCGCTGGACGGCCGGGGGCCGCTCGACCCGGGCGGCCGTCGGCGTCTCCCTGGACGGCCCGTTCTTCCTGGACCTGAAGCGCGACGGCCCGCACGGGCTGGTCGCCGGTACCACCGGCTCCGGCAAGTCCGAACTCCTCCAGACGCTGGTCGCCTCGCTCGCGGTGGCGAACCGTCCGGACGCGATGACGTTCGTCCTCGTCGACTACAAGGGCGGTTCCGCGTTCAAGGACTGTGTGAACCTGCCGCACACCGTCGGCATGGTCACCGACCTCGACGCCCACCTCGTCGAGCGGGCCCTGGTGTCGCTGACGGCGGAGCTCACCCGGCGCGAGCACATCCTCGCCGCGGCCGGCGCCAAGGACATCGAGGACTACGTCGAGCTGCTGGAGCGGAACCCGGCGAGCCACACCCCGATGCCCCGGCTGCTCATCGTCATCGACGAGTTCGCCTCGATGGTGCGCGACCTGCCGGACTTCGTGAAGGGCCTGGTCAACATCGCGCAGCGGGGCCGCAGCCTCGGCATCCACCTGATCCTCGCGACCCAGCGCCCCAGCGGCGTCGTCTCCTCGGAGATCCGCGCCAACACCAACCTGCGCATCGCGCTCCGCGTGACGGACTCCGGCGAGAGCCAGGACGTCATCAACTCCTCCGAGGCCGCCGGGATTTCGCAGGGCACGCCCGGCCGCGCGTACGTACGGCTCGGCCAGAACTCCCTCGTGCCGTTCCAGTCAGGACGGGTCGGCGGCCGCCGGCCGGGCGCCGCGGCGGCCTCGCTGCCGGCGCCCTGGGCGGTGGCGGTCGGCTGGGAGCGGCTCGGCGAGCCGCTGCCGGCGCGGCCGCGCGGCGCGGCCCCGCCCCCCCCGGTGGGGACGGGCCGCACC
>NZ_JBSHAW010000038.1:0-92130 GCF_053611685.1 Streptomyces sp. NPDC054786 | reverse complement strand
GTCGGGCCGGGGGGGGTGGGGGTCCGGACTGCTGCGCTTTACGTCCGGACACCCACCCGCTCCGGCCCGTCCCCTCCCGTTGGGGGTGGGGGAAGGACGGTGGGGGTGTGCGTCTCTGGTCGAGCGCCCCGTTGGTCATGGGAACGCCTCCGCCCGCCGGCCTTGTCCCCACCTGTGAGGGGTGGGGCAAGGCCGGCGGGCGGAGGCGGTGGGGCTGTCGGCGGGAAACCGCCATGGCGGGGACGGCCGACTGCGTAGGAGGAGGATCAGACGGTCTCGGACACCCGGTCCACCGGGGCGGTGCCGTTCTCCGGGCTCTCGGCGGGCTTGGCCGGGCCGCCGCGCAGCGGTACCTCCTTGAGGAACCAGGCCGCGGCGAAGCCGACGATGCTGATCGCCGCGCCCCACAGGAAGACGTGGTGGGTGCCGGTGGCGACCGCGTGCGCGTAGGCGTCCTTGATCATCGGCGGGAGCTTGGCCAGCCCCTTCGGGTCCATCTGGGCCCCGCCGCTGGTCATCTTCTCGCCGGCCTTGCCGATCCGTTCGAGCATCGTGGACTGCACCTGGTGGGTGAAGATCGCGCCGAAGATCGCGACGCCGAAGGAGCCGCCGATCGTACGGAAGAGGGTGGCCGAGGACGAGCCGACGCCCATGTCCTTCATCTCGACGCTGTTCTGCGCGATCAGCATCGTGGTCTGCATCAGGAAGCCCATGCCGGCGCCGAGCACCGCCATGAAGACGCCCGAGGTGAAGCGTGTGGTGTCGGTGTCCATCAGGGACAGCAGGCTCAGGCCGACGGTGATCAGTGCGCCGCCGACCACCACGAAGATCTTGTACTTGCCCGTCTGGGTGGTGACCCGGCCCGCGAACAGGGACACGGCCATCATGGCGAGCAGCATCGGCAGCAGCAGCAGGCCGGAGTTGGTGGCCGAGGCGCCCTGCACGGTCTGCTGGAAGAGCGGCAGGAAGGTCATCGACCCGAACATCACGAAGCCGACGAGGAAGCCGATCAGGGTGACGAGGGAGAAGTTGCCGTTGCGGAAGATGTGCAGCGGCAGCACCGGCTCGCTGACCTTGCGCTCCACCAGCAGGAAGAGGGCGAGCGCGACCACGCCGAGGATGCCGAGGCCGACGATCTGGCCGGACAGCCAGTCGTACTCGGTGCCGCCCCAGGTGGTGATCAGCACCAGCGAGGTAATGCCGACGGTGAGCAGCGCGGCACCGACGTAGTCGATCCGGGTCTGCGACCGCTTCTTCGGCAGATGCAGCACCGCGGTCACCATGACCAGCGCGATCGCGCCGAGCGGCAGGTTGATGTAGAAGCTCCAGCGCCAGCCGAGGTGGTCGGTGATGCTGCCGCCGACCAGCGGTCCGCCGATCATGGCGACGGCCATGACACCGGCCATCATGCCCTGGTACTTGCCGCGCTCCCGCGGCGGAATCAGATCACCGATGATCGCCATGACGCCGACCATCAGACCACCCGCGCCCAGGCCCTGGACGGCGCGGAAGCCGATCAGCTGCCCCATGTCCTGCGCCATGCCGGACAGTGCCGAGCCGATCAGGAAGAGCACGATGGACGACAGGAAGACGCCCTTGCGCCCGTACATGTCGCCGAGCTTGCCCCAGATCGGCGTGGAGGCGGCGGTGGCGAGGGTGTACGCGGTGACGACCCAGGACAGGTGGTCCATCCCGCCCAGGTCACCGACGATCGTCGGCATCGCGGTGCCGACGATCATGTTGTCCAGCATCGCGAGCAGCATCGCGATCATCAGTGCGAAGAGCACCACCCGTACGCCGGGCGGCTGCTTGGCCGGCCCCGGATCCTGCACTGCTTCCGGTTTCGCCTTCACTGCCGTTTTCCGTCCGTCCCCCGTCGGGGTCGCATGCTGCGACTTCCCCATCACTCACTCCTACTTACTTGCCGCCCGGCTAGTTCAGTACAGTGATGAAGGTAAGCGGCAACTAGCCGGGCGTCAAGTAAGTTTCTCTGGTGCCCGGCTGGGCAGCCCTCTGACCAGTACCGACAACGCAGGAGAACACCATGAGCACACAGGCGCGCAGGGGAAACACCCGCCAGCGCATCCAGGACGTCGCTCTGGAGCTGTTCTCCGAACACGGCTACGACAAGACGTCACTGCGCGAGATCGCCGAAAAGCTGGAGGTCACGAAGGCGGCGCTCTACTACCACTTCAAGACCAAGGAAGACATCGTCATCAGCCTGTTCCAGGACCTGGGCAGGCCCATCGACGAGCTGATCGCCTGGGCCGAGGAGCAGCCGCGCACCCTGGAGACCAAGCAGGAGCTGATCCGCCGCTACAGCGAGTCGCTGCGCTCGGGCGAACCGCTCTTCCGCTTCATGCAGGAGAACCAGGCGGCGGTGCGCGATCTGAGCATCGGCGAGACCTTCAAATCGCGCATGCTGACGCTCTTCGGCCTGCTCAAGGAGCCCGAATCGGAGCTGACGGATCAGGTGCGCTGCATCACGGCACTGTTCTCCATGCATGCGGGCATGTTCGCGATGCAGCACGTGGAGGGCGACCCCGAGGAGAAGCGCAAGGCCATCCTCGAGGTCGCCACAGAACTGGTCACGGCGGCAAACCCGCCGCACCGCCGGCCAGCCCGGCCGGACTCAGCTCAGACGGCGTCGCCGTGAGCCCGCAGGAATCCGGTCGGCTCGATGCCCGACCCGTAGTTGGGGCCGGTGCGGACCTCGAAGTGCAGGTGGGGACCGGTGGAGTTACCTGTGCTGCCGGACAGGCCGATCTGCTGGCCGGTGCCGATCTGCTGGCCGACCTGGACCTGTATCTGTGACAGGTGCGCGTACTGGGTGTACGTGCCGTTGTCGTGCTGGATCACAATGGCGTTGCCGTACGCCGGGCCGTCGCCGCCACCGTTGGGGCCGGCCTTGACGACGGTGCCGTGGTGGACGGCCTTGACCGCGGTGCCGGTCGGCACGACGAAGTCCTGACCACTGTGCTTGTGCGACCAGTGGCTGCCGGCGATACCGAAGGGCTCGCCCAGGGAGTACTTGTTCACGGGCTTGACCCAGGCGTCGGCCTTCTTGGCCGCGTCCTGCTTGGCCTTGGCGGCGGCGGCCTTCGTGTCGGCCACGGACTTCACCTGCGCGTCGGCCTGCGCGGTCACGGCCGAACCGACGCCCGAGGTGAGGTTCTGCAGGCCCGCATCAGCGGCGGTGGCAATACCGGCACCCAGTGCGGCGGTAACGCCGACACCGGCGGCGACAACGGCGACGCGATTGCGCAGAGCGGACTTCTTCGAATTGCGGAGAGCGGCGAACTTCGACATGCGGGTTTCCTCCAGTGAATTGATTGGTTACCCGGCTGCGGACCGGGATCGCCATTCCTTGGTAACCCGCCTTCGCCGCCCCGCCAAGGGGCCTTTCTACTAACCCGGCCCGTACCGGAAGCCGAGTGAACGAGGTCCTTGCGCGCCCCTCGGAGTTCTACGCGAAACCCCCAAATCCGGACATCTTGCATGTCCTCGCGAGCGCGCCACACCCCCTTGAACAGGCCCTTCTCCCATATGGCACACGGGTGCCACATTCCCCCGCGCCACCACCGCCCACACCCCCCGCCAAGGAACCCGAAAACCCCGGAAGCTCCGCGCCCCACTTCCCCTAAATTCTTTAGTAGGCCCTGAATCGGCTGTGCGCCATGTCACCGATAATCAAGATCCAACCCCTTTCCGCGAGCCGTTTGGACACCCGATTCGATACCAGGAGCCTTTGCGGCCCGGCTTACTCGGACCTTTGTGACGCGGGTTACCCAGCCTTTGTGACCCGGATTACCCGGCCTTTGTGACGTGAGTTACCCGGCCTTTGTGACCTGAGTTACCCGGGTCCGCGAAATGTCCATATTGGGCGGGAATGGGGACACGTTTTCCGTGACCGCCGCCACACCCTTCCGTGCCTGCCACCCCCGCGTGCACCTGGCCGATCCGCACCCCGCCGCCCCGCCGGCCGCCCTGGCCTGGCCCGACGGCAGCACCGGCCACGGGGGAGGGCGGACCGCACGATGGACCCGTCAGCAGTGGGCATCCGACTCGCCTCCGGCGTGGTCGCCCCGCTCGTCAGGAAGCTCTTCGTCAAGGAGGGGCCCGGCGCCGGCCTGGTGAACGGGCCGGTACGGATATCCCGGCTGGTCACCTTCAAGGGCGAGAAGCGGACCCTCACCGACAAGGACCTGCACCAGCTCGCGAAGGAGCTGGTGCACCGGGCCGTACGGTCCGCGGGCCCCGGACACCTTCCTCACACGGCGTCCCTCCCCGCACCAAACTCACCCTCTCCCCCCGCCCCCGCACATAAGCTGGCCCGAAACACACCCCAACACCGTTGTCCCGCACCGCCGTTACGGGGAGCCCATGGATCCCACGAACATCGTCGCCCGCCTCACCCCGCATGTCGTCGATCCGCTGATCCGCAGGCTCTTCGTCGCCGACGGACCCGGCGCCGGGACGGTCGACCGGCCCGTCCGGATCTCCCGGCTGCTCTCGTTCACCGGCGAGAAACCGGTCCTGTCCGACGGGCAGCTGCACGGCCTTGCCGCGGCGCTCGTCGAGCGGGCGGCGGGGGCCACGACGGGCGTCGGGGAGCCGTCCGTCGCCGCCGCGCTGGCCCGCACCCTCCGCGCCCTCGCCGACCTCGACATGGACGATGTGGACGCCGCCCGCCTCCTCCCGGCCGAGTTCGCACGTCGCCTCTGCGCGGCCGTGCCCGGTGTCAACCGGCACCTGACCACTGACGAGGCCCGGCTGCACGGGCTGCTGCTGGACGTCGCCGCGCGGCACATCCTGTACCTCTTCACCCAGCGGTCGGCCTGTGTCGCCGCAACGCTCGTCGAGGAGACCCGTTTCCTCGCCGAGCTGATCCACGGACCGGGCGCTGCCGCTTCCCTGCCGTCGTCCGGCACGGCCGGGGAACCCGCCGCCCAGGAGCCCGCAGCCGGCGACGCCGCCTCCCCGGACACCGCTTTCGAGGCGCGCTACGCCCACAGCACCGCCACCCTCCACAACCACCTCACGATCTTCGGCATCGATCTCGCACACTCCCCCGACAGCTGGCCGCTCGACGCCGCCTATCTGGGGCTGGAGTGCGAGCCCGGCCCGCAGGACGCCGACGCCGCGGACCAGGACGACCCCCCGCTCCCCGCCGAACAGGCGCTGTCCGGCCGCGGGCAGGTCCTGGTCCGCGGGGTGGCCGGGGCGGGCAAGACGACCCTGCTGCAGTGGCTGGCGGTCGCCACCTCCCGCGATGAGCTGCCCGAGGCGCTGGCGGGGCTGCGCGGCCGGGTGCCGTTCCTGCTGCCCGTACGCCGCTTCGCCCGCGAAGGGCTGCCCTCTCCCGGCACCTTTCTGAGCGCTGTCGGCTACGGGGACGCCGCGGCGGCGCCGGACGGCTGGACGGAGCGGGTGCTCGAAGCGGGCCGTGCGCTGCTGCTGATCGACGGGATCGACGAGGCCCCCGAGAGCGACCGCGAGCAGGTGCGCCGCAAGCTCCGCGAGTGGACCCTGCGCTATCCCGGCAACGTCTGGATCGTCACCTCCCGGCCGTCCGCGGTCCCCGGCAACTGGCTCGCCGGCGAGGGGTTCAGCGAGCTGTCGCTGGCCCCGATGAACCGCGAGGACGTCGCCGCGTTCATCCAGCGCTGGCACCGTGCCGCGGCCCAGCAGAGCCCGGCCGACCTCGACCGGCTCGGCCACTACGAGCGGACCCTCCTCAATGCCGTTCGGATCACCCGAGATCTGGGACGGCTGGCGACCAATCCGCTGATGTGCGGGCTGCTGTGCGCGCTGCACCGCGACCGCCGGGGCTATCTGCCCAACGGCCGCAAGGAGCTCTACGACGCGGCGCTGTCGATGCTGCTGGAGCGCCGGGACCGGGAGCGGGCCATGGCGGCCACCGACGGGGTCGAGCTGACCCGGCAGCCCAAGATCCAGCTGCTGCAGAAGCTCGCCCAGTGGATGCTGGTCAACGGGCGCTCGGAAATGGACCGGGCGACCGCGGTCGACACCCTCGCCCGGCACCTGCCCGCGATCCCGGACGCGGCCCGCCAGGGCGGTCCGGAGGACGTCTACCGGCATCTGCTCAACCGCACGGGACTGCTGCGCGAGCCCACCCCCGGCACCCTCGACTTCGTGCACCGCACCTTCCAGGACTATCTGGCCGCCCGTGCGACGGTGCAGCGGCACGATTTCCGGCTGCTGCTCGACCATGCCCACCACGACGACTGGGAGGACGTCATCCGGATGGCCGTGGCCCTGGCCCGTCCCGATGAGTGCGCGGCCCTCCTGGACGGGCTGCTCGCCCCGCACCCCGGCGTACGCGCCGCCGAGGCCCGGCACCGCAAGCTGCTCGCGGCAGCCTGTCTGGAGCACGCCACCGAGCTGGATCCGGCGGTCCGGGCGCGGGTGCAGCGCTTCACCCGCGACATGGTGCGGCCCAGCACCCCGTCCGCGGCCCGCGCCCTGGGCTGGATAGGGCCGATCGTGCTGGAGATGCTGCCCGACCCCGCCCATGTCTCCGACCGCGAGGCCTATCTCCTCGCGATCACCGCCACCTCGATCGCCGACGACATGGCGATCGACTATCTGACGGGCCTGCGCGACCGGGCGCATCACGAGGTGCGGGCGCAGCTCGCCGGGGCCTGGCGACACCATGACACCGCCCGCTACGCCCGCGAGATCATCGCCCATCTCGAACCGGCCGAGCTGTACTTTCCGGTCTCCGACCTGGAGGAGCTGCATGCGCTGCGCCGGCTGGGCGGGCGCCCGCATCTGCGGATCGCCGGGCCTTTCACCCCGGACCAGCTCATCGAGGGCATTGCGCCGGCCGAGGGCCTGACCCGGTTGTGGCTCGCCTACGACCTGGGCGTTTCGATGGAGTGGCTGTCCGCCTTTCCGAATCTGGACACGCTGCGCATCGGCCGTCGTATTCCACCGGTGCGTGGTGTTCCCGAAGGAATCAGCGTCGTTCAGATGTAGCGGGAGGCCTTCGGCGACGTTGTCCAGAAACGGCCGAAAATGACCTAGCAATTACGCAGCTGTATTTCTTCGCCGCATACAGAACTGCCCCGGAACCGTGAGAAACGATTCCG
The DNA here is from genome assembly GCF_053611685.1 of Streptomyces sp. NPDC054786. Classification (NCBI taxonomy): domain Bacteria; kingdom Bacillati; phylum Actinomycetota; class Actinomycetes; order Kitasatosporales; family Streptomycetaceae; genus Streptomyces; species Streptomyces sp. NPDC054786. The sequence continues at coordinate 85,015 of NZ_JBSHAW010000038.1, read as the reverse complement.
GGGCAGTGCCGTTTGCGCTGATACGGCGGTGCCGCTCAGGCGTCCTTGCTCAGGTTCGGACCCGAACCGCCGGCCGTGGACTCGATCGGCGGGGCGTCCGGCAGCGCCGACTTCTCCTCGCCGCGGAAGGTGAACTTTGCGGTGTCACCCTCGCCCTCGACATCGACGACCACGATGTGGCCCGGACGCAGCTCGCTGAAGAGGATCTTCTCCGAGAGGGCGTCCTCGATCTCGCGCTGGATCGTGCGGCGCAGCGGACGGGCGCCGAGCACCGGGTCGTACCCGCGCTTGGCCAGCAGCGACTTGGCCTCGCTGCTGAGCTCGATGCCCATGTCGCGGTCCTTGAGCCGCTCGTCCACCTTGGCGATCATGAGGTCGACGATCTGGATGATGTCGTCCTCGGTCAGCTGGTGGAAGACGACGGTGTCGTCGACACGGTTGAGGAACTCGGGGCGGAAGTGCTGCTTGAGCTCTTCGTTGACCTTGTTCTTCATCCGCTCGTAGCTGGACTTGCTGTCGCCCTGGGCCGCGAAGCCCAGGTTGAAGCCCTTGGAGATGTCCCGCGTGCCGAGGTTGGTCGTCATGATGATGACCGTGTTCTTGAAGTCCACGACCCGGCCCTGGGAGTCGGTCAGCCGACCGTCCTCCAGGATCTGCAGCAGCGAGTTGAAGATGTCCGGGTGGGCCTTCTCGACCTCGTCGAAGAGCACGACGGAGAACGGCTTGCGGCGCACCTTCTCGGTGAGCTGGCCGCCCTCTTCGTAGCCGACGTAGCCGGGAGGCGAACCGAACAGCCGCGAGACCGTGTGCTTCTCGCTGAACTCCGACATGTCGAGGGAGATCAGCGCGTCCTCGTCGCCGAACAGGAACTCCGCCAGCGTCTTGGACAGCTCCGTCTTACCGACACCGGACGGGCCGGCGAAGATGAACGAGCCTCCGGGACGCTTGGGGTCCTTCAGGCCGGCCCGCGTACGGCGGATGGCCTGGGAGAGCGCCTTGATGGCGTCCTTCTGGCCGATGACGCGCTTGTGCAGCTCGTCTTCCATCCGCAGCAGCCGCGAGGACTCCTCCTCGGTGAGCTTGAAGACCGGGATGCCGGTGGCCGTCGCCAGAACCTCGGCGATCAGCTCCTCGTCCACCTCGGCGACGACGTCCATGTCGCCGGCCTTCCACTCCTTCTCCCGCTTCGCCTTCGCGGCCAGGAGCTGCTTCTCCTTGTCGCGCAGGCCCGCGGCCATCTCGAAGTCCTGCGAGTCGATCGCGGACTCCTTCTCCCGGCGCACATCGGCGATCTTCTCGTCGAATTCGCGCAGGTCCGGCGGCGCGGTCATCCGGCGGATCCGCATCCGGGAGCCGGCCTCGTCGATCAGGTCGATCGCCTTGTCCGGCAGGAAGCGGTCGGAGATGTACCGGTCGGCGAGGGTGGCCGCAGCGACCAGCGCGGAGTCCGTGATGGAGACGCGGTGGTGCGCTTCGTAGCGGTCCCGCAGACCCTTGAGGATCTCGATGGTGTGCGGGAGCGACGGCTCCGCGACCTGGATCGGCTGGAAGCGGCGCTCCAGGGCCGCGTCCTTCTCCAGGTGCTTGCGGTACTCGTCGAGCGTGGTGGCACCGATGGTCTGCAGCTCGCCTCGCGCCAGCATGGGCTTGAGGATGCTCGCGGCGTCGATCGCGCCCTCGGCGGCGCCCGCACCCACCAGGGTGTGGAGCTCGTCGATGAACAGGATGATGTCGCCGCGGGTGCGGATCTCCTTGAGCACCTTCTTCAAGCGCTCTTCGAAGTCACCCCTGTAGCGGGAGCCGGCGACCAGGGCACCGAGGTCGAGGGTGTAGAGGTGCTTGTCCTTGAGGGTCTCGGGCACCTCGCCCTTGACGATGGCCTGCGCCAGGCCCTCGACGACCGCCGTCTTGCCGACGCCGGGCTCGCCGATGAGGACCGGGTTGTTCTTGGTACGGCGGGACAGGACCTGCATGACCCGCTCGATTTCCTTCTCGCGCCCGATGACCGGGTCGAGCTTGGTCTCGCGAGCGGCCTGCGTCAGGTTGCGGCCGAACTGGTCCAGGACGAGGGAGGTCGAGGGCGTGCCCTCGGCGGGGCCGCCGGCCGTGGCGGCTTCCTTGCCCTGGTAGCCGGAGAGCAGCTGGATGACCTGCTGCCGCACCCGGTTGAGATCGGCGCCCAGCTTCACCAGGACCTGGGCGGCGACGCCCTCGCCCTCGCGGATCAGGCCGAGCAGGATGTGCTCCGTACCGATGTAGTTGTGGCCGAGCTGGAGGGCCTCGCGGAGCGAAAGCTCCAGGACCTTCTTGGCACGAGGGGTGAAGGGAATGTGCCCGGACGGGGCCTGCTGGCCCTGGCCGATGATCTCCTCCACCTGCTGGCGGACCGCCTCGAGCGAAATCCCGAGGCTCTCCAGGGCCTTAGCGGCGACACCCTCACCCTCATGGATCAGGCCCAGGAGGATGTGCTCGGTGCCGATGTAGTTGTGGTTGAGCATCCGGGCTTCTTCCTGAGCCAGGACGACAACCCGCCGCGCACGGTCGGTGAACCTCTCGAACATCGTTAATCGCTCCTCAGAGCGGTCAGGCAGTTAGGGGTCGGTCCCCTCCCTGTCCTTCCGCATGCTAGTCCCGCGGGGCGGGACAGCTCATTCCAACTGCCGACACCCGTCCGGATCACCCCCGCTCCGGCGGGGAAATTTACTGCCGAACAGCTGACATCTGCTCCAACTCGATGGTGCGAGACGATGTTCCCGCAGGCCAGGCATATACGCCCTCTGCTACTACGCCCGTGGCGAACGCGCGCTGTACCGACACGCCGTCCGCCACCGGCCCTCAGCCGGGGAGAAGCGCCTCGGGCGCCGGTCACACCGTCTCTTCCCACTGAGACTGTCTTACCCGCAGGCACTGACACTCCATGCGGCGCAGGGCCCTTCCATCCGCTACGGGCGAACATCCGCACACCACGGAATACGCCCCCGCGCCCTTTGGTGTGGGTACGGTGCGTATCCATGTCTCCACCCAGCGTAACTTCCCGGCATTTCGGCAGTTGCACCGGGCATGCCCCGCGTGCTTCCGCGCCCCCGCAGCCCCCTCGCCACGGTTCGCCGCTGGTACGAGGACGAGCTGGGCTGGCCGACCACCGGAACGGGGCCGGTGGAGCTGCTGACCGGGCTGCGTTTCGATGTCCTGGAGATGCCGGCCGATGCGGGAAGCGCCGTATTGCGGCGACTGCCGCGCACCGGCCCCGTGGCACTCCTTCGGGCCGGATGCGACGGGAAACACCCGGGTGATCGGCCGAAATTGCTCATGCTCATCGCGGCGGGCGGCGCGGAAGAACTTCCGGGAATCCTGGAATGGCTGGAGTGGGGCGCACTCGCAGCGGATCTCACGACGCGTGGGACCGGAGACCGGATGCCCGCACCGGCGTTCCCCGGCGGCACAGCACTGTCATACGGATTCGGCTCGCGGGAGGCCGCGGGATGGGTGCGGCCTCCCCGGCCCGGGTACGAGGCGGAGAATTCCCTGCCCACCACGGGGTTCGGGACAGGAATCGGGGACGTTGGGGGCGCCCCCGACCTCGTACGGCTCGTGAGCGCAGCAGCGACCGAGTGCCACCGTGCCCGGTTGTGGCGTGCTCGTAATGCCCAATCGGACCGCGCGTACGGCGATCAGCCGTTGGCCTTCTCGAATGCCTCACGAATGTCGGCGGGGACGCGGCCACGGTCATTGACGTTGTAGCCGTTCTCCTTCGCCCAGGCGCGGATCTTCGCAGTGTCCTGGCTGCTGCCGGAAGCCGCGGCACGCGACTTGCCACGGCCCGAAGAAGCGCGGCCACCGGTACGGCGACCCGCCTTCACGAAGTCGGCAAGCGAGTCACGCAGCTTCGCCGCGTTGCCGTCGGAGAGGTCGATCTCGTAGGACTTGCCGTCGAGAGCGAACGTCACCGTCTCGTCCGCCTCGCCACCGTTGAGGTCATCGACAAGAAGAACCTGAACCTTCTGTGCCACCGGTTTCCCTTTCATCGAATGCGGATTACGACGGAAAGCAAACCGCTTTTCCGGGAAAAACACAAACCCTTGGGTAGGGTTCACTTGCCCGCAGACCGGGGAACGCATGCTTCCGTAGCCATGAGATAGGGGAGCGATTCGGACATAGAACACTCATCACAGGTGCAGAAGCATCCGGCTGTTACCCAGGGTGTTGGGCTTCACTCGTTCGAGGCCCAGGAACTCCGCAACGCCCTCGTCATAGGAACGCAGCAGCTCACTGTAGACATCACCGTCTACCGGGGCTTCGCCGATCTCTACGAAGCCGTGCTTGGTGAAGAAGTCGACTTCGAAGGTGAGACAGAAAATGCGCCGCACTCCGAGCCAGCTCGCAGTGCGCAGCAGCTTGTCCAGGACTTGGTGGCCGACACCTGATCCCTTCAGTCGCGGATCCACGGCCAGGGTGCGGACCTCCGCGAGGTCTTCCCACATGACGTGGAGTGCTCCGCAGCCGACGACCTCGGCGTCTTCGTCGCGCTCCGCCACCCAGAACTCCTGGATGTCCTCGTAAAGCGTGACGGTGGCTTTGTCGAGCAGGATCCCGTCACGTGAGTAGGCGTCGATGAGGTGGCGTACGGCCGGCACATCACCGGTCCTGGCGCGCCGGACGGTGAGGCCTTTTGAATGCGGAGGCATGCCGGGACGCTATCGCCCGTTGCCGGTGGCACTCGCCCCGGGTTCATCCCCTTCGGCCGATCCGGCTTCCCCGGCGCCTTCCGGAGCTGCTTCTGCTTCGCCTTCTTCCGCGGGCGCGGCCTCTTCGGGCTCTTGTGCAGGTTGTTCCGCGGCTTCCGCCGGTTCGTCGACCTGCACCATCCGTACGGCATCACGCAGGGCCTGTCGCTGTTCCGGCGACATCATGCCGAAGAAGGCCACAAGAGCGGCCGCGGGGTTGTCGCTGGCGGACCAGGCTTCGTTCATCAGTGCGGCGGCGTAGGCGGCGCGAGTGGAGACCGCCTCATATCGATAGGCGCGGCCTTCTGCTTCGCGGCGCACCCAGCCCTTCTGATGGAGGTTGTCCAATACGGTCATGACCGTGGTGTAGGCGATCGACCGTTCCTTCTGCAGATCTTCCAGGACTTCTCGAACGGTGACCGGGCGGTTCCACTCCCAGACCCGCGTCATGACCGCGTCTTCCAGATCACCCAAGCGTCTCGGCACACAAGAACAATAGTGGGAGATGTCGCGAATGCCCGTTGATCTCGTTGCGTTTGGGCCGGAAAAACGATGTACGGCCCGGGACGATCAATCCCGGGCCGTACCGTGCGCGCGGGCCGCCGAAAGGGCGGCGGGCGGATCAGGCGTGGTGCGCCGTGGGCTCCTGGCCGGCGGATTCGGCGCGGGACAGCGCGGCGTCCACGGCGGCGTCCTCCTTGGCCTTGTTCGCCCCGCCCTGGCTCTTGATGATCGTCACGATCAGAGCGGTGAAGGCGCCGGCCATCACTACGGGCGGGAGCAGCGCTGCGACGTAATCCATGGCGTACGGCCTCCTTTGGGGCGTGAGATTCCAGAGTACGCAGCGCTCAGGCGGTGCGGCTCTCGGGGGGCGGGGCGGGCCTGCGGCGGGGCGGGAAGACCTCGCCCGGTGTGGGGATGGGCCGGTCCGGCCGCGGAGTCTTCGGCTGCGGCGCCGGCGCGGGCTCCGGTTTGCGCTCGGGTTTCTTCGGCTCCCGCTCGGGCTCCGGCTCCCGCCCGCTGCGGGCGGCTGAGCGGCCGCCTGGCAGTGCGCGGAGCCGGGTCCGTACGGATTGTTCGGCCAGCTGCTCGCAGTGGCGCAGCAGGGCGCTGCGGCGTTCGCGCTCGGCCGCGCCGACGGGCCGCACGGCCAGTGAGCGCAGGGCGGCGAGGTCGTCGGGGCCCGGGACATGGCCGGCTGCCAGCGCCTCGGTCAGCTGTGCGAGGTAGCCGGCGGCCGAGCCGGGCAGGGCTTCGCGGTATCGGGTGAGGTCGGCGAGCAGGAAGGCGCGCAGTCGGCCACCTTCGCGGACCGCCTCGTCGACCGCCTCGGCCAGCCGGAGATATTCCTGGATGTCCTGTGACCACTCGGGGCCGAGAGCGCCGAGCGGGGCGGGGTGGGACGTCGTCTGCAGGGCATGGGCGAGGGCGCGACGGAGCACACGCAACTCATCGGCGCTGAACGCCATGCCGCCGCGGGTTCCGTTTGGCGTTGGCATGTGGCGACTTTACGACCGTTTCCGACAAAAGCCGCTTAATTCGTGAACGATGGCGCGGCAGCGAGCCGCGCCACCGGGTGTCCGGTGCCGGAAACGGCTCTGCCGGGCGAGGTGCCACTACGGCCCGCGCCGCTCCCGTGCAGGCCCGCGAGGGCCACTACGACCTGGCGATGTTCCGCTCGTAGACCAGCCGCAGTCCGATGAGGGTGAGCCACGGCTCGTGCGCGTCGATCACCGATGACTCGCCGAGCACCATCGGTGCCAGCCCGCCGGTGGCGATCACGGTCACCTCGTCCGGGTCGTCGGCCAGCTCGCGTGCCATCCGCTGCACCACGCCGTCGACCTGGCCGGTGAAGCCGTAGAGGATGCCGGACTGCATGGCCTCCACGGTGTTCTTGCCGATGACGCTGCGCGGCCGGGCCAGTTCGATCTTGCGGAGCTGGGCGCCCTTGACGCCCAGCGCGTCCACGGAGATCTCGATGCCCGGAGCGATCACGCCGCCGACGTACTCGCCGCGCGCACTGACCGCGTCGAAGGTGGTGGCCGTGCCGAAGTCGACGACCACCGCGGGGCCGCCGTAGAGCTCGACGGCCGCCAGGGCGTTGATGATCCGGTCGGCGCCGACCTCCTTGGGGTTGTCCATGAGGATCGGCACGCCCGTCTTGACGCCCGGCTCCACCAGGACGGCAGGGACGTCGCCGTAGTAGCGGCGGGTGACCTCGCGCAGCTCGTGCAGGACGGAGGGCACCGTGGAGCAGATGGAGATGCCCTCGATGCCGTCGCCCAGGTCGTCGCCGAGCAGCGGGTGCATGCCCATCAGGCCCTGGAGGAGGACGGCAAGCTCGTCGGCGGTGCGCCGGGCGTCGGTGGAGATCCGCCAGTGCTCGACGATCTCCTCGCCGTCGAAGAGGCCGAGCACGGTGTGGGTGTTTCCCACGTCAATGGTCAGCAGCATGGCGGTCAGCTGTCCTCGCGCACGTCGTCGTCCGCACCCCGAGCGCCCTGTCCGTCGTCCTCGCGCAGGTCGAGGCCGATGTCGAGGATCGGGGAGGAGTGCGTGAGCGCGCCCACCGCGAGGTAGTCGACGCCGGTCTCGGCGTAGGTGCGGGCGTTGTCCAGCGTCAGCCGGCCCGACGACTCCAGCATGGCGCGCCCGGCGACCAGCTCCACGGCCTCGCGGGTCTGCTCCGGGGTGAAGTTGTCCAGCAGGATCAGATCGGCGCCCTCGGCGAGGATCGGCGGGATCTGGTCGATCCGGTCGACCTCCACCTCGATCGGCACACCGGGGAACTCGGCCCGTACGGCCGTGAACGCCGCGGCGATGCCGCCCGCCGCGACCACGTGGTTGTCCTTGATCAGCGCCGCGTCCGACAGCGACATCCGGTGGTTGACGCCGCCGCCGCAGCGCACCGCGAACTTCTCCAGGGCGCGCAGCCCCGGCGTCGTCTTGCGGGTGTCACGGACCTTGGCCTTCGTCCCGTCGAGCACATCGGCCCAGGCCCGGGTCGTGGTCGCGATGCCCGACAGGCGGCACAGGATGTTCAGCGCGCTGCGTTCGGCGGTGAGCAGATCGCGGGTGCGGGTGGTGACGCTCAGCAGCGGGGTGCCGGCCGCGACCCGGTCGCCGTCCTCGACATGCCGCTCGACCGCGAACTCGTCGGTGCACACGATGGACAGCACGGCCTCGGCGATCCGCAGCCCGGCGACCGTTCCGGCCTCACGGGCCGTGAAGTCGCCGGTGGCGACCGCGTCCTCGGGGACGGTGGCCACGGTCGTGATGTCCACGCCCTGGTCGAGGTCCTCCTCGATGGCGAGGTGCGCGATGTCCTCGACCTGTACGGGGTCGAGCCCGGCGGCCACCAGGAGCGCGGCCAGGTCGGGGTCGAGGCCGCAGGTCAGCGGGTCGAGCTCGTACGCGCCCTCCTCGCCGCCGCTGCAGCCGCAGCCGTCGCCGCAGCCTTCGGCGGAGGCGCCGCCGGTGGGCCCGCCGATCTGGAGGAGGGGGAGGTCGTCGCGGGTGCTGCTCACGGGCTGGGCTCCGTATTCGGGGAGGAGTGGGGCGGGGGGTTGCGGGGGTCCGTCTTGGCGGGCGGGGGGATCGACGGTCCGGTGGTCGTCGGTGGACCGGCGGTCATCGGGGGACGGGCAGTCATGGGCGGATCGGGGGTCAGGGGGCCGTGGTCGGCGGGAAGTCGTGGGTCACCGTCGTCCGGAGGGTCAGCGCGCGGTCCGCGTCCAGCGTGATGCGGAAGTGCCGGCGCCAGGAAGCATCGTCCCGGTCCGGGTGGTCCTCGCGCCAATGGCAGCCGCGGGTCTCCGCACGGCGCTGTGCCGCAGCGACCAGCACCCGGGCGACGCACAGGAGGTTGGTGGCCTCCCAGGCTTCCACGCCGGGCTCGGGGGGCTTGCGTTCGGCGGGGGCTTCGGTGCTCCCGGTGCTCCCGGTGACGGTCCCGGCCGCCTCGCGGTGGAGGCGGTCCAGTTCGGCGGCGGCACGGGCGAGGCTCTCGGCGCTGCGCAGCACGCCGGCTCCGGCGGTCATGATCCGCTGCACAGCGGTACGGGTCTCGGGGGCGAGAAGCGGAAGGGTGGTGCGGGGGGCGGACGGGACGGACGGGGTGGACGGAGCGGATGGGGCCGACGCCGGGGCGTGGCTTGCGGAGCCGTCCGCGGCATTGCCGTCCTGGTTCACGGGCGCGGCGGTCGCCGGGCCGTCCGGGGCGCCGCTCGCGGCAACGTCCCGAGCAATGTCCGAGGCGACGTCCGAAGCAATATCCGAAGCGATCCGCTCCGCGAAGACCAGGCCCTCCAGGAGGGAGTTGGAGGCGAGCCGGTTGGCGCCGTGGACGCCGGTGCAGGCGACCTCACCGCATGCGTAGAGGCCCGGGACGGTGGTGCGCCCGCGCAGATCGGTGCGTACGCCGCCGGAGGCGTAGTGCGCGGCCGGGGCGACCGGTATCGGCTCGGTGACCGGGTCGACGCCATGGCTGCGGCAGGCGGCGAGAATGGTCGGAAAGCGGTTCTCCCACATCTGCGCGCCGAAGTGCCGGCCGTCCAAATACATGTGCTCGACGCCCTGTTCGTGCGCCCGGCTCATGATCGCCTTGGCGACGATGTCGCGCGGCGCCAGCTCGGCGAGTTCATGCCGGCCGGCCATGAAGCGGGTGCCGTCGGCGTCGACGAGGTGTGCGCCCTCGCCCCGTACGGCCTCGGAGATCAGCGGCTGCTGGCCCTCCGCTTCCGGGCCCAAATACAGGACGGTGGGGTGGAATTGGACGAATTCCAGGTCGGAGACCTCCGCGCCGGCGCGCAACGCCAGGGCCACCCCGTCGCCGGTGGAGACCGCCGGGTTGGTCGTCGCGGAGAAGACCTGCCCCATGCCCCCGGTGGCGAGCACCACCGCCGGGGCGTGTACGGCCCCGACACCGTCGTGCTGGCCCTCCCCCATGACGTGCAGGGTGACGCCGGACGTATGGCCGTTGTCGTCCGTGAGCAGGTCGAGGACGAGTGCGTTCTCGACGGTGCGCAGCCCGGCGGCGCGGACCGCCTCGACGAGCGCGCGGGAGATCTCGGCCCCGGTGGCGTCACCGCCGGCGTGCGCGATACGGCGGCGGTGGTGGCCGCCTTCGCGGGTGAGCGCTATCTCGTCGCTGCCCGGGTCGGTGTCGAAGCGGGCGCCGGTGCGGATCAGCCGGTGCACGGCGTCCGGGCCCTCGGTGACCAGGGTCCGTACGGCCGTCTCGTCGCACAGTCCGGCGCCTGCCACGAGGGTGTCGGCCAGATGCTGCTCCGGGGTGTCGCCGTCGCCGAGCGCCGCCGCGATACCGCCCTGCGCCCAGCGCGTGGAGCCGTCGTCCAGGCGGGCCTTGGTGACGACGACGGTGCGGCGGCCGGCCGCGGCGCAGCGCAGCGCGGCGGTCAGCCCGGCCACCCCGGAGCCGACGACCACGACGTCCGCTTCGATGGACCAGCCGGGGGCGGGGGCCTTCAGGCGTATGCCGGTGCCCGATGCGGGGGCGGGGCCGGTGCCTGTTCCGGTGGCGGTCATCGGGTCGCTCCGAGGGGGCCTTGGGGGGTGGTTGGGGGTGTGGCGGGTGTGGCGAGCGCTGCGTGTGTCGTGGAGGTGACGGAGGGAGCGGAAGCGGCGGAAGTGGCCGCGTCCGCAGCGTCCGTGGTGGTGCCGTGCGTGGTGGTGCCGTCCTGGTGGGCGGCCGTCGCCTCCGGTCGTCCGGCTCTGAAGACGAGACGGATGTTGTCGATGAGTCGCGTGCCGCCGACCTTGGCGGCGACCGCGAGGATGGCCTCGCCCTCGTACCCGTCCGGGATCTCGGTGAAATCGGACGGGTCGACCAGCGCCAGGTAGTCCAGGGTGAGCGGCGGGTCGAGGCGGGCCGCGTCCTCCAGCACCGCCTGGGCCGCGGCCCGGGCCACGGACGGACCGAGCAGGGGTCCCGCGGCGGCGTAGGCGACGGCGTGTGCGTCGGCGGCGGCCCGGTCCTCGCCGAGGGCGGCCAGGGCCGCGGAACGGTGCTGTGCCGCGTGGCCCACGGAGGCGGCGCGGGCGCGCAGCGCCTCCTCGGCGGCGAGCCGGTCGCGGGCCGCGAACAGCGCCGCCGACAGCGCGAGCGCGGTGCTCCGCTCCGGGGCCGAGAGGTAGCGGTTGCGGCTGGAGAGGGCGAGGCCGTCCTCCTCGCGCACCGTGGGGACCCCGATGATCTCGACGGGGAAGTTGAGGTCAGCGGCCATCCGCGTGATGACCGCGAGCTGCTGGGCGTCCTTCTGCCCGAAGAAGGCGAGGTCCGGCGCCGTCAGATGCAGCAGTTTGGCGACGACGGTCAGTACGCCGTCGAAGTGGCCGGGGCGGCTGGCGCCTTCCAGGAGCGTGCCCATGGGGCCCGCGGCGATCCGGATCTGCGGTTCGCCGCCCGGGTAGACCTCGTCGACGGACGGGGCGAAGACCGCGTCCGCGCCCGCCGCGGTGGCCAGCTCGGCATCCGCGTCCAGGGTGCGCGGATAGCGGTCCAGGTCCTCCCCGGCGCCGAACTGCAGCGGATTGACGAAGACCGTGACGACGACCTGGCCCTGCGGGCCGACCCGGCGACGGGCGGCGCGGATCAAGGTGGCGTGGCCCTCGTGCAGTGCGCCCATGGTCATGACCACGGCGCGGGAGCCGGCGCGGCGGGGCAGGTCGCGGAGGGCGGCGGCGGTGTGGACGAGGTGGGCGGGGCGGCTCGCGCCGACGGACCTGGCGTGGTGGCTCGGGTCCACGGGCCGGGCCTGGTCGCTGGAATCCACGGGATGGTCCGGGTCGCTCGAATCCACGGGATGGGCCGAGTCGCTCGAATCCACGGGATGGGCCGAGTCGCTCGAATCCACGGGATGGGCCAGCTCCGGGCTCAGCGGCGAGGAGGTCATCGGTCGCCTCCCTCGGGGCCGTGGTCGGGGGCGTCAGGGTCGTCGGGGGCCTTGTCGGGGCTGTCGGGGTCCGGGCCGGCGGCGTCGCGGTTCGGGCCGGGGCCGTCGTGGGCGGAGCTGCCCGGTGCGGGCCCGGGGCCGTCGCCGGAGTCGGCGAGCACATCGAGGAGGTCCTCGGCCAGTTCCGGCTTCAGCAGACCGTGGTCCATGGCCCGGTCCGCGGTCGTACGGGCCATGGCGACATAGCCTGCGACACTCTGCGGCGCATGCCGGCGGAGCTCCGCGATATGGGCGGCGACTGTGCCGGCGTCGCCCCGTGCGACCGGGCCGGTCAGCGCCGCGTCACCGGACCGCAGGGCGTTGTCCAGGGCGGCGCCGAGCAGTGGCCCCAGCATCCGGTCCGGGGCCTGCACACCCGCGTCCCGCAGCAGATCCATCGACTGGGCCACGAGCGTGACCAGGTGGTTTGCGCCGATGGCGAGCGCCGCGTGGTAGAGCGGACGCGCTGATTCCGCGATCCACTCGGGCTCCCCGCCCATCTCGATGACCAGCGCTTCGGCGGCCATCCGCAGCTCGTCCGGCGAGGTCACACCGAACGAGCAGCCGGCCAGCCGCTGGACGTCCACGGAGGTGCCGGTGAACGTCATGGCCGGATGCAGGGCGAGTGGCAGGGCGCCGGCGCGGGTGGCCGGGTGCAGCACAGCGGTTCCGTACCGGCCCGAGGTGTGCACCAGCAGCTGGCCGGGCCGTACGGCGCCGGTCTCGGCGAGGCCGCTCACCAGGTCGGCCAGGGCGTCGTCGGGGACGGTCAGCAGAACGAGGTCGGCGCGGGCGAGCACCTCGGCCGGGGTGACCAGCGGGACGTCGGGCAGCAGCTCGGCGGCGCGTCGTACGGAGGCGTCGGAGACGCCCGACACGGCGACCGGGCGATGCCCTGCGAGCTGCAAGGAAACGGCGAGGGCGGGCCCGACACGACCCGCGCCGACGACTCCGACCGTGAGCCGGGCGGGGCGGTCCTGGGCCTCGATGGGTGGCATTGCATTCACGCGGCGATGGCCTTCCGTTCCAGTCCGCGGGGGGTACCGGACGATTCCTGGCCATGCTACGCGAGTGTTTCCGGCGGCCTTCAGAGCTGTACGGAAGGTGAGACGGGGGTCTCACACGAGTTATCCACAGGGGTCGCGGTTCAGCGCGGGCCTGAGCCATGCTCGGTGCAGCGACGCACACAAGGCGTGCGAGAAACAGCAGCCAGGGGGCCATGTGAAGCGCATCAGGGAAGCGGACGAAGGCGTCACGGACGCGGGTTCGCGAGAAGCGTCGGGTGGCGATGCGGGTCGTCGTTCCGATGACGCTTCGAGCGGGGCGGCGCCGGACGGTGCGAGCGGGGCCTCCGGGGGCGCCTCGGGTGTCGCTCCTGCGGAGGCGAGTGCCGCGGCGGCCGAGCGGGCGCGGAGACTGGCTGCCTTGCGCGGCGCGGAGCGCAGGCTGCCGGGAGACTCATACCTGGAGACGATCCGCGAGCGGCTGGACCGCTTGGTGGCCGGCGCTCCGGCCGTCTACGACCTGGACAACCGGCCTGACTTCTACGGCAACGACGACGGCATGATCGGCGAGCTGGAACGCCGGACCGCCGACACCCTGGGCACCGAGGCCGCCGCCTTCTTCCCGACCGGCACGATGGCCCAGCAGGTGGCGCTGCGCTGCTGGGCGGGGCGTACGGGCAACGCAACGGTCGCCGGCCATCGGCTGTCGCATCTTGAGGTGCACGAGCGCGACGCCTATGCGGTGGTCAGCGGGCTGCGCATGGTGCATCCGACGAACGCTCCGCGGCTGCCGACCGCCGGGGAGGTCTACGACCTGGCGGAGCCGTTCGGCGCCCTCGCACTCGAACTCCCGCTCCGGAATGCCGGATTCGTACTGCCGTCGTGGGACGAGTTGACGGCGGTGGTGGCGGCGGCGCGGGACCGTGATGCGGTAGTGCACTTCGACGGCGCGCGGCTGTGGGAGTGCGGCCCGCACTTCGGCCGTACGCTCCCGGAGATCGCGGCCCTCGCGGACAGCGTGTACGTCTCCTTCTACAAGTCGCTGGACGGCATATCGGGCGCCGCGCTCGCGGGCAGCGAGGACTTCATCGAGGAAGCGCGGACCTGGCGGCACCGCTACGGCGGCCAGCTGTTCCAGCAGTGGCCGGCCGCGCTGGCCGCCCTGATCGGCCTGGACCGTGAGCTGCCACGACTGCCGGAGTACGTGGCCCAGGCGAAGGTGGTGGCCCGCGCGCTGGGCGAGGGCCTGGCCGAGGCCGGTGTCCCGTGGTTCAGGGTGCACCCGGAGGAGCCGCACACCCATCAGTTCCAGGTGTGGCTGCCGCACCCGCCCGCGCTGCTCGACGAGGCCGCCGTGCGCCAGGCGGAGGAGACCGGGACGGCGCTGTTCCAGAGATGGTTCGAGCCCACCCCGGCCGGACCGCCCGGGGTGGCACTTACAGAGGTGACGGTTGCCGCGTCCGCCATGGACTGGAAAGAGGGCGAAGTGCGGGCGGCCGTCAGGGAGTTCGTGGAGTTCGTGGGCCGCGTTGAGGGGTGAGGGCCAGGACAACGGACCGGAGATTCCGGAGAGCGGGCCTCGGGTGCGGGGCGGGCTCGGGGCGGGCTCGGGGCGGGCTACTCAGGCTCGGCGCCGGCTACGGCCTTACAGCGGGGCTCAGGCTGGGCGCCGGTCGGCGCCGGCTACGGCCTTATAGCGGCGCACAGGCTGGGCGCCGGCCCGGCGCGGGCTACGGCCTTGCGTCGGAGTGAAGCCTCGGCGCGGGCCGAGGGGTGACGCCGGGGCGGTCGGTGGGGGTGGGCGCCGGGGCTTGGGCTGAGGTGGGTACGGAGGGGTGGGGCGGGGTGGGGTGGGGCGGGGGGAGGGGACGGCGGGGAAGGCCGAGCAAAGCCGCAGCAGCCGACCGCACCCCCCGCCGCACACGCCCCCCGAGCCGGTCCGTGGGCCCCGTGACGACGGCTTGAAAGCGGCGCCACTGCTGGATCTCCCGCGCGGTGCGGACGGTGTGGGTGCCCGGGGCGGGTGGGGCGGCTTCGCCTCGCTGGGCGGCCCGGTAGGTGTCGAGGAGGTGCTGCTGAGCTGCGTTCATGTCCCTCACTGTGGGGCGGCGCCGTGGCCCGTGGCCCGTCGATTGACGGGAGCCGTCAATCGACGTCCCTGCAGGTGGCGGCCTCGCGCATGATGGGCGTATGGCCAACGTCATCGACATCACCGGGCTGCCGCAGGAGCGCCTCGTCTTCTCCCCTTCCCCGTTGGCGGAGCTGGGGGCCGCGCTGCATGCGCTCTCCGAGCCGGGCCACCACCCCGGGCTGCACGGCTGGGTCACCGCCACCAACGCGGCGCTGAAGACCGACCTCGCCGACCGGCTGTGCGAGGCGGACTTCCTGTGGCGGTCCGCCCGTTCCGACATCCTGCTGCCGGCCCGCCCCGGGGCGAGCCTGGCCGAGGACCTGGACGAGCTGGACCGGATCGACGATGAGCGGTTCGTGGCCGCCGCGTTCGAGATCAGTTGCTCGGCGAGCTACACCCGCCCCACCCCCTCGCCCCTTGTCGACGCGGACGAGCGGGCGCGGGTACGGGAGATGGCCGCCGCGCGCGGCCCGCGGCAGGCGGCCTTCACCGACCGGATGCTCACCGACCCCGACGGCCTGCGGATATGGCTGCGCCGCCTGTTCGAGGACTGCGAGGAGGCGTTCTTCGGGGACATCTGGCGCCGGGTGGGCATCCAGCTGGCGGCCGATGCCCGGCACAAGACCGAGTTGCTGCGCCACAAGGGCCTGGCCGAGACGCTGTCCGCGACGTCGAAGGCGTTGTCCCTGGAGGATGCGCAGGACGGCAGCGGCAGTAGCCGCATTCTGGTCGACAAACTTGCCCGGGGACGTACGACGGCCTTCGCGAGCGCAGCGGATCCGGGCGTCACCTTCCTGCCGACGTCGTTCGGCTGGCCGCATCTGGTGTTCAGCCATGCCCCGGGCTGGCGCCCCGTGCTCCAGTACCCGGTTGCCGGGCCGGAGTTGCCGGCGCCTGCCGCGCTGGAACTCGTCCAGCAGCGGCTGGAGGCGCTGAGCCACCCGATGCGGATGCAGCTGTGCCGGACGCTGTCACGGGGGCCGCATACGACGGGGGAGCTGGCGAACGCGTTCGGCATCACCTCGCCGGAGGTGTCACGGCATATCGCCACGCTGAAGAAGGCCGGGCTGATCCAGACGCGGCGGCGCGGGCGCTACGTGCTGCACCAGCTGGACCTCCAGGTGGTGGCCCGGCTGGGCAGCGACTTCCTTGAGGGCGTTCTGCGTTGAGGGCGTAGTGCGTTGCAGGCGTACTGCGTTGCAGGCAGGCCGCGCGGAAGGCGCATGCAAGGCAGTTCGCGCTGAGGGCGTACGACGTGGCCGAGGGGCCCGCGCCGCGCCCGCTCCCTACGCCCCCGCTCCCCCGGCCCGCACCAGCCCCGTCTCATACGCGAGTACGACCGCCTGGACCCGGTCCCGGAGGCTCAACTTGGTCAGGATGCGGCCCACATGGGTCTTGACGGTCGCCTCCGAGAGCACCAGCCGCGCCGCGATCTCACCGTTCGACAGCCCCTGGGCGACCAGCAGCAGCACCTCCCGCTCGCGCTCCGTCAGCCGTTCCAGCTCGGGCCGGGACGGCTCGGCGGAGGTGGCGGGCAGCATCGGGGTGAAGCGGTCGAGGAGCCGGCGGGTGGTGGACGGGGCGACGACCGCGTCGCCGCTCTCCACCGCCCGGATCGCGGCGAGGAGTTCGCTGGGCGGCACGTCCTTGAGCATGAAGCCGCTGGCCCCGGCCTTCAGCGCGGAGAAGGCATATTCGTCCAGGTCGAAGGTGGTCAGGATGAGGACCTTCGGGGCGCCTTCCTTCTGCCCGCCCTCGCAGATCCGGCGGGTGGCCTCCACACCGTCCAGATGCGGCATCCGGACGTCCATGAGGATCACGTCGACCTGGGTGGCGCGCAGCACCTCCAGGGCTTCCACGCCGTTACCGGCCTCCGCGACGACCTCCATATCGGGCTGCGCGGCCAGCACCATCCGGAAACCGGTGCGCAGCAGCACCTGGTCGTCGACGAGCATCACACGGATGGTCATGGCAGGGGATCCCTTTCGTGCAGGAGTGGGGGCTGAGCGTACGGGGTGCAGCGCGGCGGGCCGGATTCCTGGGTGCGCGGCGCCGGGCCGGCCGGCCTCGGCGCCGGCCCGACCGCCCTGCTCACCGCACCGGTTTGAGCGGCAGGACAGCGCTGACCCGGAAGCCGCCCCCCGGCCGCGGCCCGGCGGCCAGGGTGCCGCCGACCATGCCGACCCGCTCGCGCATCCCGATCAGGCCGTGGCCGAGGCCGTCCGCGCCGCCCTCCTCGTAGAGCTCGCGCTGCGCGCCTCGTCCGTCGTCCTCGATGAGCAGATCGAGATCGTCGTCCTTGTAGGAGAGGCGGACGGTCGCGGCGACGTCGGGGCCGCCGTGTTTGCGGGTGTTGGTGAGCGCCTCCTGGACGATGCGGTACGCGGTGAGTTCGACGCTGCTGGGCAGCTCCCGCGGCTCGCCCTCGACGTGGAAGTCGACCGGCAGTCCTGCGCCGCGTACCTGCTCCATGAGGTCGCCGAGCTGGTCCACGCCCGGCTGGGGGACGTATTCGCCGCCCTCGGGCTGTTCGCCGGTGCGCAGGACGCCCAGCAGCCGGCGCATCTCGGCCAGCGCCTGGCGTCCCGTGCCGGAGATCGTCTCCAGGGCCTGCCGGGTCTGTTCGGGCGCGGCGTCGAGGACGTATGCGGCGCCGTCGGCCTGGACGACCATCACCGAAACGTTGTGGGCGACGACATCGTGCAGCTCGCGGGCGATACGGGCGCGCTCGGCCGCGACCGCGATCCGGGCCTGTGCCTCGCGCTCCTTCTCCAGGCGGGCGGCCCGCTCCTCCAGCTGGGCCCAGTAGGCGCGGCGGGTGCGCATGGAGTCGCCGAGCACCCAGGCCAGGACGAAGGGCACGGTGAGCAGCACGGTGACGAACAGGCTGCCGCCTATCGTCCGCTCGCTGAATGCGTCCTTGAAGCGCACGGCGGAGAGGGCGGGGCCGAAGACGGCGCCGGCGAGGGCGCAGCGCGAGGCCCAGCGGGGGATGGTGGGCCCGGACGCCACGGTGTAGGTGATCACGAACATCGCGAAGTCGGCGGGCATGGTCTGGATGCCGCAGAGCAGCTGGCCGGCGCCGATGGCCGCCGTCAGCAGCAGCATTTTCACGGGGGCCTTGCGGCGGAGCGCCATGACGAGGCACAGGCCGACCGCGAAGATCGCGGCGATGATCTGCGAGCCGCCTCCGACCTCGCTCGCCACCCACAGCCCGCTGAGCCCGAGCAGGGGGACGGCCCAGAAGGTGTCCACTCCCGTCGGGTGCCTGCGGAGGAAGTCATAGAGGCGCTGCACGTAACCCAGCGTAGGCACCGCGGATACGTGTACGAGTCAACCGGAGGAGCGATCCTGTGCGCCGGGCCTACTCCCCAAGGTGGAGACTCCATGCGCCAAATGTGTCGGAACGGGGGACGGCCCGTACCACCACCCCGTCCGCCGGGGCGGCGCCCGCCCGTACCGTGGGGCAGGTGACGAACGAGTGGTGCGGGTGGCGCGAGGCCACGGAGCGGGCGCTGTACGGTCCGGACGACGGCTTCTACACGCGCCCCGGGGGGCCCGGTCCGGCCGGTCACTTCCGTACCTCCGTGCATGTCTCCCCCCTCTACGCCGGCGCCGTCGCCACGCTCCTGTGCCGCGTCGACACCGCTCTCGGTCATCCGGACGAGCTGGCGCTGGTCGATGTGGGCGCGGGGCGCGGTGAGCTGCTGACCGGTGTGCTGGCCGTACTGCCGGACGAGGTGGCCGCGCGGCTGCGCCCGTACGCGGTCGAGCGCGCCGCGCGTCCCCAGGGCCTCGATCCGCGGATCGGCTGGCGGGGCGAGCTGCCCGCCCCGGGCTCGGTCACCGGCCTGCTGTTCGCGAACGAATGGCTCGACAATGTGCCGGTGGATGTCGTCGAGACGGATGCGGACGGGGTGCCGCACCGGGTTCTCGTACGCGCCGACGGCACGGAGCGGCTGGGCGGGCCGGTGGACGGCGCGGACGCGGAGTGGCTCCGCCGGTGGTGGGCGCCCCTGTCGGCCCCGGACGCCGCCTCCCGGTCCGATGCCCCCTCCCCCGGGCTGCGCGCCGAGATCGGCCGGCCCCGGGACGAGGCCTGGGCGCGGGCCGTCCGCACCCTGCGCGCGGGGCTCGCCGTCGCCGCCGACTATGCGCACGAGCAGGGTGATCGCCCGCCGTTCGGCACCCTCACCGGCTTCCGTGACGGCCGCGAGGTCGCTCCCGTTCCGGACGGGAGCTGCGACATCACGGCGCATGTGGCGCTGGACGCCTGCGCCGGGCCGTCGGCACAGCGGCTGACCCAGCGCGCGGCGCTGCACGCCCTGGGGGTGGACGGCCGGCGCCCGCCGCTCGCCCTGGCCGCCACCGACCCTGCCGGGTACGTACGGGCCCTGAGCGCGGCCGGGTCGGCGGCGGAGCTGACCGATCCGGCGGGCCTCGGGGGCTTCGGATGGCTCCTGGAGCCGGTGGGCGAGGCGTGTACGGGCCTGCTCGGGGCAGGGGGCGCCGCCTGAGGGCCAGGGCGGCTCCCGCCACGGCATGCTGCAAGACTGTTCCCATGACGGAGACGACGGTCGGCATCGGCGGCGCGGCGGAGAGCACCGACATGGTGCTGAACATCGGCCCGCAGCATCCCTCGACGCACGGCGTGCTGCGGCTGCGCCTCGTCCTGGACGGCGAGCGCATCCAGCACGCCGAGCCGGTGATCGGCTATATGCACCGCGGCGCCGAGAAGCTCTTCGAGGCGCGCGACTACCGCCAGATCATCATGCTCGCCAACCGGCACGACTGGCTGTCGGCGTTCTCCAACGAGCTGGGCGTGGTGCTGGCCGTCGAGCGGATGCTGGGCATGGAGGTGCCGGAGCGCGCCGTGTGGATGCGGACGCTGCTCGCGGAGCTGAACCGGGTGCTGAACCATCTGATGTTCCTCGGCTCGTACCCCCTGGAGCTCGGCGGCATCACCCCCGTCTTCCACGCCTTCCGTGAGCGGGAGGAGCTCCAGTCCGTCATGGAGGAGATCTCCGGCGGCCGGATGCACTACATGTTCAACCGCGTCGGCGGCCTCAAGGAGGACCTGCCGGCGGGCTGGCTCGGCCGGGCCCGGCATGCCGTTGCCGACGTGCGTTCCCGGATGGATGTCTTCGACAATCTGGTCCTGGGCAACGAGATCTTCCGTGGCCGCACCCGCGGGGTGGGTGTGCTCGCGCCGGAGACGGTGCACGGGTTCGGCGTCTCCGGGCCGATCGCCCGGGCCTCCGGTGTGGACTTCGATCTGCGGCGCGACGAGCCGTATCTGGCCTACGGGGAGCTGCAGTCCACGCTCAAGGTCGTCACCCGCGAGGAGGGCGACTGTCTGGCGCGCTTCGAGTGCCTGCTGGAGCAGAGCCACAATGCACTCGATCTCGCCGATGCCTGCCTGGACCGGATCGCGGAGCTGCCCCCGGGGCCGATCAATCAGCGGCTGCCGAAGGTGTTGAAGGCTCCCGAGGGCGCGACGTACGCCTGGACCGAGAACCCCCTGGGCATCAACGGCTACTACCTCGTCTCCAAGGGCGACAAGACCCCCTATCGCCTCAAGCTGCGCTCGGCGTCGTTCAACAACATCCAGGCGCTGGTGGAGCTGCTGCCGGGCACGCTGGTCGCCGATATGGTCGCCATTCTCGGCTCGTTCTTCTTCGTCGTCGGGGACATCGACAAGTAGGCGGGGGCGCGCGGCTCTTACGGTCCGTCCTGGCGGAGGGTCTGCAGATGGCGGCGCAGGACGTTCCGGAGTATGTCCGGTGTGAGGCGTTCCGGTTCCAGCGTCGCCTGGAGGGTGAGGCCGTCGAGCAGGGCCGACAGCCGTAGCGTCTCCAGTTCCAGGTCGAGATCGTCCGGCAGGCTGCCGGCCTCCTGACCGCCGCGCAGCATCCGCATCAGCAGGGCCCGCATACCGGCCTCCAGCTCGACCGCGTGCGGCCGGAGTTCGGGGCGCGTACGGGCCGCGTTCGTGAACGCCTGCCAGAGCATGCCCTCTTCCCGGCGCTCGTCGTCCAGCGGCAGGAACTCGGCGAGCAGCTCCTCCGCACGGGCGGCGCGCTCGCCTGCCGCCTCGGGGTCGAGCAGCCGCTCCGCATGGCTCCCCACGCGGTACTCGATGCGGGCGCTCAGCTCCGTCATCGCGAAGATCATCACTTCGTCGTGGTCGCTGAAGTAATGGCGGACCGATCCGATGGCCAGCCCCGCCTCGTCGGCGACGTTACGGAGCGATGCGCCCTCCACTCCCTCTCGGCACACCACGCGGAGCACGGCCTCGGCGACGGTGCGGCGGCGGGCCTGGGGATCGACGATCTTCGGCATATTGCGATTGTGGCACACCCGAGCTAAATTGGTATTTGGCACGGTCGAGCTAAAACATCCGCGGCTTCGGCCACCGTCCCGCCGTGTCCGCACACCGCACACCGCACACCGCACACCGCACCGACAACACACCGCATACCTGGGGGAATCATGAACGGCTGGCTGCTCGCGGCGATCATCGTCGTCGTCCTCATCGCCGTGGTCATCAAACGCCTGCGGGGTGAACCGCTCAACGCCCGCGATCTGTTCGCGCCACCGGTCGTCCTCGTCACCCTCGGCGTCTTCGCCCTGGCCAAGGCCGAGAACCTGACCGGCACCGATATCACCTGGGCCGCCACCGGCGCCCTTCTCGGCTGTGCGCTCGGCGCGCTGCGCGGTACCACCATCGGGCTGTTCGAGCGGGACGGCGTCCTCTGGCAGCGCTATACGGGCCGTACGTTCGTCGTCGCCCTCATATCCCTGCTCGTGATGGCGGGCTTCGGCCTGCTGGCGGTGAAAATGGGGATGCATGAGTACGCCCGCCCCACCCAACTGGGCATCGGCGTCAGCTTCCTGGGCGAGGCGCTCGTCGTCGGCTACCGCGGCTTGGCCAGCGGCACCCCCTTCGCCCCGGAACGCCGCCGGATCCAGGACGCGGTGTCCGGGCTCCGCGCAGGTCATCCACACCCTGTGGACGACAAGCCGCTCCTGCCCTTGGCCGGGAGGGAACGGGAGGCAGGGACGGCCGGGGCCGGTCAGCCCTTCCGGCGCCCATGACCGTGCGGTCCCCCCGCTCGGCCGGAGAGCCGTTCGGCCGGAGAGCCGATCGGCCGGAGAGCCGTTCGGCCGGAGAGCCGTTCGGCCGGGAAGCAGCCCGGCCCCGGAGCCGATGAACGCTCCGGGGCCAGGCTGCTGTCAGATCAGGGTCAGGAGATGGCGCTGCGCAGTGCGCCGAGCTCGAACTGCTCGGTCTCGTCGTGCGCGGTCAGGTCGATGACCTCGCCGGTGCCTGCGGTCGTTTCGCCGGCGGCCTGCTCACCGTCCGCCGGCTCGCCGCGGGTGTGCTCGCCGTCGTCCGCGACGCCTTCCGTGGACGGCTGCGGACGGGCGTCCGTACGAGCCGCGCGGGCCGTACGCGCCCGCGCACGGGCCGACTGTTCGGCCAGGGCCTCGTCGCCGACGACATCCGCCAGGTCGTCCTCCAGGGGCGCGGTCAGCTCCCGGGGGCCGGAAGCGGTCGCACTGCCGAAGAAGTCGAAGCCGCCCTGCGCGCGGGATGCGGCGGGGCGGGACGGTGCGAGGGCGGCGGCGGTGGCCGGGACCGGGCGGAGCGCGGGTCCGTCGGCGGCGGCCGTACGGGCATGTGCTTCGCCCGTGCGCTGTACGGCGGCCGCCGACGGGTTCCCCCGGCCGTTCTCACCGTCCTGGCCGCCCCGGGCATCGCGGCCCGCGGCCGGTCGGGACCGGGTGGCCCCTTCGGCGCGGGCGCCGTCCCGCGGCATCCGTGCGGCCTTCTGGGCGGTGCGCTGCCGGGCGGCGTTGCGGGCCAGTTGACGCAGCGCCCGGTCGGCCTGGGCGTAGGTCGCGGCGGCCGGGGCCGGGCCGTCCCCGTTCGCGGAGGGCTCGCGCCGGGCCGGAAGGCGGACGGCAGGCAGCGCCTTGGGCGGGGCCGCGGCCTCGATGGCGAGCAGCCGGCGGCCCTCCAGGGCGCTGGCCCGCTCGGTCTCGGCGGTGGCGTAACGGCGCAGCAGCGCGGCGTGTTCGCTGCGCAGCCGGGCCAATTCGGCACGCTTGGCGCGGAGTTTGGTGTCCAGGGCGGCGCGGAGCTCGCGGGATTCCTCCACATCCGTTTCGAGCTCGGCCATCCGCTCCTCGGTGCGCCACTCGTCGCGCACCCGGGCACGGTCGAGTTCGGCGACCCGCCGGCCGGCCTTACGGTCCCAGGACCGCAGAAGGACGGCGCCGGTGAGGGCAGCGGCGGCCGCGCCCGCGGCGAGCACCCGTTGCACCAGATCGTCGCCGACGAACCACGCGCCCGCGGCGCAGGCTATTGACGCACCGGCGACCGTCACAGGAGGAAGCAGCCGGTGGAGGGGTGGTGAATGGCGGTGGCGTCCTCGTGGCATGGCCAGAAACTTACCGTGCGTGCGGGACCTATGGGGCCCCGCACACGAATCCGTTTCCCGCTGGTTACTTCTCGACCAGGCCCTTGGACTCCACATAAGCCTGCGCGACATCCGCGGGCTTGAGTCGCTCGGCATCGACCTTGCGGTTCAAGTTGATCAGGTCTTCGGTCGTCAGCGCCCGCGTGAGCTTCCCGAGGGCGGTCTCGATCTCCTTGTCACCGGCGCTCTCGGCATTCACCACCGGCAGCACATTGTCGGCGTTCTGGAGCTTCTTGTCGTCCTTGAGAAGCACCAGCCCGAAGTTGTCGAGCGTGGCGTCCGTGGTCGTGGTGAGCACCAGTTGGTCGGTGCCGTCCTTGACCGCCTGCTTGGCCTGCGGGGTCCCGACGCCCTTGGGGTCCAGCGCCGTGATGTCGATGCCGTACGTCCTCGCCAGGCCCGGCTTGCAGAACACCCGGGTCTCGCACTCCTCACCCGAGGCAAGTTTGATCTTCTGCTTCGACGCGCCGAGGTCGGAGAGGGTCTTCAGGGAGTGCTCGGCGGCGAATTCCTTGGTGACCGCGAACGCGTTCTGGTCCGTCGCCCCGCCCGCCGCCAGCACCTTGAGTCCGCGCGGACCGGCGAGTTTCTTCAGGGCCGTCACCGTCTTGTCGATGTCGCTGGAGGCGACGGGCTTCGCCTTCGTGCCGTTCTTCTTCGCGTTGAGGAATTCGGCGAGGGTGGAGGCGTATTCCGGAACGACATCGATCTGACCCTTCTCCAGGGCCGGTTCATACAGCTCGCGATTGGCCAGGGTCTGCACCCGCGTGCGGTAACCGGCATCGGTCAGCACCTTGGAATAGATCTCGGCGAGCACCTTCGACTCGGTGAAACCGGCCGAGCCGATGACGATCTCGTCCTTGCCTCCGCCCTTGCCGTTGCCGCCGCCCTTCTCCTCCAGGCTCTTGCCACCGCACGCGGCCAGCCCGGCCGCCAGTGTGATCACTGTGCCCGCGACCACCGCGGTACGCGCCACACGCGACTTGCTGCTCATGGATGCCACCATTCAGTCCGTTCGGATCAGTTCTGGTCAGGTCGAGCCGGTCAGCCGGGCCGGGTGGGACCGGTCAGGTCGATTCGGATCGCGTCGGGGTCGGGTCGGGTCAAGGCGGGTCGGGTCGGGCCGGGCTGCGTGGGTTCGGTGCGGAACGAGTGGGGGTCGGACCAGGCCGGGGCGAGGCCTACGGGACCGTTGCCGAGGTCGGTGCCGCCCGGCTCGCCCCCGGCCCGGCGCCCGTGGACGTACCCGACGCCGTACGCGAGCCCGTGCGCGCCGCGCGCCGCCGCCCCCGCATCGGGTCGAGGAACCGCTCCGCCAGGACGAGAACGCCCTCCACGGTCAGGGCGAGCACGGCCACCAGCAGTGCGCCCGCGACCACCTGCGCGGTGTCGTAGTTGCCGAAGCCCGCGGTGATGATCCGGCCCAGGCCCCCGCCGCCGGCCAGCGCGGCCAGTGTCGCGGTCGCCACCACCTGCACCGTGGCCGAGCGCAGGCCCGTCATGATCAGCGGACAGGCGAGCGGTATCTCGACCCGCAGCAGGAGTTGCAGCCCCGACATGCCCATCCCGCGCGCGGCCTCGACCACGTCGCGGTCCGCCTCCCGCATCCCCAGATAGGCGTTGGTCAGCAGCGGCGGCACCGCGAACAGCACCAGCGCGATGATCGTCGGCCAGTCGCCCTGGGTCCCCAGCGGGCTGAGCGTCAGCAGCACCAGGACCGCGAACGTCGGTACCGCGCGCCCCACGTTGGAGAGATTGACCGCCAGCGCCCCGCCCTTGCCCAGGTGCCCCAGCCAGAGCGCCACCGGCAGGGCTATCAGGGAGGAAAGGACCAGACACAGCGCGCTGAGCCAGACATGCTCGGCCAGGCGGTGCCACACCCCCTTCTCCCCGGCCCAGTTCGCGGCCGTCGTCAGCCACTGCCAGGCACCGGTGATCGCCCCCATCCTCAGCTCACCACCTTCGCCACACGGGCGCCGCGCCGCGCACGGGCCTTCGCCCGCGCCTGCGCCCTCGTCCAGGGCGTCAGCAGCCGCTGCAGGCCCATGAGCAGCAGATCGGCGAGCAGGGCCAGCAGCACGCACAGCACCGAGGCCGTCAGCACCTCCGCCTTGAAGAAGCCCTCCATGCCGGCGGCTATGAGATTCCCCAGGCCGCCGTAGCCGACGACGGAGCCGATGGTCGTCATCGCCACCGTCGAGACCGTGGCGATGCGCAGCCCGGCCACCAACGCGGGCAGCGCGAGCGGGAGTTCCACCTCGTACAGCAGCCGCGCCGGGCCGTACCCCATCCCCCGGGCGGCCTCCCGCACCTCGGCGGGCACCGCCTGCAGACCGGCGAGAATGTTGCGCACCAGGATCGTCAGCGAATACAGCACCAGGCCCGTCACGACCACGGCCGCCGAGACCCCGAAGACCGGTGTCAGCAGCGCGAACATCGCCAGCGAGGGGACGGTGTAGAGCACCGTCGTCAGCCCCAGGACCGGTCCGGCGGCGCCCCGCCAGCGCCGGGCCACCAGCGCCAGCGGAAAGGCGATCAGCAGGCCGATCGCCACAGATACGGCCGTGATGCCGATGTGCTGGACCGTCGCGTCCACCAATTCCTGGCTGCGGGTGCGCAGATACTCACCGCAGATCCAGTCGTTGCTCTCCAGACAGCCCGCCCCGACGGCACCGCCGCTCATGGCTCGTCACCTCCCCCGCCCCGTTCGCTCACCTTTCCGGTAACCGTCTGCGACCCTAAACCCCGCCACTGACAATCGGACCGGTCCCGCAGCTCACCGGACACATCGCCATCCACGCGCAACACCGCGTTCACGACCGCCCGTCCACAATGGGCCGTCCACAACTGGGGGAAAGCATGATCCGCTTCGAGCACGTCACCAAGAGCTACCCCGACGGCACCACGGCCGTGGACGACCTCACCTTCGAGGTCGCCGAGGGTGAACTCGTCACGCTCGTCGGGCCGTCGGGCTGCGGCAAGACCACGACGATGAAGATGGTCAACCGCCTCATCGAGCCCACCGGCGGCCGCATCCTCCTCGACGGCGCGGACATATCCGCCCTCGACCCCGTCCAGCTGCGGCGCCGTATCGGCTATGTCATCCAGCAGGTCGGGCTGTTCCCCCACAAGACCGTCCTGGACAACACCGCCACCGTCCCGCACCTCCTCGGCCGGCCCCGCAGGCAGGCCAGGGCGCGCGCCGCCGAGCTCCTCGACCTGGTCGGCCTGGACCCGTCGACGTACGGCGACCGCTACCCCGACCAGCTCTCCGGCGGCCAGCGCCAGCGCGTCGGGGTGGCCCGCGCCCTCGCCGCCGACCCGCCCGTACTGCTGATGGACGAGCCGTTCGGCGCGGTGGACCCGGTGGTGCGCGAGCGCCTCCAGAACGAGTTCCTGCGGCTGCAGGCCACGCTGCGCAAGACGGTCCTCTTCGTCACCCACGACATCGAGGAGGCGGTCCGGCTCGGCGACCGCATCGCCGTCTACGGGGCGGGGCGCATCGAGCAGTTCGACACCCCCGCGACGGTGCTGGGCGCCCCCGCGACCCCGTATGCCGCCGAATTCGTCGGCGCGGACCGGGGCCTGAAGCGGCTCTCCGTCACGCCCATCGAGCCCGGCGACCTCGAACGGCCCCCGGTCGTCCGCCTCGACGACCCGGCGGCCCGCGCCGCCGGCCGGCTCGCCGCCGACGGCGCGACCTGGGCGGTCGTCCTGGACGCCGACGGCTCGCTGCACGGCTGGGTCCCGGCCGCGGCCCTCACGGGCGCCGCGGAGGCAGCAGCGGCAGCACCGGCCGGCGGGAAGCGCTCCGAGCGCGCGCCGCGGGGCTCCACGGTCCGCGCCCACGCCCGGCGGATGGACGCCCGGCTGCCGCTCGGCGCCCCGCTCAAGCAGG
This sequence comes from Streptomyces sp. NPDC054786, assembly GCF_053611685.1. NCBI lineage: Bacteria > Bacillati > Actinomycetota > Actinomycetes > Kitasatosporales > Streptomycetaceae > Streptomyces > Streptomyces sp. NPDC054786. The sequence continues at coordinate 57,819 of NZ_JBSHAW010000038.1, read as the reverse complement.
CGCTCAGCACGATGCTGCAGCACGACGCCGGCTGGATCGCGGTCCAGGACGGCGACCGCTACCTGGGCGTCCTCACGCCCGCCCGGCTGCACACCGCGCTGCGCCGCTCCACCACGGCGGACGCCGCGAACGTCCCGCGCGGCGAGGTCTCGCTCGATACCGTCCCGGGCCACGGCAGCAGGGCCACAGGAGTCACGGCCTCGGGCGCCGGTGTCACGACCCCGGACAGCAGCGTCTGACCCGGTCAGCGGCCCGGTGCGGCGCAGCGCCGCACAGCGGCTCCAGGGGCCGCGGTCACGGACCGGACCGGCTCACACCGTCGCGTCGGCCCCGCCGTTCCCGTTGCCGTCGTCCTCGGGCAGCTTGCACACCCGCTCCAGGAAGATCGCCGCGGCGACCACCGCCGCCCCGGCGACCACCGACAGACCGGCGTAGATCGCCTGGTCCCGGCGCGGTGCGACATCGAGGCCGGTGGTCAGCAAGAAGACGCCGACCCCGCCGTACAGCCCCGCGACCAGCGACGCCACCAGCGCGCTCGCCTGGCCGAAGACCACCGCGCGGGCGGCCACCAGCGGATCGACGCCCTTGGCGCCCGGCCGGCGCTCGCGCTGCGCGCGCAGCCGCCCCCGGAGCGCGAGCGCGGTGGCCCCGAGCACCGCGGCGATCAGCGCCAGCACGATCGGCGCGGCCACCGGCACGCTGGGGAGGGTGCCGAGGGAGTCCCACAGCCGGGCGCCTCCCCAGGCCACCACCCCGGCCGCCAGAAACAGCCCGACCAGCACCTTGATGTGTAGCTGCTTCACCGAGCGATCGCCCCTCGCACCGTCATGACCATCCCTGCCATGGCGACCATTCTTTCCTTTATGGCCGCCTTGTCCGTCCCGTACGGATGCATCCCGCAGGGAATCGACCCGCAACCTTAACGGCTACTCCGGCAGCCGCAGTTCCAGGTCCGAGCGCGGCGCCACACCGTCGCGGCCGACCACCGACAGCAGCGCGGCCACCGCACCGTGCCCCGGAACCTCCGCCTCCGGGTCGATGTCGTACCACGGCACCAGCACGAACGCCCGCTCATGGGCCCTCGGGTGCGGCAGCGTCAGCCCGGGGTCGTCGGAGAGCACGTCCTGATACGCGACGATGTCGACGTCGATCGTGCGCGGGCCCCACTGCTCGTCGCGGACCCGCTCGAAGGCCTCCTCGATCGCATGCCCGCGCTCCAGGAGGGAGGACGGCGGCAGCGTCGTCTTGATCAGCACCACGGCGTTGAAGTACGCCGGCTGGGAACCGGGGGCCACGCCCCACGGCTCGGTCTCGTAGACCGGGGAGACCGCCTTGACCCGCAGACCAGGGGTGTCCTCCAGCGCGTCGACGGCGCCCTGCAGCGTCTCCAGGCGGTTGCCGAGGTTGCTGCCGAGCGAGATCACGGCGCGTTTGGGGTTGGAGAGCGTCACATCCGCGGCGTCCACCTGCTCCACGACGGAGGCGGGCACCGGCTGTACGGTCGGGTCACCGGGCTGGGGGCGCCGCACGGCGGCTCCATCAGTGCTGGTGGTCGGCTGACGGGCGGAATTCATACTCGGCTCCGAGTGATGGTGATGGTCACGTCATCGAAGGGGACGGTGATGGGCGCGTCCGGCTTGTGCACCACCACCTCCACCTCCTGCACACCCTCGTGCTTGAGGCACTGGCCGGCGATGCGCTCCGCCAGGGTCTCGATGAGGTCGACGGGCTCGCCCTGGACGACGGCCACCACCTCCTCGGCCACAACGCCGTAGTGCACGGTCTTCGCGAGATCGTCGGAGGCCGCTGCGGGGCGGGTGTCCAGACCGAGCACCAGGTCGACGATGAAGGTCTGGCCTTCCTCGCGCTCCCGGGGAAACACCCCGTGGTGGCCCCGGGCCTTCAGCCCACGCAGCGCGACACGATCCACGCGAATCACTCCCACTGGTCCACGGCACCTCTGGCGCCACTGTTCGTCGGATACCGGGCAGCCGCCGGAGCGATCCGGCAACACTGCCCCGCCGTCGAATCTACCTTCGAGGAACGACAGTCCTCGCCTACGGGGGCTATGGACAAGACCCAGTCCTACTGCTAGATGGCGCCCTTCGGGACAACATCCGGCAAACCGGGAGGATCGTCCGCGCGGCCTCTTACCCCCTGCCCATGCCCCACCCCTACCCGTGCCGCACTTGGCTCGAACGGGTGCGCCCTCGCCCGGATGGCTGACCCCCACCGCTGACGACGGCACAGGCATCCCCCCGACGCAAGGGCGGGCGGCATGGCAAGGCTCACACCCCGCCCGAGCGCCCGGGGATCGTCTCCCCCCGGGCGCGCCGTCCCTTGAGGGAAGGCTCAGAGCGCGTCCTCGTCGCCGTCGCCGGCTCCCCCGGCCTCGTCGTCCTCGTCCTCGTCGTCGCGGTCCGCCAGCACCGGCGACCCGTGGTGCGACCACACCCGCCAGCCGTCCTCCGTGCGCCGGAAGACATTGGTCGCCACCACCAGCTGGCCGATCAGCGGCCCCACCGAGCCGTCGTCCTCGGCGGGCCCGCCGCTGAGGATGTTCTCGGTGCAGGTCACCAGCGCGGTGTCACCGACGACATCGATCTCCACATCCGTGAGGAAGAACTGGATGTACTCGGTGTTCGCCATGATCAGGGCGTACGAGCGGAGCACCTCGCCGCGCCCGCGCAGCACCGGCCACCCGGGGTGGACCACACTCACCTGACCGTCCAGCCACAGCTCGGACAGCGCCTCGTGATCGCCGCGCTCGATGGTCTCGTACAGGGTGGTGTTCGCCTGCTCGACCAGCTCGATGTCCGTCCGTGGGCCCAAGCCGCTCACACCGTTCCCGTCGTGTCGCTCATCTCATCCGCACCGGCCGCACCGGCCGTGTCGCCGCTGCCGGACGCCGCGTCCTCCACGGCACGGGCCACCCGTACCGCATCCGCGCTCGCCCTGACCTCGTGCACCCGCACCGCCCAGGCCCCCTCTCGCGCCACGATCGCCGACACCGCCGCCGTCGCGGCGTCCCGCTCCCGGGCGGGCGGTGGGGCGGCTGCCTCGTCGCCCGCCAGCACCCTGCCCAGGAACCGTTTCCTCGATGCGGCCACCAGCAACGGACGGCCCAGCGACCGCAGCCGGGCCAGCCGGGCGACCAGCGCGAGATCGTGGTCCGCGTTCTTGGCGAAGCCCAGGCCGGGGTCGATGACGATCCGCTCCGGATCGATCCCGCCCGCCATCGCACGCTCGACGCTCCGTCCGAGTTCGTCGACGACCTCCGCGACGACGTCCCCGTAGACGGCGCGGTTGTTCATGTCGATGGACTGGCCACGCCAGTGCATCACCACGAACGGGACGTGGTGCGCGGCCACCACGGGCACCATCGCCGGGTCGGCGGCGCCCCCGCTGACGTCGTTGACCAGGCGCGCCCCGGCCTCCACTGCCTGCTCGGCGACCGAGGCCCGCATGGTGTCGACGGAGACCACGACACCGGCCGCGGCAAGCTCCCGTACGACGGGGACGACCCGGCGCAGCTCCTCGGCCTCGTCCACCCGCGCCGCGCCCGGCCGGGTCGACTCGCCGCCCACGTCCACCATGTCGGCGCCCTGCGCCACCAGGTCGAGACCGTGTTTGACGGCGAGTTCGGTGTCGAACCAGTCACCGCCGTCGGAGAACGAATCGGGCGTCACATTGACGACGCCCATCACCGCGCAGCGTTCCCAGTCCGGCAGTCCGGCCACCCGGCCACGCAAGGTACTCATGTCACCAGCGTAGGCCGTGTGCCGACCGGCCGGATTGCGGCCGTCGGCTGCGGGGACCGAGCGGGCGCCGGCGCGCTCCCGGACGATGCGGAACGACTCCCTCCGGCGGCCCGGCCCGGCGGCCGGTCAGGCCGCCCGCTCGACCGTGCCCGCCGCCCTGACCGGCTCCGGCGTATGCACGCACGGCCGCGGCTCGGCGGACTTCCGCCGCCGCAGTGCGCGCGGCAGGCTCAGCTCCAGATAGCCCTCGGCCTGCAGCGCCGCCAGGCCGATACGGGGGATGTCACGGCTGTTGCGGAAGACCACGAACCGGGGCTCCCAATGCGGCCGGAACTTGTCGTTGAACTTGTACAGCGACTCGATCTGGTACCAGCGGGACAGGAAGATCAGCAGCCCGCGCCAGATCCGGATGACCGGCCCCGCGCCGAGCTTCTCGCCGCGCTCCAGAGAGGAGCGGAAGACCGCGAAGTTCAGCGACACCTGCTTGATCTTGAGGTCCGGGGCGGCCTGCAGCGCGGCGACGATCAGCAGCTCGTTCATGCCGGGGTCGGCGCTGCGGTCACGCCGCATCAGCTCCAGGGAGATACCGCTGTCGCCCCACGGCACGAAGTGCTGCATCGCCTTGAGATCCCCGTACGGACCGGGCTCCTCGCCCTCGCCCACGGGCAGATGAGCCGTGGCGATCACCGCGTCGCCGTCGGCCACCGCATCGATCCGGCCCAGCGCCATGGAGAAACCGCGCTCGGTGTCGGTGTCCCGCCAGGCGTTCGCGGCCTTCTGGATCTGCGTCAGTTCGGCCGGCTCCAGGTCGCGCACCCGCCGCACCCGGGTCTCGTAGCCGTTGCGCTCGATGCGCTTGACCATCTGCCGTACGTTGCGCATGGCGCGGCCGGTGAGGGTGAAGTCGGCCACGTCCACGATCGCCTCGTCGCCGAGCTCCAGCGCGTCCATACCGGTCTCCCGGGTCCACACCTGGCCGCCGGTCTCGCTGCAGCCGGTGACCGCCGGGGTCCAGGAGTGCGCCTTGGCCAACTCCATGAAGCGCTCGATGGCGCCCGGCCAGGCCTCGACATCGCCTATCGGGTCGCCGCTGGCGAGCATGACACCGGAGATCACCCGGTAGCAGACCGCGGCCTTGCCGGTCGGCGAGAAGACCGCGCCCTTGTCGCGGCGCAGCGCGAAGTAGCCGAGCGAGTCGCGGGCGCCGTGCCGGGCGAGCAGCTCACGCAGCTGCTGCTCGTCGTCGTCGGTCAGCCGGGCCGCCGGGTGCTCGGGGCGGAAGGCGAGATACGCGGTGGTGGCGACCGTCAGCAGACCGAGCGCGCCGAGCGAGTAGCCGACGGTGTAGTCCACCTGCTGGGTGTAGGCGATCGGGCCCTCGAAGCCGAACAGGCCCCACAGGACGTGCCGGACGCGGTCCCAGCCGGAGGGCGATCCGACGATCTTGTTGGGGTGGGAGCTGACGATGACCATGCCGATGGCGAAGGAGGCACCGCCGAGGACGATGAGGTTGGCCACCGCCTTCCAGCGGCTGCGCGGGTCGGGCAGCGCCGCGAACTCCCTGCGGTGCCGCACCAGGAACGCCAGGAGGGCCAGTGAGAGCACCGCGCCGAACACGGAGTGGCGGTACACCAGCTGAGCGGCGATCCCCACCGGGAGCAGCGCCACGGCCGCTCCCCAGGCCCGCCGCTTACGCCGCTTGAGCCCGTGGGCCAAAAGGAGCAGCAGGATGCCCACGACGATGGACGCGGCGGCCGCCAACGGGCTCACCGCGCCCGGCAGCACCTCGGCGAGGGCATGCACCCGGCTGTGCCGGAACCGCGGGAACACCCCGGCGGCCAGGTTCAGCAGGCCGACGACCACGCCGGCCGTGCCGACGCACGTCGGCACCGCTTCGGGCCGCGGGCCACGGAGCCAGCCTGGCGTTCGCCACGCAACCTTCTCCGACTTTTCGCCATCTAGCCTGTCAGACATCACTTTCCCGTCGCCCCGGTCGAGAGAACGTGCGAGCCTTGTCGCAGCATCTGGACTTTTTGCGCCCTGTATGACGGCGTTTCAGGGCTCGGGGTTCCATTAGCGGTACGGATGGCCCGGCCGCCCGGAAGAAAGCACCACATGGGTCTCACCAGTAAGAAAGTGCTGCTTCTTGCCGTCCTCGTCGCGGTGGCACTGTTCGTCCTCACCGTTTGGCTCTGGCCCCGCCTCTCCAAGGCGAACTGGCGTGCCGTCCTCGGCCGTGTCGGACTCCTGGTGGCGACCCAGCTCTGCCTCTTCGCCGTGATCGGCCTGTACGCCAACAACTCCTTCGGTTTCTACGCGTCCTGGGCCGACCTCTTCGGCCAGGAGCAGGAGCCGGGCGTGGTCACCAACTACCAGACCGGGCCGAACGGCACCAAGCTGCAGATGCTGGGTACCGAGCGGGTCAGCGTCCAGAACGGCTCGCGCCCGGCGGCCGGCGGCCGGATCGACAAGGTGGTGATCCGCGGCGAACACTCCCAGATCGCCAGCCCCGCCTTTGTCTATCTGCCGCCGCAGTACTTCCAGAAGAAATACGCGGACAAGAAATTCCCGGTGGCTCTGGTGCTCACCGGGTACCCGGGCACCGCCCAGGCGCTCTACAAAAAGCTGCATTTCCCGCAGACCGAGCACGAGCTGCTCAAGCGGCACAAGATGCAGCCGACCGTCCTGGTGATGATGCGTCCGACGGTCGCGCCGCCCCGCGACACCGAGTGCGTGGACATACCGAACGGCCCGCAGACCGAGACCTTCTTCACCAAGGACCTGCGTGCGGATATCGCCGAGCACTACCGAATAGGGCGCGAGGCCAGGAACTGGGGTGTCATCGGAGACTCCACCGGCGGCTACTGCGCGCTGAAGATGGCCATGCGCCACCCCGACGCGTACTCCAGCGCCGTCGCCCTCTCCGGCGCCTACGAGGCCCCCCTCGACGCCACCACCGGCGACCTCTTCGGCGGCAACTCGCAGCTGCAGCGCGAGAACAATCTGCTGTGGCGTCAGCGGCACCTGCCCGCCCCCGAGGTGAACCTGCTGGTCACCAGCAGCAAGCAGGGCGAGGGGAATTACCACCAGACGCTGCGGTTCATCCAGCAGACGAAGTCGCCGAGCCGGATCTCGTCGATCATCCTCGACAGCGGCGGCCACAACTTCAACACCTGGCGCCGGGAGATCCCGGCCGCCCTGGAGTGGCTGGGCAACCACCTCAAGGCCTGACGGGCCGGCAGCCGTCCCGTTAGGCCCCGCCCGCGGCCGGGTCCCTCAAGCAGCGTCCGGGGGCCCGGCCGTCGGTGTTCCGGGCCGTGCGCCTCAGCGGGCCAGTATCAGGCTCATCGCCTCGGCACGGGTGGCGGCGTCGCGCAGCTGGCCGCGCACGGCCGACGTCGTCGTCTTGGCACCCGGCTTGCGCACCCCGCGCATCGTCATGCACATGTGTTCGCACTCGATGACGACGATCACGCCGCGCGGCTCCAGGATCTCCATCAGCGAGTCCGCGATCTGCGTGGTCAGCCGCTCCTGGACCTGCGGACGCCGGGCGTAGACATCGACCAGCCGGGCCAGCTTGGACAGGCCGGTGATCTTGCCGTCGGCGGACGGGATGTAGCCGACGTGCGCCACCCCGACGAAGGGCACGAGGTGGTGCTCGCAGGTGGAGACCAGCTCGATGTCCTTGACCAGCACCATTTCGTCATGACCGAGGTCGAAGGTGGTCGTCAGCACATCTTCGGGCTTCTGATACAGCCCGGCGAAGATCTCCTTGTACGCGCGGGCCACCCGTGCCGGCGTCTCCAGCAGCCCCTCGCGGTCCGGGTCCTCGCCCACCGCGATGAGCAGCTCGCGTACGGCGTTCTCGGCGCGCTTCTCGTCGAATGTGCCGATCTTGCCGTCGACGTTGAGCGTCACAGGGTCGGTCATGTGGTGCCTCGTTCCTTCTGCGCCCGCTCGAATTCGCGGTGGAATCGCGAAATGCCGCGCCCCCCAGGCTAAACCTGGGGGGCGCGGCGTTTATTCCGGGGCCCGGGGGCCGCGGAATCAGCTCTCGGGGCGCTGCTCCTCGGGGGCTTCCGCCTTTTCCGTGGAGACGGTGGCGGTCGTGGTCACCGAGCCGTTGGCCGGGGTCAGCTCCCGCGGCGAGAGCACCGGCGGGCGGCTGGAAGGCGTACGACGCGAGGAGCCGGTCCACGCCGGGCGGGCCGGGCGCTTGACCACGTGCTTGAAGAGCTCGGCGATCTCCTCCTTGTTGAGGGTCTCCTTCTCCAGCAGCGTCAGCACCAGGTTGTCCAGCACATCGCGGTTCTCGACCAGGATCTCCCACGCCTCGTTGTGCGCGGTCTCGATGAGCCTCTTGACTTCCTCGTCGACCAGCGCGGCGACCTCTTCCGAGTAGTCGCGCTGGTGGCCCATCTCACGGCCCAGGAAGGGCTCGGAGTTGTCCGTGCCGAACTTGATCGCGCCGAGCCGCTCGGTCATGCCGTACTGCGTGACCATCGCGCGGGCCGTGGCCGTGGCCTTCTCGATGTCGTTCGCGGCACCCGTGGTCGGGTCGTGGAAGACCAGCTCCTCCGCCGCGCGGCCGCCCAGCATGTACGCCAGCTGGTCGAGCATCTCGTTGCGGGTGGTGGAGTACTTGTCCTCGTCGGGCAGGACCATGGTGTAGCCCAGCGCCCGGCCGCGGGACAAGATCGTGATCTTGTGCACCGGGTCGGAGTTCGGTGAGGCCGCCGCGACCAGGGCGTGTCCGCCCTCGTGATACGCGGTGATCTTCTTCTCCTTCTCGGACATGATCCGGGTCCGCTTCTGCGGGCCGGCCACGACGCGGTCGATCGCCTCGTCCAGGAAGTGGTTGCTGATCAGCTTCTCGTCGCTCCGGGCCGTCAGCAGCGCGGCCTCGTTGAGCACGTTGGACAGATCGGCACCGGTGAAGCCGGGGGTGCGCTTGGCGACGGCCGAGAGGTCGACGTCCGGCGTGACCGGCTTGCCCTTCTGGTGAACCTTGAGGATTTCGAGACGGCCCTGCAGGTCCGGACGGTCGACGGCGATCTGCCGGTCGAAACGGCCGGGGCGCAGCAGCGCCGGGTCGAGGATGTCCGGACGGTTCGTGGCGGCGATCAGGATCACGCCGCCCTTCACGTCGAAGCCGTCCATCTCGACCAGGAGCTGGTTCAGGGTCTGCTCGCGCTCGTCGTGGCCACCGCCCAGGCCCGCACCACGGTGCCGGCCGACGGCGTCGATCTCGTCGACGAAGACGATCGCCGGGGCGTTCGCCTTGGCCTGCTCGAAGAGGTCACGGACACGGGAGGCACCGACACCGACGAACATCTCGACGAAGTCGGAGCCGGAGATCGAGTAGAACGGGACGCCCGCCTCGCCGGCGACGGCGCGTGCGAGCAGCGTCTTGCCCGTTCCGGGCGGGCCGTACAGCAGCACGCCCTTCGGGATCTTGGCGCCGACGGCCTGGAACTTCGCCGGCTCCTGGAGGAACTCCTTGATCTCGTGGAGCTCCTCGACGGCCTCGTCCGACCCCGCGACGTCCGAGAACGTCGTCTTGGGGGTGTCCTTGGTGATGAGCTTCGCCTTCGACTTCCCGAAGTTCATCACCCGGGAGCCGCCGCCCTGCATCTGATTCATCAGGAACAGGAAGACGACCACGATGAGGACGAAGGGGAGCAGCGAAAGCAGCACACCGACGAACGGGTTCTGCTTCGACGGGGAGACGGTGTACCCGTCCTTGATCTCGCCGGTCTGGTACTTGGCCTGCAGGTTCTTGGCCACGTCGACGCCTTGGTCGCCGATGTAGCTCGCCTGGAGCTTGTTCGAGCCCTCAATCTTGTTGGAGCCCGACAGCTCGATCTTGATCTTGTTCTCGTCACCGGTCGTCAGCTCGGCGGATTTCACCTTGTTGTCAGCGATCGCCTTGACGACCTGACCGGTGTCCACCGTCTTGTAGCCGCCGGACGAGCCGACGACCTGCATCAACACGACCACGGCGAGGACGGCCAGCACGATCCACATGACCGGCCCACGGAAGTATCGCTTCACGTCCATCCATACGGAGCCGCTAAGGCCCCGTCCCTCCTGCCACAGTGAGGCACAACGCCCTTGGGAGGGCTGGTCGTGCGTACGGTGTATTACTGGCCCGAAAAAGAACTGCCTTCGGACGGTACCCCAGCATTGTCACCCGGCGCCTGCGCCGAGGGTGAACATGCAGCCGAGGATTCCGTTCTCCCTGCTCCAACGGCGGGAAGCCCCGAAGGGTTCCCGCCGGCCCACAGAGAGCCGATCCGGGCCTCGTCCGGCCACGTCGGCCGGACGGGCGCGAGGAGCGCCCTCAGCCGCCGTAGACGTGCGGCGCGAGAGTACCGACGAACGGCAGATTGCGGTACTTCTCCGCGAAGTCGAGGCCGTATCCCACCACGAATTCGTTGGGGATGTCGAAGCCGATCCACTTCACGTCGATGGCGACCTTGGCCGCGTCCGGCTTGCGCAGCAGCGTGCAGACCTCCAGCGAGGCCGGCTCCCGCGAGCCGAGGTTCGACAGCAGCCACGACAGCGTCAGGCCGGAGTCGATGATGTCCTCGACGATCAGGACGTGCTTGCCCTTGATGTCGGTGTCGAGGTCCTTGAGGATCCGGACCACGCCGGAGGACTGGGTGCCCGCGCCGTACGACGACACGGCCATCCAGTCCATCGTGACGGGGGTGGACAGCGCGCGCGCCAGGTCCGCCATGACCATCACGGCGCCCTTGAGGACACCGACGATGAGCAGGTCCTTGCCCGCGTACTCCGCGTCGATCTTCGCGGCCAGATCAGCCAGCTTCGTGTCGATCTCTTGCTTGCTGATGAGTACCGACTGAAGGTCGGAACCCATGTCCTTGTCGTCCACCCGTGCCACTCTCGCTCTGTTCGGTGTTCGCGTCAGTCGTGAGACTTCGGTGCGGGGCAGCGTCTGCGGCTCAGCCCTGCCGAATCACCAGTCTGCCACCCTGCCGTCGCACACCTACGCGCCCGGGGAGGTTGATGGCCCCCTGCCCCCTCCAGGCCGTGATCAGGCGGTCCACTTCCTCGATGTGGCGGGCGAAGAGCGAACCGGCCGGTGAGCCGGCGCCGATGACGGCCCGGCGCAGCACCCGGCGGCGTACCGCGGGAGGCAGGGCGAAGAGGGCGGCGATGTCGAGGGTGCCGGTGTCGTCGAGGACCGTGTCCTCCGCGTCGGCGGCCCAGGCGTCCAGGGCGTCGGCGTCGTCGCGGGAGAGCTGGGCGGTACGGGCCAGCGCCTCGACGACGCCCTTGCCGAGCGCCTTCTCCAATGCGGGCAGGCCCTCGTGGCGGAGCCGTGAGCGCGTGTAGGCGGGGTCGGCGTTGTGCGGGTCGTCCCAGACGGGCAGCGACTGGATCAGGCAGGCCTTGCGGGCGGTCTGGCGGTCCACGTCGAGGAAGGGCCGGCGGTAGCGGCCGTCCCTGCCGCTGGTCGCGGCCATACCGGAGAGCGAGCGGGTCCCGGATCCGCGGGCGAGACCGAGCAGCACCGTTTCCGCTTGGTCGTCGCGGGTGTGGCCGAGGAGGACCGCGGTGGCGCCGTGGCGCTCCGCGATGGTGTCCAGGGCGGCGTAACGGGCGTCGCGGGCGGCGGCTTCCGGCCCACCCACCCGTCGCCCCCCACCACCCCGGTACGAGGCGCCGTGCGCCACCCGATGGGATTCGCCCACGTGGACGGCGACGACCTCGACCGGGTCCAGCCGCAGGCCCCGCAGGCGCAGGGCGACCTCGGTGGCGCGGAGGTCCGAGCCCTCCTGGAGGCCGTGGTCGATGGTGACGCCCCCGGCGCGGACGCCGAGCTTGGGGGCCTCGAAGGCGAGAGCGGAGGCGAGCGCCATCGAGTCGGCGCCGCCGGAGCAGGCGACGAGCACGAGCGGGGGCTCGTGCCGGTCCTGCGCGCAGTGGTGGGTGAGGACGTCGTGGAGTACGCGGCGGACCGCCAGGCGTATCGCGGCGACCGCTGGATGGGGACCCATGTCCGTTTCCAATCGTTCAGCTGGGGAGCCTCGGGCCGGTGAGGGCAACTTCGTCACACAGAGTGCCTAGATGGTGACAGAGGCGAGCGGTTCCCCGAGCATTGCACGCCTATCCATCCGTAACGGTCCCTCAGACGGGTGATTGAAGGGGCGCGCTACTGCCACCCGGCGTGCCCAGCTCACGCCGTTGGCTTACGGTGCCCCGTCCGCCTTGCGGTGCACCCGCGCGATCCAGTCCGCCGGTTTGGCGATCTCTTGTTTGGTCGGGAGGGTGTTCGGCGACGTCCAGACGCGGTTGAAGCCGTCCATGCCGGCCTCCTCGACGACCGCGCTGACGAACCGCTCACCGTCGCGGTACTGCCGCAGCTTGGCGTCCAGGCCGAGCAGCTTGCGCAGCGCCTGGTCCAGCCGCCCGGCGCCGCTGGCCCGGCGCTTCTGGAACTTCTCCCGGATCTCGGCGACCGACGGCACGACATCGGGTCCCACGCCGTCCATCACGTAGTCGGCGTGGCCCTCCAGCAGGGACATCACCGCGGTCAGCCGGCCGAGGATCTCGCGCTGCGCGGGCGTCTGGACGAGGTCGACGAGGGAGCGGCTGCCCTCCTCCTCGCCCTCCTCGCCCTCGGGCTTGGCGCCGGCCAGCGACTGGGCGGCCTCGCGCAGCCGCTCCAGAAGGGTGCCCGGATCGATGTCCGTCTCGCCGAGGAACGCCTGGATCTCACCCTCGATGTGGTCCCGCAGCCACGGGACGGCGGTGAACTGGGTGCGGTGGGTCTCCTCATGGAGGCACACCCACAGCCGGAAGTCGTGCGGCTCCACCTCCAGTTCGCGCTCCACGTGCACGATGTTCGGCGCGACGAGGAGCAGCCGGCCGCCCTGTGCCGCGGCCGGCAGATCCCGGGAGGCCGGTGCGAAGGTCTCGTACTGGCCGAGGACCCGCGAGGCCAGGAACGACAGCAGCATGCCCAGCTCCACGCCGGTCACCTTGCCGCCCACCGCGCCGAGCACCGCGCCGCCGGGCACCGCCGAGCGGCGGTCCTCCATCTTGGCCAGCAGCGGCTTGAGCACGGCCCGGAACCCGGCGACGTTCGCCTTGATCCAGCCGGGCCGGTCCACGACGAGGACCGGCGTGTCATGCGGCGCGTCGCCCGTCGCGTCGGGCTGTGCCATCCGCGTGAAGGCACGGACGTGCGCCTCGGAGGATTTGGCGTGCTTGCGCAGCTCGGCGACGATCGCGCGCGCCTCGTCCCGGCTCACCTCCGGCCCCGGCCGCACGAAACGGGTGGCGGTCGCGACCGCGAGATTCCAGTCGACCATCTCGGTTCCACCGATGCTCGTCATGAGTTCACCGTACGTGGGCGCTCCGCTGTGGGGTAGCGGACCGCGTTTTTGGCTTTCCCGCCGTGGTGCCGGCTCACCGTGGCGCCCGCGGCGGACCGGTCCGCCGCGGGGGGCCCGTGGGTGCGGTGACGGGCCTTGCCGGGTCTAGCGGCAGCCGCAGTTGGCCACCGCTGAGGCGAGTTTGTCGAGGGCGTTTTGGGCGCCCTGGGGGTCGGAGGTGCCGGTGGTCATGAAGGAGAAGACGAGGAGCCGGCCGTCGGCGTCGACGACGCTGCCGGCCAGGGTGTTCACGCCGGTGAGGGTGCCCGTTTTGGCCCGTACGGCGCCGGCGCCGGCGCTCTCCCCCCGGTAGCGGTTGCTGAGGGTGCCGGTGAAGGCGGCCACCGGCAGGCCGGTGACGACGGGGCGCAGCGCGGGCCGGTCGGGCGAAGAGGCCTGCAGCAGGAGGTGGGAGAGCAGGGCGGCGGTGACCTTGTCGTCGCGGTCGAGGCCGCTGCCGTCCTCGAAGACGGCGCCGGACAAGGGCAGGTGCTGCCGTTCGAGGGCGGTGTGTACGGCCTTTCCGGCGCCGGCGAAGCTGGCCGGCTGCCGCGCGGCCAGGGCGGTCTGGCGGGCCAGCGCCTCGGCGATGTCGTTGTCGCTGTAGGTGAGCATCCGCTCGACGAGCGCGGACAGCGGCAGGGAGCGGACGGTGGCGATCCGGTCGGGCTTCTTGGGGGCCTTGGCGCCGGCGGGGTCGCCGTCGACGGTGATGCCGCGCTCGTGGAGCAGCCCGGCGAAGGTGCGGGCCGCGGCGTGGGCCGGGTCGGTGTCGCGGGGGGCGGTGCCGTGCTCGGAGTCGTCGAGGCGCGCCTCGTCGGTCATCAGGGCGGTGACGGGGGCGATGTTCTCGTTCGGGCCGATGGGGTGCTCGACGGGGCCCGCGTACGCGCCGGTGTCGTAGCCGAGGCTGACCTTGGTGGTGTGGCGCTGCTTGAGGGTGCGGGCGGTGGCGTCGGCGAGGGCGCGCAGACTCGCGGGCTGTTCCTCGGCGCCCGGCCGCGGGGCGCGGGCGGTGAGGGTGGGGTCGCCGCCGCCGACCAGGATGATGCGGTTCTTGCCGCCCATGACGACGGTCGTGTCGATGCGGTGGTCGGGTCCGAGCGCGGAGAGCGCGGCGACGGCGGTGGCGAGCTTGACGGTGGAGGCGGGGGTGGCGGCCGTGCCCTGGCGCTCGCCGAAGACCTCGCGGCCCGCGGCGACGTCCAGGACGGAGGCCGTGCGCAGCGGGCCGAGCGCCGGGTCCTTCAACAGCGGTGCGAGCGCGTCGGCCAGCCCGGCGTCGGTGGGCACGGGGGCGGCGCCACGACCCGCGGCGCCGTGCACCACACCGCCGAGCGCGGGCAGCACGGGCGGGGCGCTGGGTGCCGGACCGGGGTCGGCGGCGTGATGCTCACCACTGGCACCGTCCATCGAGCCCGCCTCCGCGCGCTCGGCCGTACGCTGACCCGAGTCCCACGGCCCGGCCGCCGCCACCGCGGCGAGCGCGACCGCCAGGCCGGTGGCTGCCGATACCGCCGTCAGCCGCCAGGTCTGCTGGGTATGGCGCGGTGTGGCCTGCCAGGCCTGCCGCGCGGCATCGACCGCTGTCTGCGCCGACCGGACCGCCACGTGCGTCGCCGCCCGCGCGGACCGTTCCGCCGACTGCCATCTGACCTGCCACTTTCCGGTCTCCGGCACCTCGGACCAGCCCCTTTCGCCACCACACACCTGCGTGGGGGACACTTAATCACCAGACGTATGTGTTGATCATGGAGGAGCCACCCGTGGAGTTCGACGTCACCATCGAGATCCCGAAGGGTTCGCGGAACAAGTACGAGGTGGACCACGAGACCGGCCGGATCCGCCTGGACCGTCGACTCTTCACCTCGACCAGCTACCCGGCCGACTACGGCTTTGTCGAGAACACCCTGGGCGAGGACGGCGACCCGCTCGACGCCCTGGTCATCCTGGACGAGCCGACCTTCCCCGGCTGCCTCATCAAGTGCCGCGCCATCGGCATGTTCCGGATGACGGACGAGGCCGGCGGCGACGACAAGCTGCTGTGCGTACCGGCGTCCGACCCGCGTGTGGAGCACCTGCGGGACATCCACCACGTATCGGAGTTCGACCGCCTGGAGATCCAGCACTTCTTCGAGGTCTACAAGGACCTGGAGCCCGGCAAGTCCGTCGAGGGCGCCAACTGGGTCGGCCGCACCGAGGCCGAGGCCGAGATCGAGGCCTCGTACAAGCGCCTTGAGGCGCAGGGCGGCAAGCACTGACACAGTCGTGCCGTTCCGGCGTGCGGCGGGGGATTGCTGACCGCGACGCGCCGGGGTCTGCGCGCTGATTTTCTTACGCGAACGGGCGGCACCCGGTTGGGTTGCCGCCCGTTGTGCGTGTCGGGGGCGGGCCGCCGGGCGTCGCGGTCCCGCGCTGATCCGAAAGGCGCGGCTAGAAGCCGCGGGTGCGCTTGGCGGCGCGACGGCCGGTGCCGGCCTCCTGGAGGCCGGGCGCCCGCAGGAACAGCCGCGCGACCTCGGCACCGAGGTTGACCCCCACCGCGATGGCCAGCGCCAGCGAGACGGCCTGGACCAGGGACGTGAGGCCCTGCGGCAGATGCCCCTGGGCGAAGTTGAGCAGGCCGAAGTACGTGGCACTACCGGGCAGCAGCGGGCCGATGGCCGCGGTGACGTACGGCAACGCGGACGCATAGCGGTAACGGGAGAGCAACTGGCCGAAGAGGCCGACCAGTCCGGCCGCGATCGCGGTGGCGGGCACGGGGTTCATTCCGACGACGTAGGCGAGCGCGCCGTACACGACCCAGGCGACGCCACCGTTCAAGGTCGCAAAGGCCACGGTGTTGCGTTCCTGCTGGAGCAGCACGCAGAACGCCAGCGCCAGCAGCATGGACGCGACGATCTGCACCAGCGGCTCGTTGTACACCCCCAGCGTCTCCTCGGGGTTGAGCCGACGGAGGCCGGGGTTCAGCTGAAGACCGATGTAGAGCACGCTGAGCACGCCGACGACGATGCCGACGATGAGGTAGCCGACCTCCAGCAGACGGGCGGCGGCGGTGATGTAGTAGCCGGTCAGCCCGTCGTGGACGCCGGCGACCAGTGCCCGCCCCGGGATCAGCGCGAACAGTCCACCGGTGATCACGGCGGACGCCTGCACATTGGCGTGCGCCAGACCGAAGGCGACGCCCACCGCGGCGGGCGGCATCGCGGCGACCACGAACTGGTAGAACTCCGGCAGCCCGCGCGCGGACGCGAGCCAGGCCAGCCGGTCGCCGAGCATCGAGCCCACCGCGGCCGCGACGAACACCAGCAGCCCGCCGCCGACCAGTATGGAGGCGGCACCGGACAGCAGCCCGGAGGCCACCGTCAGCGCCCAGCTCGGGTAGGGGTGGCGGTTACGGCGGATCTCGGCGAGGCCGCGGTAGGCCTCTTCGAGGGTGATGCCCTCGGACGCGATCTCGTCGACGAGCCGGAAGACCGCGGAGAGCCGGTTGTAGTCGACACCGCGGCGCCGCACCGTCCGGCTGGCCGTGACCGGGTCGTCGACCAGCGACGGCTGGTAGGAGATCGACAGCAACGTGAAGGTGACGGTCGGCTCGACGCGCTCCAGCCCGTAGGCGTGCGCGACGCCGAACATCGCGGCCTCGACGTCCTCCGCGCCCTCACCACCGGCGAGCAGGATCTCCCCGATACGCAGCGTCAGGTCGAGCACGCGGGGTACGGCAGGGCCGGTCTCGTCGTCGGCCCGCTCGAAGCGCTCGGGGACCGGCCGCTCCCCCACCGGCATCCGGAGCATCGTCCGCATCCGGTCCTGCCAGGGAGCCTCCTTGGTGAGGCGGACGGCAGGGATGCCGTGCGGCGGGGTGAAGGCGTAACTCAGGGCGGTGGAGCCGGCGGGCATCGGGGTCTGGCCGGTGGTGCTGCTGGGGCGCGCGAACGCCGAGCCCTCCTGTTCGCCCGCGGTTTCCGGGCGCAGGCCGGAAGGCAGCGCGAACTCCGAGGTGGGGTGCTCGTCCTCGGGGAGCGGCGGATAGGGCACGCCCAGCGGCGGGGTGAAGGCGCTGTGCGCCTCGTCCGGATGGGGCTTGCGCTCTTCGGAACCGGTCTGGTCCGAGGAGCCGCTGCTGCTGCCGCTGCCGCTCGTGCCGCGCTGGCCGCGTTGTGGGTCCGACGCCACGGGTCTTCGCTCTCCTCGTAAGCCTCCTGACGGATGACAAGGACACGATGCCTGATGGGGGTGGACCGCGCGTGCTCGGGGGCGACGTTTCGGCTACCGGTTCGTAGACACTGTGCCGGTGGAGCACGCTGTCGGCGGCCTCGCCGTGGCGCCTGCGGCGGGCGGTCGGCCGCTGGGGTGCGGGGGCGGCGACGGGCCGGGGGCTCTCGCCCGGTCGTCAGCGCTTGGCGTGGCGGCCGCGGCGGGTGTCGGGGGCGGCGCCGTGGGGACGGTCGGCGGGACCGACCGGGGCGGGCTCGTTCTTGGCCTTGCCGCGGGCGCGGAGGTACTCGATGGCGATCGGTACGACGGAGATCAGCACGATCGCGATCAGGATCAGCTCGATGTGCTTGTGGACGAACGCGATGTTCCCCAGCGAGGCGCCGAGCAGCGTGACACCGGCGCCCCACAGTGCGCCGCCGATGAGGTTGAAAGTGAGGAAGGAGCGGTAGTTCATCCGGCTCACACCGGCGATGATCGGGGTGAAGGTCCGCACGATCGGCACGAAGCGGGCCAGGATCAGCGACTTGGGGCCGTGCTTCTCGAAGAAGGCATGCGCCTTCTCGACGTTCTCCTGCTTGAAGAGGCGGGAGTCGGGGCGCTTGAAGAGCGAGGGGCCGACCTTGCGGCCGAAGAGATACCCCGCCTGGTCACCGAGGACGGCAGCCAGGACGACCAGGGAGCACACCATCCACAGCGGCCGGTCCAGCTTGTTCGTCGTCACCAGCAGACCGGTGGTGAACAGCAGCGAGTCGCCCGGCAGGAAGAAGCCGATCAGCAGGCCGGACTCCGCGAAGACGATGAACAGGACGCCGGCCAGGCCGAAGGTCGCGATCAGATAGTCCGGGTCCAGCCACTGGGGGCCGAGCGCGAGAGTATTCACGGGGTGAAGGCTCCTGGGTCGAGGGCGCCGGATCGTGCGGTGCGACGAGCGAAGCGACGAGGGTGCAGGCGCATGTGCGGCCCAAAACTATCAACGCCGGGTGACTCCCCTTGGTTCCAGGCGGGCCCTGGGGCCCCACCCGAGCGCCCCCGACCGCTGGCCGCTCCCGGAGGGCCGGGTGATGCTGGCCGCAAGGAGGTGCGCGCGATGGGCATCGAGGAGTACGGCGGCGGACAGCATGCGCAGTCCGACGTCCTGGTGGTGACGACCAACGACGTCCCGGGGTTTCACGTGGAACGGGTCATCGGCGAGGTCTTCGGCCTGACCGTGCGCTCGCGCCACCTCGGCAGCCAGATCGGCGCGGGCCTGAAGTCCATGATCGGCGGCGAACTGCGCGGCCTGACCAAGACCCTGGTCGAGACCCGTAACCAGGCGATGGAACGGCTGGTGGAGCAGGCCCGCTCGCGCGGTGCGAATGCGGTGCTGATGTTCCGCTTCGATGTCACGGAGGCCGCGGACGTGGGCACCGAGGTGTGCGCCTACGGGACGGCCGTGGTGCTCTCTCCGCAGGGCTGAGCGCCTGGCCGGGCGTGCGGAGGGCGGCGCACCGGCCGGTGCCGAGCAGGCCGTACGGGCCGGGGGCGCGCTTCCCCGGCCCGTACGGATCACAGGTGGCGGATGGCGTTGGCCAGCATCGCGTCGCGCAGGTAGACGGCGAGGCCGGGCCTGATGGCCTCGTAGGTGGCGGTGAACCGCTCGTCCGCGACGTACATCTCGCCGAGTCCGCTGTGGATCTCGTAGGTGCAGTCGTAGTACGCCCCGCTGATGAACCGCCGGTGCTGCTCCGCGACATCCATGGCCGCCTCGGAGTCCGCCGGCACGTCCTGCGCGAGCAGGTCCGCCATCGCGCGGTGGAGGGCGTCGAACTCCGCCGTCAGCCGCTTCCAGTCGTCCTTGGTGTATGCGGCCGCCCTGCGCTGCGACTCCTTGTAGGCGTCCGTGCCGCCCCAGCGCTCCTCGGCCTCCGCGGCGTACTCGTCGGGGTCGAAGTCCCCGAAGACCTCGAACTTCTCTTCCGGTGTGAGCCGTACCTTCATCCTTCGTGCCTCCATCGCGTGTTCGACGGCGGCGGCCATCTCCTGGAGTCTGCCGATCCGCCCGGTCAGCAGGTCGTGCTGGCGCCGCAGATGTTCCTGCGGGTCCGCGTGCGGGTCGTCCAGGAGGACCGCGACCTCGTCGAGCGGAAACCCGAGCTCCCGGTAGAACAGGATCTGCTGCAGCCGGTCCAGGTCGTCCTCGCCGTAGCGCCGGTGACCTGCGTGGTTGCGTTCGCCGGGCAGCAGCAGCCCGATCTCGTCGTAGTGGTGCAAGGTGCGCACCGTGACCCCGGCGAAGGCGGCGACCTGCCCTACCGCATAGCTCATATCCGCTCCCTTCTCGGTACGCCCTCCACGATGTGTCCTCACGTCACGTGAGGTGCAAGTCCGCATCATGAAAAGCCGGTGAGGCGGCGGACGCGGGGATGAGATCCTGCCGCACATGCTGGGGATAACGGATCTGTCCACGTATCTGGTGGGGCTCGCACTGATCATTCTGCTGCCGGGCCCGAATTCGCTGTACGTCGTCTCGGTGGCGGCCCGGCGCGGCCCGCGGGTCGCCTACCGGGCGGCGGCCGGTGTGCTGTGCGGTGACACGGTGCTGATGACGCTGTCGGCCGGCGGGGTGGCCTCGCTGCTGCAGACCAGCCCGGTGCTGTTCGCCGTCGTGAAGTTCGCCGGCGCCGGCTATCTGACGTGGCTGGCGGTCGGGATGCTGCGCGGCGCCTGGGCGCTGTGGCGCGGCCGGGAGGCACGGAGGGCCGAGCGGCAGGGCGAGGCTCCCGAGGCGCCGAAGGAGACGGTGGAGCGGCCGTACCGCAGGGCGCTGGTGGTCAGCCTGCTCAACCCCAAGGCGATTTTGTTCTTCATCTCCTTCTTCGTGCAGTTCGTCGACCCGTCCTATGCCCATCCGGTGCTGTCGTTCCTGACACTGGGTGCCTGGGCGCAGCTGTTCAGCTTCACGTATCTGTCGGTCCTGATCTTCAGCGGGACGTTTCTGGCGGCGACCTTCCGGCGCCGCAAGCGGCTGACGGCCGGGCTGTCCGCGGGCGCGGGCGCGGCCTTCCTCGGCTTCGCCGCGAAGCTGTCGCTGGCCACCACGAGCTGAGCCGGCGCCGGGCGGGCAGGCCCGGCGCCACTGCGCAGACGCGGATACGGGCGGGTGGCGGTCCTCCGGGACGGCCGCCCGCCCCTTGCGCTTCCACTGGGTGAACTCTGGAGGCCACGCACCCCTTATGCCCTTATTGTCGGGTTCCAGGAGGTGCTCATGCCCGTGCATGACGTGAAGGTCGCCGTCATCTACTACTCGTCGACCGGCACCATCGCCGAGCTCGCCCGGCGGATCGCGGACGCCGCCGAGCACGCCGGGGCCGATGTGCGACTGCGCCGGACCGCGGAACTCGCCCCGCAGACCGCGATCGACGCCAACCCGGCATGGGCGGCGAACGCCGCGGCCACCGCCGACATCATGGAGGCCACCCACGAGGACATGCTCTGGGCGGACGCGGTGATCTTCGGGACCCCCACCCGCTTCGGGAATGTGACCTCGCAGCTCAAGCAGTACATCGACACCCTGGGCGGCCTCTGGCAGCAGGGCAAACTGGCCGACAAGGTCTACAGCGGCTTCACCGCGAGTGCCACCAAGCACGGCGGCCAGGAGTCCACCCTGCTCGCGCTTTACCACACCGTCCACCATTTCGGCGGCATCCTCGTGACACCGGGCTACACCGACCCGGCGAAGTTCACCGACGGCAATCCCTACGGCACCTCCCATGTCGGCGGCCCGGACACCCCGCTCGACGACGAGGCACGCACTGCGGCCCGCATCCAGGCCGAGCGCGTAGTGAAATTCACGAAGGCCATCAAACACGGCCTTTCACCGGCCAGTTGACGGGTAGTGGCGACAGATGACTCTGCACAAAGGCGCATCGGCATCCGACCGTAAGCACATCGCGCACCCGGTCAACCCTTTCTACGGCGAGGCCGACCCGGTCGCCGGTATGGAGACCTCGCCACCGCGGCACACCCTGCCCGACGGCCCCATCTCCCCGCACACCGCCTATCAGTTCGTGCACGACGAGCTGATGCTGGACGGCAACTCCCGGCTGAACCTGGCGACGTTCGTCACGACCTGGATGGAGCCGCAGGCCGGCGTGCTGATGTCGGAGTGCCGGGACAAGAACATGATCGACAAGGACGAGTACCCGCGCACCGCCGAACTGGAGAGGCGGTGTGTGGCGATGCTCGCCGACCTGTGGCACGCCCCCGATCCGTCGGCCGCCATCGGCTGTTCCACCACCGGGTCGAGCGAGGCCTGCATGCTCGCCGGCATGGCCCTCAAGCGGCGCTGGATGCAGCGGAACAAGGACCGGTATCCGGACCGGGCCCGGCCCAACCTCGTCATGGGGGCCAACGTCCAGGTCTGCTGGGAGAAGTTCTGCAACTTCTGGGAGGTCGAGGCACGCATGGTCCCGATGGAGGGCGACCGCTTCCATCTGGATGCGGACTCCGCCGCCGGGCTGTGCGACGAGAACACCATCGGCGTGGTGGCGATCCTCGGCTCGACCTTCGACGGGTCGTACGAGCCGGTGTCCGAGATCTGCACGGCGCTCGACGAGATCCAGAAGCAGCAGGGCTGGGACATCCCGGTCCATGTGGACGGCGCGTCCGGCGCCATGATCGCCCCGTTCCTCGACCAGGAGCTGGTCTGGGACTTCCGGCTGCCGCGGGTCGCCTCCATCAACACCTCGGGGCACAAATACGGCCTGGTCTACCCGGGCGTCGGCTGGGCGCTGTGGCGCGATGGGGAGGCGCTGCCCGAGGAGCTGGTCTTCCGCGTCAACTATCTGGGCGGCGATATGCCGACCTTCGCGCTCAACTTCTCCCGGCCCGGCGCCCAGGTCGCCGCGCAGTACTACACGTTTCTGAGGCTCGGCCGGGCCGGCTTCCGCGCCGTACAGCAGGCGACCCGCGACGTGGCCCGTTCGATGGCCGAACGGATCAGCGCGCTGGGCGACTTCAGCATGCTGACCCACGGCGACCAGCTGCCGGTCTTCGCCTTCACGACCGCGGACGACGTCACCGCCTTCGACGTCTTCGACGTCTCCCGGCGGATGAAGGAGCGCGGCTGGCTGATCCCCGCCTACACCTTCCCCCCGAAACGCGAGGACCTGTCCGTCCTGCGGGTGGTCTGCCGCAACGGCTTCTCCATGGACCTCGCCGACCTGTTCCTCGCCGACCTGGAACAGCTGCTGCCCGAACTGCGCGAACAGGCGGAGCCGTTGCAGCGCCCGGCGAACGTCGCGACGGCGTTCCACCACTAGGGCGGAAACCGTTCCGCCGCGAAGGCGCGAGGACCTCCCGTTCAGTCAAAGGTGATCAAGAGGTCTTCTTCGCGGCGCCGCCACCACCCGTGCGCCCGGAATCCCCGTCGCCCTCAGGGCCCGCTTCCCCCTCAGGGTCCGCTCCCCCCTCAGGGCCCGCTTCCCCCTCAGGCTCCACGCCCTCCTCGGATCCCGCACCCTCCGTCGCGTACGGGTTCTCCTGCCCTTCGGCGAGTACGCCGACGAACGGCTCCCCCTCGCCGGCGAAGACATACGCCCCGCCCTCGATCCGCTCGATCAGCCCCCGCGTCCATGCGGCGCCGCTGTCCGCGGAGTGCACCCACATATTCATGATCTCGCCGATATGGCCGAGCCGTTCGGGGCCTTCCTCGGGCGTGTAGTACTCGGTGACCGTGCTCCGCCACTCCTCCAGCGCCCGCACCCGCTCCTTGAGCAGCGCCACCGCCTCGGCCCGCGGCAGATCGACGACCAGGCCGAGGGCCGCGCTGAGCATGTCGACCTTCTGGTCGTACTGGGCGAGCGCCGCGCGCAGCAGCGCGAAGTACTCCGCCTCGCCCGCCGCGGTCAGCTCGTACTCGGTACGCGGCGGACCGCCGGCGGTGCTGGGCGCGATGTCATGGGCGTGCAGCAGCCCTTGCTTGGCCATCTGCTTGAGCGCGTGGTAGATCGAGCCGGGCTTGGCGTTGGACCACTCATGGGCGCCCCAGTACTCCAGGTCGTTGCGCACCTGATAGCCGTGCGCCCGGCCGTGCTGCCGCACGGCGCCCAGTACCAACAGCCGGATCGCCGACATCGTCTCCTCATCCCTCACCCGCCCTTGCCGTCAGCCTAGAGCGCGGCGGCCGGGCCCCGCGCTCACCCCTGCTGCACCTTTTGCTCCTCGTCCACCAGCGCAAAGGCCGTCCGGCCGTCCAGGGACTCACGGAGGATGTCGGCGTGGCCGGCGTGCCGGGCCGTCTCCTCGATCAGGTGCAGCACCAGCCAGCGCATCGACTGCCGGGCCTCCGGCGGGTACCACGGCGCCACGGGCAGCGGGAAGGTGTCGTTCAGGCTCGGCACGGAGCGGATGAACTCCTCCGTACGCCGCGCGACCCCGTCCCAGAACACCAGCACCTCCGCCAGGCTCTCGCCGTCCGCGAGCCGGAAGCTCAGGTGCCAGTTCTCGGCGGTCCGCTCGATGGAGTGCCGCCGTTGCTGCGCGGTCTCTACCCAGGTCTGTTCGGTCTCCGCGACATGCTTGACCAGCCCGGCCAGCGACAGCTCGCCGGCGCTGGGGCGCCGGGCCGCCTGCTCGTCGGTCAGCCCCAGGACCGCCCGCCGCAGCCCGCCGCGCTGGGCCTCCAGGAAGGCCAGCAGCGCGCCGGCCTCGTCACCGTGGGCCTCGGCAAGAACGTGAGTGGGCATGAGAGCCGCCTTTCGTGAACATCCTCGGCGGCCGGCCGTTCGCCGTCCGCCTTTCGACATCACTCAAGGTAGGAGCCCTTGCGGTCAGCTTCTGTCCGCAACCCGCGGGCGGTCGCCCTCGACCCCTCGTTCCTCAGAACGGGAACTGCGAACGCCCGTGCTGGATGGAGATCCACTTGGTCGTGGTGAAGGCCTCCACCATCGCGTCGCCGTTCAGCCGCCCCACCCCGGAGCTCTTCGCGCCGCCGAAGGGCACGATCGGCTCATCGTGCACCGTGGCGTCGTTGACGTGGAACATCCCGGTCTCGATGCACTTGGCGAAGCGCACACCGCGCTCGATGTCGGCGGTGTGCACGGCGCCGCTGAGCCCGTACGGCGTCGAGTTGGTGAGCCGCACCGCCTCGTCGTCACCGTCGAACGGCACCAGCACCACGACCGGTCCGAAGATCTCCTGCTGCAGCAGCGGGGAGTCTTCCGGCAGCCCGCTCAGCACGCTCGGTGCCACCAGCGTGCCCCGGGTCTCGCCGTGGAGGAGCGCCGAGGCACCGCCGGCGACCGCGCGGTCCACCAGCGAGGTGATCGCCTCGGCCTGCCCCTCGTTGATCAGCGGGCCGATATGGGTCTGCGGGTCGGTGGGGTCGCCCACCTTCAGGGCCGCGACCCTGGCGACGAACTTCTCGGTGAACTCCCGCTCCACGGCGCGGTCCACGAGCACCCGGTTGGCGGCCATACAGACCTGGCCCTGGTGAACGAAGCGGCTGAAGACGGCGGCGTCCACCGCGTAGTCGATATCGGCGTCGTCGAGGACGACCAGTGCGCTGTTGCCGCCCAGTTCCAGCACGGAGTGCTTGAAGTGGGCGGCGGCGACCGTCGCGACATGCCGGCCGACCTTCTCGGAGCCGGTGAAGGAGATGGTCTTGGGCACCGGGTGCTCGATGAGCGCATCACCGATCTCGGCGATATCGGTGACCACGACGTTGAGCAGCCCCGCCGGCAGCCCCGCCTCCTCGAAGATCTTGGCGACCAGGCCGCCGCCGCACACCGGGGTGTTCTGGTGCGGCTTGAGGACGACGGCATTGCCGAGCGCCAGGGCCGGCGCGACGGACTTGAGCGACAGCAGGAAGGGGAAGTTGAAGGGGCTGATGACACCGACGACACCGACCGGCAGCCGGTAGAGACGGTTCTCCTTGCCATCGATGGGCGAGGGCAGAATGCGGCCCTCGGCGCGCAGCGCGAGCTGTATCGCCTCGCGCAGGAATTCCCTGGCCAGATGCAGCTCGAAGCCCACCTTGACGAGCGTGCCGCCGACCTCGGCGGCGATCGTCTCGGCCAGCTCCGCCTCACGGTCGTCGATGATCCGCAGCACGCGCTCGAAGACGAGCCGCCGGGTGTACGGATTGGTGGCGCCCCACGCCCGCTGTGCGCGCTCGGCGGCACGGTAGGCCTGGTCGATCTCCTCGACCGTGGCGACGGTTATGGAGGTCAGCTTCTCCCCGTTATAAGGATTGAAGTCGACGATGTCCCATGAGCCGCTGCCGGACCGCCACTCGCCGTCGATGAACTGATACGCCAACTCGTCGAAGTAGGACATGCCATCCCGATCTGGAGAACAGGGCGCTCAGGGCGCCGCATTGGGGGGTGCTGACTCCTGATGGTGCGCCATCCTACCGATGCGTCACATCAGTTGGAGCAGACCGCGCAACAGGTCCCTGGTCTCGGCCGGATTCGGCCCTTCTTCCTGGAGGCGGTCCATCATCCGCGCGTACTGCGCCACCTCTTCGGGCTTGTCCACATAGAGCGCGCTCGTCAGCTGCTCCAGATAGACGACGTCCGGCAGACCCGACTCCTGGAAGCCGAGCATGGTGAAGGCTCCGCTCTCGCCGGCATGCCCGCCCAGACTGAACGGCATCACCTGCAGCCGCACATTCGGTCTTTCGGACACCTCGATCAGATGCTTCACCTGCTCGCGCATGACCGACCGTTCGCCGTACGGGCGACGCAGGGCGGCCTCGTCCAGCACACAGTGGAATTGCGCCGACCGCTCGGTCACCAGCAGCTTCTGCCGCTCCATACGCAGCGCGACACGGCGCTCGATCTCGGCGGGCCCGGCATCCGGCATGCCACGTCTGACGACGGCCTGTGCATAGCTCTCGGTCTGCAACAGCCCGTGCACGAACTGGACTTCGTAGACCCGGAGCAGCGAAGTGGCTCCTTCCAGACCGACATACGTCTGGAACCAGCCGGGCAGCACATCGGTGTAGCTGTGCCACCAGCCGGCGACATTCGCCTCGCGCGCCAGGGACAGCAGTGCCTCGCGCTCCTGCGCGTCACCGACCCCGTACAGCGTGAGCAGGTCCTCCACATCCCGTGCCTTGAAGCTCACGCGGCCCAACTCCATGCGGCTGATCTTCGATTCGGACGCACGGATCGAGTAGCCGGCCGCCTCACGGGTTATCCCGCGCGATTCACGCAGCCGACGGAGCTGCGACCCGAGCAGGATCCGCCGCACCACCGACCCGCTCGACTCACTTGCGGACACCTCTCAGACCCTCCTGTGACCCCACCCTGTCCCAACAGTGGGCCGCAGTCTGCCACGTTCGGGCTTCGTTGAGTGCTCATCCGGTTACTGATATGTGAGGCTCCGGCCGGCCGTCCCCATGAAGCCGCAGGAAGAATTCCGAAGGAATCGGTCTACTCCGGTACAACCTCGGCACGTGCACGTGCATCTGCCCTTGCATCTGTCCCGCGCATTGGGAACCATAGGCGTCGCACGCATGCACGCTCGTGAAAGATCCGCCAGATCCGGCTGACCGGCCAGGGTCATGACGTCCGCGAACGCCAGGAGTGCCTCGCATGGGGACCAAGGTTTTGACCATGCTCGAGCCGTTATGGCAGGGCTTTCCTCCCGTCGACCCCTTGGCTGTCTCCGGTTCCGCTTCCCGCACGCTCCCGGCGCGCTATGAATCGGTGCGCTGTGCACGTGCGTTCACCCGCGAGACCCTGCAGGGCTGGGATCTGGACGATCTCTTCGACTCGGTCGCCCTGGTGGTCTCCGAGCTCGTCACCAATGCCCTGCGGCACGCGATCCTGGCCGCTCCGGAGCACCCCGACACCGCCCCGCCCGCCCGGCTGCATCTGATGCGCTGGTCCTCCCGGCTGATCTGCGCCGTACGGGACCCGAGCGATGATTCACCGGTCGCCGGCGAGGCGGACTCCGCCGCGGAGTCGGGCCGGGGGCTGCATCTCGTGGATTCCTTCAGCGACAGCTGGGGCTGGCATCCGCTGGCCGGTGCCGCACACGGCAAGATCGTGTGGGCCCTCTTCCGACTGCCGTAGCCGCTTCCTCACGCCGGGCGCACCGTCACCTACGGGCGCCCGGTTGCCGTGTGCGGACGCCGCGCCGCCCCCGCGGCCGGCCCCCCTACGGCCGCCCGGACACCCCCGGGCACTCAGTCCCGTACGAGATGGTCGAACTCCCCGTCCTTGATGCCGAGCAGCATCGCCCGGACCTCGGCCGGTGTGTAGACGAGCGCGGGGCCGTCCGGGAAGCGCGAGTTGCGTACCGCGATGTCACCCCCGGGCAGCTTGGCGAACTCCACGCAGGAGCCCTGGGAGTTGCTGTGCCTGCTCTTCTGCCATGCCACATCGTGGAGATCCGTGGCGGCCATGCCGTTGTATGCGTGGAGCACAGGGGTCTCCCGGTGATAAATGGTGTCAACTGCCCGGGAGCATAGCTGCGTTCTCATGCGGATGCATGCGCAGATGCACGTGCACGACAGCCGGTGCAGAGGCGGTCACAGCTCGTCGAGGAACCGGGCCGGCCCCTCCCTCACCGTCGGCCGCCGCCCGTCACCCCTGATGAGGTGCGCCCTGTACCCGGTACGGATCACCAGGGCCGGAACCCTCACAGCCGAGGAAGGGACGTACGCCAGGCCCTGCGGGTTCCAGGATCCGGGCGGGCGTCCGACGGCGCGCCTGCCGGACGGTGTTCGTCCCCCGTGGAGATGCCGAAGGTCCCCTGCGTCTCCCACGCAAGGGACCTCCGCCCGTCACCGGACGGCACCCGTCACCAGGAGGCGACCGTCACCGTGACGCGTACGGGAGCAGCGCCGTCTCCCGTGCGTTCTTGATCGCCCGGGAGAGCTGCCGCTGCTGCTGTACGTGCTGTAGGGGACGTGCTGACGTATACGCGTCGATGGACCGGCTCCGTACGGCCGCCGGGCGGACGCGGTCCCTCACGACACGGGGTCGAGGAGGGCGTCGAAGGCGGGCGACAGGCTCTTCCAGGCCGGCCGGCCGCCCGCGTACTCGGCGTCGGTGAGCACACAGGACTCCAGCAGGGACGCGAGGTCTTCGCGGTCCAGGCCCGGCGAGGTGAAGACCAGATGCTGGGCGCGGTCCCCGTGCTCGGGGTGCCAGTCCAGCGCGGCGGCGGCCCGGCGCGTCGGCGGCACCATCTCCCAGGCGGCATCCGGCAGCGAGGCCAGCCACGGCCCGGCGTTCTCCACACACAGCGCCCCGCCGGCCGCGTCCCACGACAGCAGGGTGTCCGGGCGGTCGGCCAGCCAGAACCGGCCCCGGCTGCGCACGGCCGCACAGGTCAGGTCCTCCAGTGCGCGGTAGAGCCGCTCGGGGTGGAAGGGCCGGGTGTGCTGCCACACGAGCGTGCCGACGCCCTCCGCGTCGGCCTCCTGCGGCAGCAGCGCACAGGCCGGGTGCTGGCGTGCCGCGGCCGCCGCCACATCGAAACCGGCCGTCGCCGTGGCCGCCAACGCCCCGGATTCCACGGGGACCTGGTGTGCCATCGGATGCAGCTGGGCGAGCAGCGCGAGGTCGGCCGGCTCCGCCTCTTCCTCCCCCGTGGCGAGCGCCAGCACCGGCGCGTACTCCAGCTGCCGCGCCCAGGTGTCGGCGACCGTGCGCTGGTCGGTGGCCGCGGCCGCGAGACCGGCCTCCGCGAGGTCGTCGCCGCAGCCGAGGTAGGGCAGCAGCAGCGCCGGGTCGACGGCGGTGATCACCCCGGTCAGCGCGAAATTCTCACTCCCGCATGCGGTGACCACCTCGGCCATCGCCTTGGGCTCGACCGAGTCCCACAGCTCGACGACGGCCAGCCGGCAGGTGCGCCCGGCGGCCAGCCGCTCCAGCTCGGGCACCAGGTCCTCGCGCAGCGCACAGCAGGCGCAGTCGTTGACCAGCGGCGCCGAACCGGTGTCGAGGGTGCCGCCCGCGTCGCGGACCGTGCGCCGCACGGTGCCCTCGGCGGCGGAGGCGAGGTCGTGGTGGAGGGCGACGCTGCCGGGGACGGCCCGCAGCAGCCGCTCGACGGCGGCCCGCCGCGCCTGCGCGTGCAGGCCGCCCACCAGGACGACAGGGAGCCGCTCCATCAGCGGGCCCCGCGCGTGCCGTAGCGGCGCTCGAACCGCTCGACGCGGCCCGCGGTGTCCAGCACCCGGGCGGTGCCCGTGTAGAAGGGGTGGCTCGCCGAGGAGATCTCGACGTCGATGACGGGATAGGTGTTGCCGTCCTCCCACGCGACCGTCTTCTCGCTGGTGGCGGTCGAACGGGTCAGGAAGGCGAAGTCAGCGGCCCGGTCGCGGAAGACGACCGGCCCGTAGGCGGGGTGGATGCCAGGTTTCACGGTGCTCAGCGCTCCTCTCGGAAGGTGGCGTGCCGGCCGGCCACCGGGTCGAACTTGCGCAGTTCCAGGCGGTCGGGGTCGTTACGGCGGTTCTTGCGGGTCACGTAGGTATAGCCGGTGCCGGCGGTGGACCGGAGCTTGACGACCGGGCGTAGTTCGTTGCGGGCCATGTGGCTAGTATACGGAAATGGTTTCCATTTTCAATAGGCTCTCACCAGGGGCTCCGACCGAAAGGACCGCACCATGTCCGCCCACTGCCGGCTGACCGGCCGCACGCCGGGCTTCGGCAACGCCGTCTCCCACTCGCACCGCCGCACCCCGCGCCGCTTCGACCCCAACGTCCAGCGCAAGCGCCACTGGCTGCAGGGCGAGGGCCGGCACATCCGGCTCACGCTGAGCGCCAAGGCCATCAAGACCGTGGACACGATCGGCGTCGAGGCGGCCGTCGCCCGTATCCGCGCCCGGGGGGAGAAGGTCTGATGGCCAAGCAGAGCAAGATCGCCAAGAACGGGAAGCGCCGCGCGACCGTCGCCCGCTACGCGGCCCGCCGCGGCCTCCTCAAAGCCGTCCTCCGCAGCCCGCACACACCGCAGGAGGAGCGCACCGCCGCCCGGCGTGAGCTCTCCCGCCAGCCGCGGGACGCCGGCGCCACCCGGGTGCGCAACCGCGACAGCATCGACGGGCGCCCGCGCGGCCACTTCCGCGCCTTCGGCCTGTCCCGCGTACGGCTGCGCGAGCAGGCGCACGCGGGCCATCTGCCGGGCGTCCGCAAGTCGAGCTGGTAACCACGCCGCCGGCCGTCCGGCCCTGGGGGCGACCCCTGGACCGGACGGCCGGACCGTTCGGGTAATACTGGACAGAACGTCCGCCGGCCCTCCCGACGAAAGCGAGCGCGCGCATGCTCCGCAACGCCTTCGAGCCCTGGCATCTGATCCTGATCATCGCGGTGCTCGTGCTGCTCTTCGGCTCGAAGAAGCTGCCCGACATGGCGCGCGGCCTGGGCCGCTCGATGCGCATCCTCAAGTCCGAGGCCAAGGCCCTCAAGGGCGACGAGCCGGCCGAGGCGCCTCACCCGGAGTCCGCCGCCCGCCACTGAGGCCGGGCCGCCCGCTCCTCAGTGATCGCCGCCCTCGTCGATCAGCCGCCGCACCTCGCGGTCGATCAGCCCCAGCCGGGCCTCGGCGACCAGCGGCACCGCACGGCGCTGCCGACGCGCCTCGGCGAGATCGATCTCGACGGTGACCAGGGCGGGCTCCCACTTGGGCGCCTGCGCCACGACCGTGCCGCGCGGGTCCACCACCCGCGAGCCGCCCCAGAACGTCGCACCGTGCTCATTTCCCACGCGGTTGACGAAGACCACCCAGCACTGCAGCATCCGCGCCGTATAGGACAGCAGCGTGTCCCAGTACAGGCCGGTGTCCATCGCCTCCGGATCCAGGCTCGCCGCGCTGTTCGTCGGGACGAACAGCACCTCGGCGCCGTCCTGCACCGCCAGCCACGGCACCGTCGGCTGCCAGGCGTCGTTGCACACCAGCGTCGCGCCCCGGCCGCCGCTCTTGGCCCGCTTCAGCTCGTACGCCCGCAGCGACTGCCCCGGACTGACGTGCTTGCGCTCCTCCCAGGCCAGGTAGTTGGGGAGGTACAGCTTGCGGTGGGCATGCACCAGCGCGCCGGCCGAGTAGTGCGCCGCGGTGTTGTACGCCCGCAGGCTGGTGTGCTCATGGAAGCCGACCAGCACATCGGGGCCGAGGGTACTGAGCTCCAGCAGTCGCGGATCGCTCGCCGGGATGGACTCATCGCGCTTGAGCGCACCCAAGTGGTAGCCGTGCAGGCTCAGTTCGGGAAAGACGACAAGATCCGCATCCTGCGCCGCCGCCTGCTCGATCTGCTCGCGTGCGGCATCGAGGTTCTCCGCCACCTCGCCCAGCACACAGTCGGTCTGCGCCAGCGCAATGAGCATGGCCCCACCTCATCGACCCATCACCTTTGCGGCTTTCACCCCAATTTTGCCAGAGGCCGCAGCGAGCGGCACGGCCCCGCGGTGCTTCCGGTTCCGCCCCACTTCAAACACCCGGAAGACGGGTCCCCACCAACGAGCGAAAGAACGATCCTTCCCGTGCCGGACACGGTCTTCACGCGTTGATCCGCACGATCCGTCGTACGACCCGCAGGGCGGCTTCCAGCCGCAGCGCCGCCCGGCGGCACGGGTACGACGGGCCCGCGGTCGAGTCGTCCGGCGATGCCGGCAGCAGACTCGACCGGGCGGCCCAGGCCGAGCGGCCCGCCGGACCCGCTCGGCCGGCCGCCGATCCCGCTGCCCGGGCCGCGCCCGGCCCTCCGTAAGCGGCCCGCGCTCATCTACGGCGCGTCCGGGTACGCCGCAGCAGCAGCGCCCCGCCCACCAGCAGCCCACCGCCCACACCGGCCACCAAGCTCAGCTCGCCGGGCCCGGTGGACGCCAGCAGCGCGGAGCCCGCCGACGCCCCGGCCCGCTCCACCGCTCCCACCCGCGCCTCGCGCGCGGGCCGCGGCGCGGGCCCGGGGGCGGGCTTCACCGGCGCCGCGGCAGGGTGCCCGGCCCGCTCCGGGGCCGGCCGCCGCTCCGGGTCCGCGCGGTGCTCCGGCTCCGGGGCCGTCCAGTGCACCCCCGGGGCCTGCTCGGCCCCTGGTGGCCGCTGGGCCACCGGCCCCCGCTGCCCCGGCGGCGTCTGGTGAAGGGCCGGCGCGTGCGGCGCACCGTTCCCGCACCCGTTGCCCATGGCCGGATTGAGCGCAGCGCCTGCGTCGGCCGAGTTGCCGCACACGTTGACCGGGGCGTCCACGGTCACCTGGATGTTGTTCCCGGACAGCACCCCGGGAGAGTTCCTCGCGCCACCCCCGGCGCCGGCATCCGCGTACGCCACGCCGCCGCCCGCGCCGAGCACCACGCCCGACGCCGCCGCCACGAACACACACGTCTTCAGGCTCTGTCGCATCTCTCGTCCCTCCTCTGCAGTCGTTGCGTACGGTCCGCCGCCCGCACCCCCCGTTCTGCTCGTACGACCGGGCGGCCGGCAGCGCATACGCGGCGCCGGCCGCCCGGGGCACAAGCGGTGGAACGGCCGAGGCCGTTGGCCGTCAGTGGTTGCCGACACCGTTCCCGGACAGGATCGGGATGTCGTCGATGATGTGCGACAGCGGCTCGTCGCCCTTGGCCTGCGTCGAGTTCTCGGTGCACTGCTGGTTCTGCGGGTTGGACAGCAGGTTGAGGTCAGAGACATGAGCCACGTGCACGAGGTGCACGGGCACCTTGTTGATAGCGAGGCAGGGCTTGTTCAGCGAGCCCTGGACGAGGCCGAGCTGGGGGCTCAGACTGCCGCGCGTGGTGGAGTTACCGAAAACCGACTGCGCGCCGTTTCCGTTGACCGTCCTGGTGCCCTCTTGGTCACCGATCGCCATGGCCTGCGGAGCGGCCGCAGCGGAAATTCCGACCAGCGACGCCGCCACAGCCACGCCCGCGAACATCTTCTTCATCACGAAACCCTTCAGGAGAAGGAACTCCCGAAACGGGAGCCCTGTTTGAACAACCCGCCATACCGGATTGAGTTCTGCACCATCACCCGAATAGCTGGCACCAGGCCCACCGGGAGGGCGTCACCCGTCATCGCTGCCACCGCGGGTGCATCAATTCGGATACAGCCACGGCCGGCTTATCGCGCCGGCGCGTCAGTTGGCTTTTGTGTGCCGCAGCCTGCGCTGCCGGTGGGCGGTCCACAGGCCCCGCTCCATTTCGGACAGCTTGCCAATGCCCTGGCAGCCCCATCAAACTCGCAAGGGCATTGGCACGCTTCCCTCCACACATCATTCCTAACGATCCGGTGCAGCGGAGTTCAGTCACAAGGGAATAACATTTCCGCCCCGGTGCCGGACAGCAGAAACCCGGGCCGCCCGGAAGAAGGAGGACCGGGCGGCCCGGGTGCTGTTGGCCAGGGTCAGTGGTTGTGGGCGCCGTTCCCCGAGAGGATCGGGATGTTGTCGAAGATGTGCGACAGTGCCTCGTCACCCTTGGCCTGGGTGGAGTTTTCGGTGCACTGCTGGTTCTGCGGCGACGACAGAACGTTGATGTCACTGAGGTGGCCCAGGCCGACGCCATGAAGGGGCAGCTTGCCCACAGCGATGCAGGGCTTGTTCAGCGAGCCCTGGATCAGGCCGATCTGCGGACTCATGTAGCCGTACGTGGTGGAGTTGCCGAAGTACTCCCGCGCACCGTTGCCATTGACGGAAGACGTTCCGTGCTGGTTACCGATCGCCATCGCCGCGGGGGCCGCAGCTGTGGCTACACCGACGATGGAGGCAGCCGCTGCCGCGGTCGCCAAAACCTTCTTGATCATTTTGGTCCTTCGTGTTTCGGGATGCCCTTGGGCCGGGCAGTCTGCCCAACTCACAGGGATGTTTTTGGTTGCCCTCATTCACTCAAATGAGCTGGCCGGTCTGATCCGTTTTTCCGATCGGGATCACGGCCGGAAGCCTTAAGGGAACATTCGGGGTGCGCCGGAGCGCCGGCCTCGTCAAATCCGACGCCGAGTAATACGGAATACCGATACCGCGTCGCACTCACCGGGCGCGGCCGGGTGTGGTGCAGTCCGCATCGACGTCGCCGCCCCGGGCCGGACGGCTCCGCTCGCCACCCGCCGCCGGCGCGCCCGGCATTTACTTCAGCGGAAGTCCACCGAGCAGCGGGGCCTTCTTGGTCGCCCCGGTAACGCCACGGAGCAGCTTCTTCGGGTTGGTCGACCCGATCTTGCCCTGCGCGGTCTTGACCGTGCTGACCAGTGGCATGAGCTGGTGGCCGTCCAGCTGCTTGCTGCTCAGCGCATCGTTCAGTCCGCCGTTGAGGCTCATGGTCGGAGCTCCGGGCTGAGCGGCGAATGCGGGCGCGGCCACGCCCAGCGCCATGACGGAACCGGCAACAACCGCAGCAGACTTGGCGTACTTCACTTTCAACTGTCCCTTCGGCGGTGCTTGACGGTTCCGCGACACAAGTGCCGCGCGAGCATTCACTTCGATTGCTCGGGTCACCGCATTCACGTTGATTAACGAGTGCTGTCGCAAGGAGAAACTCTGAAGTCCGCGCTTCTTGGCAATGCCACCCGAAAGGCGCGGCCGTATTACCCGTCGTACAGGAACCGGACAGCGACCGGCCCCGATGCACAGGGGGAAGCGCATCGGGGCCGGGTCACATGGACACGGCTCGAATTCCTTCGAGTCAGTGGTTCAGGCAGTTGTTGCCGAACGCCGGGTTCAGCAGCGCAACGATGTTGACGGTGTTGCCGCAGAGGTTGACCGGGATGTGCACCGGGACCTGGATGGCGTTGCCGGAGAGCACACCGGGCGAGTTCTTGGCGCCACCCGCGGCACCCGCGTCGGCGAACGCCGGCGCAGCCGAGCCCACCGCCATGATCGTTCCGGCAGTGATCGCTGCGACCTTTGCGTACTTCACTTTCAGCCCTTCCTTGCAGCGGGTCCGTAGCGAACACGACCGTCGTGTCGCACGGGCGCTGTTCTGCTCGCCCGTAACACCGCTGCCGATATTGGTAACGATTTCTCCTCGTGCACGAAACTCTTGCCGGGAGTTTTTTGGCGGGATCGCCCGATCGACGCAAGGCCGCTCCTGGAGATTGCCACCGCGCATACAACGCGGAAAAAACACCGGAGTTCGAACAGTCAGGTCGCCCGTCGGATACGAATTCCTACCGAAAGGAGCCCGGGACGATTCGTCCCTGCGATTCGTAACGGGGTGCCGCAGGTCCCGGACCGCTCCGGAAAGGAGAGCCGGCGGTCCAGGCCCGCGGCCGATGGGCCGGCTCAGTGGTTGCCGACACCGTTCCCGGACAGGACCGGAATGCCGTCGAGGATGTGCGACAGCGGCTCGTCGCCCTTGGCCTGCGTCGAGTTCTCCGTGCACTGCTGGTTCTGCGGG
Source organism: Streptomyces sp. NPDC054786 (assembly GCF_053611685.1). Classification (NCBI taxonomy): domain Bacteria; kingdom Bacillati; phylum Actinomycetota; class Actinomycetes; order Kitasatosporales; family Streptomycetaceae; genus Streptomyces; species Streptomyces sp. NPDC054786. The sequence continues at coordinate 22,111 of NZ_JBSHAW010000038.1, read as the reverse complement.
TTGGACAGCAGGTCGACGTCGGAGACGTGGAACGCGTACAGGATGTGAGCGGGCACCTTGTTGATAGCGACGCAGGGCTTGTTCAGCGAGCCCTGGACGAGCTCCAGCTGCGGGCTCATCTTGCCCACGGTGGTGGAGTTGCCGAACGCGCTCTTGGCACCGTTGCCGTTGACCGTGGAGGTGCCGTTGTGGTTTCCGATCGCCATCGCCTGGGGGGCGACCGCCGCCGAAATGCCGACGACGGACGCGGCTACAGCCGTCGTGGCCAGGACCTTCTTGATCACGATTTACCCTTCTCGAAGCGGAGTGCCCGTATCCGGAGCGCACTGGTCAACTCGCTTCTGGGGGCGCGGTTTCGCCGTTTCACCCGAATGCCACGAAACCATAGATACTTATCACCGCGCCCGGGCCAAGTCCGCCTTCCGGTTGCCTTTTTGGCATTTCAAAGGCCGGTACGAAGAACTCGTACCGGCCTTTGCCGTCGAGAGGCCCACCCGAATGCGGGCCGGGCCTCAAGTGCTACACGGGGATCAGGCGTTGACGCAGGTGTTGCCGAACGCCGGGTTCAGCAGGGCGACGATGTTGATGGTGTTGCCGCACACGTTGACCGGCACGTCGACGGGGACCTGGATGAGGTTCCCGGAGAGAACACCGGGGGAGTTCTGGGCGACACCCGCCGCGCCGGCACCACCATGGGCACTGGCCACACCGGCCCCGCCCACAACAGCGATTCCCGCGGCGGCGGACAGGACGGCGGCCTTCGAGACAAACTTCACGGTGAACCTCTTCACTGAGCAGCATTCAGGTATCTGTACGTGCCGCTTAGAGCGACAAGCTGCTCAACTCACCAACTGGGACAAAGGTAGCGGTTCAATCGAGTGAATACCTGGCTCACGTGTCCGAAAGGACGCAGTGACGCGTTGTCGCCGGTCGCCTCATGATTGCACGGGACGCCAATCCCCCTCCGTATGCGGCCGATTGTCGGTGGCGTCGCGTGCCTTGGCGTCAGGGGGGTGGCCCAAGCGCCGGTGCCGGCATAGCGGTTGGGGCAGCAGAATCTGGTGCCGCGGACGGCTTCCCTGGGCCCTCGCCGCGGCCCCTGGAACGGCCCTGGGCGATGCGGGGCACGCCGCCGAGGGGCGGACGACGGGCCGCCGCGCTCTCGCTGCCGTGAGGGCCGGGGTCGTGTCGTCTTCGCTGGTCAAGGCGAATGTCAGACCCTGGTGGAAGACTCGGGAACATGAGATGGGCGGTGGTGGAGACGGGCGACGGGGGTGCTCGTCTCTGCCCGCTCGCCCGGGACGGCCGGCCTGCGGGACCGGTGCTGCGGGAGGCGTCGCTCGCCGAGGCCGTGCGCTCGCGGCCCGAGGTGGAGCGGTGGGTGTGGCGGTCCACCTCGGAGATCTACCGGCGGCTGCTGGCGGCGGGGGTGCGGGTCGAGCGGTGCTATGACGTGGAGGCCGCGGAGACGCTGCTGATCGGCCACGAGGAGGGCCAGTCGGGCCAGCCGCATTCGCTGGCCGCCGCCTGGGCGCGACTGCACGGCCTGCCCGTCCCGCAGGACGCGCCGGTCCGTACGGCACAGACCCAGCCGTCCCTGTTCGACCCGGGCCCGGTGCCGCTGCCGCCCGGCACGGACGAGCTGACGGCGCTGCTGGAGGTCTACGCCGGCCATCTGGCGCGTACGGAGAAAGCGGAACATCCCGACCGGATGCGGCTGCTGCTCGCCGCCGAATCCGCCGGCATGCTGGTCGCCACGGAAATGGGGCGGGCCGGGGTGCCCTGGCGTGCCGATGTGCACCGCAAGCTGCTCGACGGACTGCTGGGAGAGCGCTATCCGGGCGGCGGGGAGCCCCGCCGGATGGCGGAGCTGGCCGATGAGGTGTCCCGGGCCTTCGGGGCGGGCGCGCGGGTGCGCCCGGATCTGCCCAACGACATCATCAAGGCCTTTGCCCGCGCCGGGATTTCGCTCACCTCGACCCGTAAGTGGGAGCTGCAGCGGATCGATCACCCCGCGGTGGCACCGCTGCTGGAGTACAAGACGCTCTACCGCCTGTACACCGCCCACGGGTGGACCTGGCTCCAGCAGTGGGTGCACGACGGCCGCTTCCGCCCCGAGTATCTGCCCGGGGGCACGGTCTCCGGCCGCTGGACCGCCAACGGCGGCGGTGCGCTGCAGATCCCCAAGGTGATCCGGCAGGCCGTGCTCGCCGACCCGGGGTGGCGCCTGGTGGTCGCCGACGCCGACCAGATGGAACCCCGGGTGCTGGCGGCCATCTCCCGCGACCGGGGCCTGATGGAGGTCGCCGGCAGCGGTGAGGATCTGTACGCGGATCTGGCGGCCCGCGCGTTCGGCGGCGACCGCGCCCGGGCCAAGCTCGGTCTGCTGGGCGCGATTTACGGCCAGACGTCCGGCGACGCCCTCAAGCACATGGCCGACCTGCGCCGCCGCTATCCGGCCGCGGTGGCGTATGTGGACGACGCGGCGCGCGCGGGCGAGGAGGGCCGGCTGGTGCGCACCTGGATGGGCCGCACCTGCCCGCCCGCGTCCGTGGCACCACCCGACGAGGCGGGCCTGCCCCAGGAGGAGGAGCAGTCTCCGGCCTACGGCACCAGCTCGGCGGCCGCCCGCGCCCGCGGCCGGTTCACCCGCAACTTCGTCGTCCAGGGCAGCGCCGCCGACTGGGCCCTGCTGCTGCTGGCCGCGCTGCGCCGCTCACTGTCGGAGGGCGGTCTCCGCGCCGAGCTGGTCTTCTTCCAGCATGACGAGGTGATCGTGCACTGCCCCGCGGAGGAGGCGGCGACGGTCTCCGAAGCGATCGCGGCGGCCGCCGTGACGGCGGGCCGGATCGCCTTCGGGCAGACCCCGGTCCGCTTCCCGTTCACCACGGCGGTGGTGGAGTGCTATGCGCAGGCCAAGTGAGCGGGGCGGCCGGCACGGCGGGGCCGGTGCGGGCGTGCAGGCGGGGATCGTGAGCAGAAGCAGTGGTACGTCCGTCCTGAACGAGGAGCACCCCGTATGAGCGTCCAGCCCGAGACGAATGACCGGACCGCGATGCGGGTGCATCCCGAACTCGTAGCCGCTTTTGAGGCGTTGCCGCAGTTCTCCGATCCGTATGAGGACATCGAGGCCACGCGCGACGGGTTCCACGCGATGCTGGCCGCCTTCCCGGCCGACCGTACGGGCGTGTGCAGCGAGCGGTTCGGCATCCCGCGGACGGACGGCAGCGCGCTGACGGTCGAGGTCTACCGTCCGGAGGGGGCGGTGGGCGCCGCCCCGGGAGAGGGCACGCACGGGGACGCCCCCGGGAGCGCGCTGCCCGCCGTACTGCACTTCCACGGGGGCGGGTTCGCCCTCGGCCGGTCGCTGCCGGGACAGGACCGCGTGGCCATCGAACTCTGCCGTGCGCTGCCCGCCGTCATCATCACCGTCGAATACCGCCTCGCCCCGGAGCACCGCTATCCGGCCGGGGTGGAGGACTGCTATCGCGCCCTGGAATGGGTGGCCGGGCGGGCCGCCGGGCTGGGCATCGATCCCGGGCGGATCGCGGTGGCGGGAAAGTCCGCGGGCGGTGGTCTCAGCGCGGCGGTCGCCCTGATGGCCCGTGACCGCGGCGGGCCGGCGCTCGCCCATCAGTCGCTGTGCGTCCCGGATCTGGATGACCGGGTCGGGGCGGACGAGGCGCCGACGGAGAGTGCCCTGGATACGCGGGTGCTCGATGGGCGCGGTGTCCAGGAGTCGTGGAAGCACTACCTTCCGGAGGGGACGGCACAGGCGGAGGCGTATGCCGCACCCTCCCGCGCCACCGAGCTGTCGGGGCTGCCACCGGCCTATGTCCTGGTCTGCGATCTCGATCCGATGCGCGAGGCGGGACTGGCCTACGCCCGGCGCCTGATGGATGCGGGGGTGGCGGTCACGGTCCGCAATGTGCCCGGTGCCTGGCACGGCTTCGAGCTGTTCGCGCCGGACACCCGGGTGGCGAGGGAGATGACGGCGCACTGGACGGGGCAGTTGAGGGCGGCGCTCCATCCGGTGTGTCCGGCGGTGGTGTGAGCCCGTTCAGTCCGTTCCGTCCGGCGTACCGGAGGTGCCCTCCCTCGTCGATGTCCCGTTGCCCCGGTGCTCGCCGCCAGGGGCATCGACCGTGGAGATCAGGCCACGGGTGATCCGCACCATCGTCGCGACCAGCAGCTCGCGTGGGCGGTCGGGCCGCTCCAGCCACCACAGGGCGAGTCCGTACAGCGAGCTGCGGATCGCCTCGCCCAGGGGCTCCAGCTCGGCCTCGGGGACGCCGGGCACGAACTCGCGCAGCAGCGCCACATCCGTCTCCCGCTGTCTGCGCTGCAGCTCACGGTGGAAGTCCGCCACCTGCGCGTCCCCCGTGGTGTCCCGGAACATCATGCGCCAGGTGTACGGATGGCTCTGCACATACCCGAACCAGGCGTCGTACATCGCCGTCATTCTCGTGGCCAGATCACCCTCGCCGTGCAGGAGTTCGCGGATCGGGGCGGCGGCCAGCTCATCGCGGTGCCGCTCCAGCAGGGCGAGGTGCAGCTCCTGCTTGGAGTCGAAGTGGCGGTAGAGCATCGGCTTGCTCAGGCCCGCTTCGGCGGCGATCTCCCCGATGGTCGTGCCCGCGAAGCCGCGCTCCGCGAACAGCCGGGCGGCCGTGTCCTCGATACGCGTCCTGGCCTCGGCGCGCGCGGCCCGGCTCCGGTCGATCTCGCTCATGCGCTCCCACCCTGCGATCTGGCTTGTTCCGGCTGGTGCTTTCGGCTCGCCATGGCCGCTGCGATGAAGGATACTGGATCGTGTACCACATGGTATACGCATAGTAACTTCGTCAGCAGGACTAGGTACGGGGGCTCATCGTGATCGTTTCCGTCCACTTCGCCGACATCGGTGTGCGCGACGCGCGCGCCGTCCTCCGCGAGCGCCCACGGCCGGACACCACCCCCGGCCTCCGGTACGCCCAGACGACGCTCACCGGCGCCATCGCGTCCGGTCCGCCCGTGCTGCGCCCCGGCCGGGCCGCACTGCTCGCCTCGTGGGAGGACGATGCCGCGCTCGACCGCTTCCTCGCCGAGGACCCGCTGCCGCGACGGCTGGCCGGCGGCTGGCAGGTGCGACTGCAGCCGCTGCGGATCTCCGGTTCGTGGCCCCCGATGCCGGTCGAGATCGACCCCGACGCCGCGCGGGACGAGGAGGACGGACCGGTCGTCGTCCTCACCCTCGGGCAGCTGCGGCTGCGCCGCGCACTGCCGTTCCTGCGCGCCAATTCCCGGGCTTCCGGCCGGGCCGCGGCCGACCCTTCGATGATCGCTTCGGTCGCCCTGGCCAGGCCGCCCCGCTTCGTCGGCACGTTCTCCCTCTGGCAGAGCATGTCGGCGATGCGCCACTACGCCTACGGCGCCGACCGGCCCGCCCACAGGGAAGCGGTCGGGGAGCACCGGGCGAGGCCGTTCCACCACGAGTCGGCGTTTCTGCGCTGCCGGCCCTACGGCGCCCAGGGGACGCTGGACGGCCATGAGCCGGTGGCAGCGGCCGCGAGGGCATCGCGCACCCCCTGAATTCTCTGACCCACAGCCGGCTGTTTTGCCCCGCAGCGTGAGGCACGCGGGTGCAGCTGGAAAGCACGCGGGTGCGGCACCAGGTGGCCTCCGTCGCCCGGCGTGCGGCCCGGCGGCCCCATGGGGAGCCGCGGGCCCGCGTGGATCCGCCGGGCACGCCCTAAACTCCCCGGGTAGGGGCCGACCACGGGCGAACGGCCGATATTCGATCCGGGAAGGGACCAGCGTTGACCGACACCGAAGGGGCTGCCGACGTATCGGTCGCGACTGATGCGTCGGTCACCAAGCTGAGCCCCAGGGACCGCCGCAAGCGGATCGCCGACCGGGTGCTGGCCGAGGGCCAGGTGACCATCGAGGAACTGGTCCAGGAACTCGGGGTCAGCCAGATGACGGTGCACCGCGATCTGGACACCCTGGAGCATCAGGGCTGGCTGCGGAAGGTACGCGGCGGCGCCACGGCCGCGCCCAACGCCCTCTTCGAGTCCAACGCGCGCTGGCGCGGCAACGAGCAGGTGGCCGCGAAGGAAGCCATCTGCGCGGCCGCACTGGCCATAGCCGAGCCCGGCCAGGCCGTGATCATCGATGACTCCAGTACGGCGCTGCCGCTGGCCCGCGCGCTCTCCGGGCGGGGTGCCTACACCGTCATCACCAACTCCCTGCAGGTCATCAACGAACTGGCCGAGGAGCCCGATATCCGGGTGATCGCGCTGGGCGGCGAGTATCACGCGGCGTTCAACGCCTTCCTCGGCATGTCCACCGCCGATATCGCCCGCAGCTTCCGCGCGGATGTCGCCTTTCTGTCCACCTCCGCGGTCGACAACGGCCACTGCTACCACCAGGCCCAGGAGAATGTCCTGGTCAAGCGCGCGCTGATGGCCGCGGCCCGGCGCAAAGTGCTGCTGGTGGACCACTCCAAGTTCGGCCGCCAGGCACTCTACGAACTCGCGCCGCTGGCCGACTTCGATCTCGTCATCTCCGATGAAGAGCTTCCCCAGGAGGAACAGGACGCGCTTCAATCCCTGGGTGTGCGATACGAGTTGGCAGCGGAGGGGAGCCGGCGGGGATGAGTGACGAGAGCGGGACGAGCGTGGGTGCGGAGACGGGTGCCGAGAGCGGTGAACACGGCGCGGCATCGGGCGGCGGGCTGGAGCGCATCAATCCGCCGCATCTCGCGCCGCCGACCGGATTCAGCCATGCCGTGCGCGCCGCCCCGGGCACCATGGTCTTTCTCGCCGGACAGACCGCTCTCGACGGGTCGGGCCGGATCGTCGGGGACGGCATCGTCGAGCAGTTCGAGCGGGCGCTGACCAATCTCCTGGACGTCGCCGCGGCCTCCGGCGCCGGCCCGTCCGACCTCGCCAAGCTCACCGTCTTCGCCGTCGATGTCGCCGACTACCGCCGCCGGGCCCGCGAACTCGGCGCGGTGTGGAAGCGCCTGGTCGGCGGCGACTACCCGGCGATGGCCGTGATCGGCGCCACCCGCCTGTGGGACGAGACGGCCCTGGTCGAGATCGAAGGCATCGCCGTCGTCCGCTGAGGGCGGTCTTCCCGGGCGCGACGCCGGCGCCCGGCCGCTGCCCCTCCCCACGCGCCAGGGGCGCCCGCCCCGCCGGTCTCCCGGTGGAACGAGCGCCCCTGGCGCTGTTCACAGACGTACGCTTCCGTCGCCCACCGCTGACGCGTCACCACGTTCGGCGCGGATCGCGGCCCTCGGCGCGGGTCGCGATCCCTCGTACGGATCGCGACCGCTCAGTTCCGGCCGCGGGCCATCCCCACCGGGTCCTTCTGGAACGCCCAGGTCATCTTGGGCTCCATGGCGAACCGGAAGATCCGCTGCACAGGTGGTGTGCACAGCAGCGTGATGACGGTGCCGGCGATGAGCGTCAGCACCACCGCACCCCACGGGGTGTGCATCCAGTCCGCTTCATACCAGTCCCCGAAGCGCGACCCCTTGGCGAGGAAGCCGTGCAGCAGATAGCCGTAGAGAGTGCCCGCGCCCAGCGCCGTGCACCACATCGTGCGCCCCGGAACCCAGGCGAAGAAGCAGGCCACCAGCACGAGTGAGCAGCCGAACATCGCCAGCGTCATCACCGCACCGCTCCACCACGGGGCGGCCAGCTCCTGCGCGGCGTCGCGGTGGTAGAACCATGCGGCGTTCATCCGCGGCGCCGCCCAGTACGCGAAGACCAGCGCGGTGGCGAAGACCGGTACGGCCAGGATCCGCGCCTTCTTGCGGCGTACGAGCCTGAAGTGCTCCGGCCGCAGCGACAGCCCGATCACGAAGAACGGCAGGAACTGCAGCACCCGCTGGAGGTCCAGATCGTCGCCGATGTCCGGTGAGATGGACGCGAGCACGGCGACGGCCAGGGCCAGCGGGACCGGCCAGCGCACGATCTTCCACAGCGGAGTGGTCAGCCGCCAGATGAACAGGGCGGCCAGGAACCACGTCAGATACCAGGGATCCATCAGGCTGATCGGATAACCCGGATCATCGTCCGCCCACCTCTTGAAGAGCGTGTAGGCGACTTCGAAGAGGATGTAGGGAACGGCGACGCCGGTAATCAGCCGCTGCAGCCGGTCCTTGCGCATATCGAAACTGCGCGAGAAATAGCCGGAGATGATGATGAACGCCGGCATATGGAAGGCGTAGACGGTGATGTAGAGCGCCGCTGCCGACCGGCTGCCGTCGCGCAGCGGCTCCCAGGAGTGGCCCATCGCCACGAGCACGATGGCCAGGTACTTCGCATTGTCGAAGAAGGCGTCGCGCGGCTTCGCCTTGGCGTCGACCGCCTCGGCATTCTTGGCACGGTCCGCGCCCCGGCCCTTGGCATGGCCACGGGGCCTGGCATGCGAAGTGCCGCCCGGGGCCGTCGGCTGACGGACCGTCGACGGGCCGGAGGCGGTCGCCGCCGGTGCCATCGTCGCCGTCCCGCCGCCGGTCCCGGCCCGCGCCGGTGCGCCCGTCGTACTCAGCGCATCCTGCGGCATCTGGCGGGGCGGGGGAAGCGGCACCCGCCGTTCGCCGTATGCCGGAAAATCGTTTTTCAAGGAGCCTCCCGGAGCGATCCCAGAGGAGGAGCTGGACGCTGGCCCGCGCCGGGCCGCAAATCGGAACCCAAAAGCCAAATCCTGCGTCTTAGTTCTTTTACGGGGAGTGTGGCGGCGTCGAACATCTCAGGCACCTTAGCCCCGCGGCGGGAATCACGTAAATCCCCGTCTGTGGTGGCCACACGCGACGCATCCGCCCTCCACAGCTCCTTCACGCACCGCGGGCGGCAGCACGGCCCGGAGCACCCTCCGGCGCCCCGCGAGATCTGGACAATGCCCCTCTAATCCCCGGCCCTTGCCCGTTATTCAATAACACCTTCGACGCCCCGGGCCCGCACCGACCGGGCGCTGGTGTTCTTCGCCACGTCCCACGCATAGACCTGCAACGGGCGTCCATGCGGGCCGCGCAGTCGGTGCACGGCCGCCAGCCAGTGTGAACTGAGCGCGGACGCCCGGGGGTTGATCTGATCGGCGAACCGCGCATAGCGCGCCAGTTTGTCCACCCCGGGCGCCCCGAGAATCCCCGTACGGATCTCCGGTGCCCTCTCGTGCACGGCCTTGACGCACGACACGCAGAAGCTCTGGACCACCAGCCGGCTCCGGACATGGGCCCGGTCCAGCCACCCTCGTGCCCGTAGTTCGCGGATGACCTGCGCCTCGATTCCGGGATATTTCTCCGGGGCCTTGATCTCCAGCAAAAGGCGCTGCGCGTTATGGTCCAGACGGCGTAGATAGTCGGCGAGCGTCGGCACCCGCTCCCCCGCGAACCGCTTGCCGAACCAGCTGCCGGCATCCAGCCGCGCGATCTCGGCGGCCGTGAAGTCCCCCACCCGCCACGGCGCCCTCCCAGGAAACACCTTTGCGGCGTCGGTCGTCCGGTCCAGCGTGGCGTCATGCATCACCACCAGCCGGCCGTCCTTGCTGCGCTGCACATCGTTCTCGACCCATATGAGCCCGCGGCGGTGTGCGGCATCCACGGCCGCGAGGGTGTTCTCGGGCGCGTAACGGGAGGCGCCGCGGTGGGCGATCACCAGCGTTGCAGCGGTGCCGGGCCCGAGTCGCGTCCCGCTGCTCACGGCGACATCCGCGTACTCCTCCGGACCGGATGCCATCGCGGACGACGTCACCGCGGCCGTCACCAGGTAGGCGACCCCGGCGGCGGGTATCCGCAGCGATCTCCGAAGCATGCGGGAGCCTCCTGGTCCGCTCACCCGCGAACGGCCCCGTCCGCGGGTGATATGCCCCCTGAGGCCCTTCCTTCCGTCCAGGAATGCGGCTGTCCCCTCAACATGCCCGTATCCCCCGCCACCCGCCACGCGAGCATCCCCGCTGACGCCGTGGACCGCCCGCCCCATCGATCGCTTTTCCCCAGGTCAGCGAGGGTGGACAGGCGCGCGGAGCCGGCGGGCGGGGGTTCCCCGGACACCCCTCCATCCGTGCACGCGCCATCGCCGGAGCGCCGTGGGTGCGGTAAGCCGTGTGCCGATGTCCGCCGGACGGGTGCCGGATGCGTTGTTCAATGACGGGTGGCCGCGCTCGACGGACAGATCGTGGGCGCCGCCTGCGGCGTGCGCCGCCGCACCCCGCTGACCGGCACCGATCCGGAGCCGGAGCGGGGCCGCTCCCGTTTTCACTGCCTCGTTTCCGTTCCGCCGTACGGCAGAATTCCTGCGCGTGACGATTCGCATACTGATCGCCGATGACCAGGAGATGGTCCGCCGGGGTCTGCGCCGCATCCTGGAGAGCCAGTCCGACATGGAAGTGGTCGGCGAGGCGGCAAACGGTGCGGACGCCGTGGAGTTGGGGCGCACCCTGAAACCCGATGTGGCGTTGGTGGACATCCGGATGCCGCGCCTGGACGGCCTGGAGGTGACCCGCCGGCTGGCCGACCCCGCGGCGGTCGCCCCGGTCCGCGTCGTCATCGTGACGACATTCGACCTCGACGCCTATGTCTATCCCGCGCTGCGCTTCGGCGCCTCGGGATTTCTGCTCAAGCGCTCGGGACCGGCGCTGCTCATCGAGGCGGTCCGGGCGGCCATGGCCGGGGACAGCCTGATCAGCCCGTCGATCACGGTCCGGCTGCTGCAGCATGTCACCGGGCCCGCGGCCGGCCGCCGCCCCCGCCGCCGCGATGCGGTGCTGACCGACCGGGAGGTGGAGATCGCCGGGAAGGTCGCCGAGGGAAAGACCAATGCCGATATCGCCCGCGAATTGTTCATCTCCGCGGGCACGGTCAAAACCCATGTCGCCAGCATTCAGCGCAAAGTGCAGGTACGCAATCGGGTCGGAATCGCCGTACGGGCCTGGGAGTTGGGGTACGCGACCGGCCGGACACCGGGCTGACGGAATCCGGCGGCCGACTGACGGCCGGGGCGGGAGGCCGCCGGGTGGCGGCCGGCAGCTCGGCGGCTGCCGGCGGCTCCCGGCGGCTCCCGGCGGCTGCGTAGCCTCGTCGCCATGGATGACATCGTTCCTGCGCGGCGAAGACGGCGGCGATGGTGCGGGGTGGCCGCGGCAGCGATGCTCCTGCCCGCCGCGATCTCGCCACCCGGCGCCTGGCTGCCGGCCGTCATGGCGGCACTGGCGCTGGTCGTGTCGATCCTGCCGTGGCCGACGCGCCCGATCTCCCTCGACCGGGCGGCGGGCGGCCTCGCGGTGCTCTCCCTCGCCGCGAACGCCGTCTCGTTCGGGAAGGCGGGCCTGGCCCTCCTCTGGCTCCCGTTCGAGGCGGTCGCGCTGCTCGTCCTCCTGGAGCGGGTGGTACGCCAGGTGCCCGGCCCCCGTGCCGGCGTCGCCGGTGCCCTGACCGGCACCGCGGCGATCCTGCTGCCGCTGCGCTTCACCCTGCACGACCCCCACCTCGGGCTCAAGGAATCGGTCTTCATGGCCGCGCCGGCTGTCTTTCCGGCCGCCTGTGCCACGGGGGTCGGGCTCTATCTGCGGTCGCTGGACAACCGCCGGGCGCATGCCGTGGCGCTGGCCCGGCGCGAGCAGCGGCTCGAAGTCGCCCGCACTCTGCATGACTTCGTGGCGCACGAGGTGACCGGCATCGTCCTGGAGGCCCAGGCGGCCCAGCTGGACGAGGGCACCGGCCCCGTGGAGCACGGCGCGCTGCTGCACCGCATCGAGCAGGCCGGGCTGCGGGCGCTGGACTCCATGGACCGTACGGTGGCGACGCTGCGCGAGGTTGACGGGCGCACGGCGGACGAGCCGCCGCCCATCCGGCACCACGGTCTGACCGATCTGCCCGAACTCATCGGCCGTTTCTCCTCCATGGCCACGGCCGAGGTGACCCTGTCCCTGGAGGACGAGTTGGCCGGTGCCCTCTCACGGGAGGCCGAGGACACCGCGTACCGCGTGGTGCTGGAGGCACTGACCAACGTACGGCGGCATGCGCCGCGGGCCGCCCGCGTCGTGGTGTTCGCCGGCCGGACCGCCGACCGGTCCGTGGAGGTCTCGGTCGCCGACACCGCGGGCTCCGGGGCGCCCGCGGGCACCCGCCGGGGCGGTGGCACCGGTCTCGTAGGCCTCACGGAACGGGTCAGCGCTCTCGGGGGCGCGCTGGAGGCGGGCCCGTACGCGCAGGGGTGGCGGGTCAGATGCCTGCTGCCGTCGCCCGCCGTTCGCTGACCCGGTATCTGCCGGTCGGTGAAGACGACCGCCCCGACCACGGGAACCCGTCCCTGCCGCAGAGCAGACCGCGGTGCGGCCACGGTCCCCCGCCGCGCGCCGCCTCAGCCGCGACTGACCTGGCCTTTCCCCTCACCGCGGGCCTCATCGGCCGGGCCGCAAGGCCCTCCCCCGCGTATGTAGATCACGTAACAGCCGTCGATGGACGGCGGTTACACGGCTGACAGGCCATCGAGAAGCGCCACTCATAGCTTCTGACGCGCCGACCGATCCATACGAACCGGAGCGAGAGCCATGAACCGCACCCCGACCATGACCCGGTGCCACAAGACGGCCATAGCCGCCGGATTGGCCTGCGTCGCCGTCCTCGGCACCTTCGCCACCGCCAACGGGGCGAACGCCGCCACCGCCTCGGCGCAGGCCGCTCACACCACACGTACCGTCCGCGCCGTCCACACCCCCTACGTCATGAACCACTACGGCGAGGAGAACGCGGACAAGGGCCGTGCCGAGCGCAGCCCCAAGAACCTGGTGCTCTCCGAGTTCACCTCGGCACAGGGCCTCAACTGGAAGCAGTGGGGCGCGAAGAAGGCGGTCGCCACCGGTAAGGTCACCGGCGCCTGGTGCCTCGACACCTGTCTCGACGAGCCGCTGACGGCGACCCTCACGCTCTCGGACCCCAAGACCGTGCACGGCAACAAGGTCTTCTCCTCCTTCACCCTGAAGCTCGCCGGGGGCTCCGGTGCGTACGATTCGGAGGACCTCCAGGGCAAGCGCCCCCTCGCCACCAGCTGACCGGACCTCCTCGCGATGAACAAGCCCACGGCCGTGGCCACGGTGTTCGCGCTGGTGCTGACGGCCGTGGGCCTCACCGGGTGCGGCAACCCAGGACAGCCCCACGTCGAGGGCCCCGCACCCAACCCCACCCAGGTCTCCGGCCCGGTCTATGTCTCCGACACCCTGGGCCACCCGCTGGCCCGCCCCACGGGATTCGCCCTCACCGAGTTCTCCTCGGTCTCCCGGCTGAGCTGGCGCTCCTGGGGAAAGCCGAAGGCCGTTGCCACCGGACGGGCGGAGGGCATGTGGTGCATCCCGCACTGCCCCGCGAACGGATATCCCGCCACCGTCGAACTCAGCCGCCTGCAGCACCGCGAGAACGTCTCGTACTACACCCGCGCCGTCGTACGGGCCCCCCGCCTCCCACCCGACCAGGCAGCCGAGCTGCGCGAGGTCCAGCTGCCCGTCCCCGAGCCCTAGGAAGGCAAGCGATGACCGAGGTGCTGCTCGTGGAGGACGACCCCCTGCTCCGGGAGGCCACCCAACTGTCCCTGGAGCGCTACGGATACCAGGTGCGCACGGCCGCCGACGGCCACGCCGGGCTGGCACAGTTCCGGGACCGCGCCCCCGATGTCGCCCTCCTGGACGTCATGCTGCCCCGCCTCGACGGAGTCAGCGTGGTGCGCCGCATCCGCGAGGTGAGCCGGCTGCCGGTACTGATGCTCTCCGCCCGTACCGACCCGGTCGATGTCGTCCTCGGTCTCGAAGCGGGCGCCGACGACTACCTCACCAAGCCGTACGACATACCGGTGCTCGTCGCCCGCATACGCGCGGCACTGCGCCGCACCACCGACTTCACCGAAACCGGCCCGCACGAGGACGAGACGCTGCTGCGGTTCGGCGATCTCAGGGTGGACACCGCTTCCATGGACATCCATCGGGCCGGCCGGCTGGTCGAACTCACCCCTACCGAACGCAGGTTGGTGCTGGAATTCGCGGCCGAGCCCGGAGTCGTGCTCTCGCGGACCACTCTGCTGGAGCGCGTGTGGGACTACGCGTGCGGCGGCGATCCCCGTGTCGTCGACGTCCATGTGCAGCGGCTGCGCGCCAAGATCGGCCACGGTCGCATCGTCACCGTCCGCGGCTTCGGCTACAAACTCGCACCCTGACCACCATGGGACTGCGCACCAAGACCGCCCTGGTCATCGCCGGGGCCGCCGCGATCGTCGCCACGCTCATCGGGCTGCTGGTCCACCAGCTCACCGTTGAGGACCAGCGGAAGAACGCGGCCCATGTGGTCGACGCCCGGCTCGTCGAGGCGGTCAGCGCCTACGCCTCCGGAATCGACAGCGGCGCCCTGGTCAATCCACGGGACCTGCCCACCGCGCTCCGCAGGACCGTCACCGAGCGTCCCGTGCGGGCCACCTGCCTCCAGAACACCGGTGGCTCCGGGGCCCCGGTGCTGTGGGCCGCCACCCGCAGCGGCCGCGACATCCTCGCCGTCCGGCGCTCCTACGCCCCACAGGCCCGCGCCCTCGCCGACCTCGACCGGGTGTTGTGGGGCTCCGGCGCGTCCGTGACCGCGGTCGGCTGTGTGCTGGGCATCGTCGCGGCGGCCGGCGCGGGACGGCGTATCGCCGCGTCCGCGGACACCGCGCAGCGGATCGCGGACGGCGATCTGACGGACCGGGTCCGCCCCAAGGGCACGGACGAGATCGCCCGGCTGGGCGCCGCCGTCAACACCATGGCCGATGCCCTGAGCGCCCGCCTGGAGGCCGAACGGCAGGTCACCGCCGACATCGCCCACGAGCTCCGCACCCCCGTGGCCGGCCTGGTGACCGCCGTCGGGCTCCTGCCGCCCGGCCGCCCGGCCGAACTGGTCAGCGGGGGCGTGGACACCCTGCGCAGCCTGGTGGAGAACGTCCTGGAGGTGGCCCGGCTCGATGTCCCGGGCGTCGAGCAGGCACAGCACGAGAAGATCCTCCCGAGCACCCTGGCGCACCGGGCCGCCACCCTGGCAGGCGGGGACATCAAGGTAACGGTCCACCGCGAAGCACCCATGACGACCGACCCCCGCCGCGTCGAGCGCATCCTGGCCAACCTGATCACCAACGCCCGACTCCACGGCGCCCCACCCGTCACACTGGAAGTCGACGGCGCAGCGGTACGCGTACGCGACCACGGCCCCGGCTTCCCCGCCGAACTCCTCACCCACGGCCCCCGGCGCTTCCGCACCGGCGCCCGCGAACGAGGCTCCGGCATCGGCCTGGGCCTCGCCATCGTCACCGGCCAGGCCCGGGTACTGAACGCCCGGGTGACCTACGAAAACCCCCTGGGCGGGGGCGCACTGGCGGTCGTGGACCTGACGCCGCGAAGCCCGTGAAGGACCCGCGGCACCGACGCCCGGTGCTCACACACCATCCGGTCCCCCAGGTCATCAGGCGTAGTGGACACGTATGCACGTTTCCGGACCGCTCTGGATCGGGCATCATGCGAGACCACGCGTGAGACCGCGGTGGGAGCAGCTTCCTCAGCACCGGTCCGGCGACTCGTTTGCTGTCCCCGCCGCAGACCTTGCGCACATCGCCGGCCTCCTCCGCGCAGCGGCCGGCCACCGTCGGATGCCCGCCGACTGGGCCGGCCTCGCCCGGGAACTCGCCGACGCTGCGCAGTCCGCGGCCAACACCCGGCGGCCTTGGGAGTGGACCTGATATGGCGCTTGCCGCGCACTGTCCGACGGATGGCGATCGCCGCCTGCGACGAGTGTGTGGCGCTGGCACCGCCGGCTACCTCGCTGTCCGCCAGAGGGCGCCCACGTCCGCTTCGCGAAGACCCCACGGCAGAAGGCGGAGGTTCCGATGCCTTCGCTTGTTGTCACATCTCTTCGCGGTCTTGGGCTGCGAGCACATCCTGGATGTAGGCCAGCAGGGCCTGCTCCACAGCCGTGGGGTCTCCACGAGGGAGGAGACGGTTGGGCAGATCGACCTCGGCAGCAGGCCGGATGTTGAACTCGATCTCTGCCGCCTCGGGAAGGATGTACTGGCGTAGCCAGAGGGCAAATTCGGCCGCCTCTTCGGCCGTGCAGTCCCGCAGCGCTGTCCCGCCAGGGTCGGACTGTGCGAAACCTTCGAGGTCCTCTCCGAAGCCGAACGTCAGCGCGTCGCCGGTGATCTCGCTGCTGTCCCGGTTCAGGAAGACGTCGGGATCTTGGCTTCGCAGGGTGTCGGCGAACGTGTCGAGTGACAGGTCCCAACTGTGCGGGTTGGCGTTAGGGGCGCCGAACATGAACAGCGTCCGGTACTCGTGCGCGGTTGCGTCTGGCACAAGAGCTCCTTGTCAGGGTGCGTAGCGGGCGTAGCCTTTAACGCCTTCGGCGGCCATCATGGCGTCCCAGTAGGGTATGGATGACTGGTCGTTGGTGACGATTTCCAGGCCGCGGATCTGTCCCTTGTTCGGCCCGTACTCCATGGCCGACTTGTACTTCTTCAGCTCATCCGAGTCGTCGCGGAACAGCACTCTCTTCTGGAAGTCGTCCGCTTTGGCCAACTTGTCAAGACTTCGGAAGGTTTTGGAACATCCGGGGTCCCGGACGTGCTTGGCGTCCACCGCCATGCCGTCAGAAGCGCGCACGCCATCAGCCATCTGCGTGCCATGCCTTGTGAGGCCTGGTTTGATCGGCAGTTCCTTCTCCGGATAGCCGCTCACACGGTGCTGGTACTCGTTGTCCGGGTCGGTTCTGTCACGACCGTTGGCGAAATCTCCGTCGCGCAGTCCGCCAGCCCAGTGAGTGAAGGCGGCTCGCTCCTGGGCACTCAGCGGTGGGAAGCGTGGATCCGGCGGATTGGGCGGAGGAATGGGCTGCCCACGCGGTACGGAGGGGTCTGCCGGCCGATACCCTGCGGGCACGAGGATCGGCGCGGGGACGCGTATGAACGGCGGGATGCCCGGCATTGGCCCGTCGACGTCTGGTTTCGGGCCGGGCACTGGGATGCGGGCCTGGGAGTCGTCCAGGTTATGTGCGAGGCTCGCCAGCTGGGTTATTCGACCGTCGCTGACGACGGCGTTCAGCAGGCCGCCATCATTGCCGTTACCGCCGAACGCCGGTTTCTCCCAGGGCATTTGGAAGGATGATTCTCCAAAAAAGTCGGATGCATCATCAAGTGCCGTTTTGTGCGCGATCTCGATATGGTCGGCGTACCGATCGCACGCGTTGGCGATCTGCTGGCATGCGGCGGGCAGGTTGGCCAGCAGGGTGCACTCCCACCCGACGAACTTGGTGAAGAACCTGTCAATCGCCTCGGCGGTTTTGCCCTCGTGATTGCGCTTGGCCTGAAGCCAGCAATCCTGCGCCTCGGTGTGCACCCGTTCGGTGATTGCGCGAACTTTACGCCAAGTGGCAGCAACGCTGCGCAGCTTGTCGGGGTCACCGCGGAACCGGTCACCTAGTAACCATTTGGTGGAAGTGCTCGTCTCTCCAACCACCTCCTCCAACCCCTCACCCCGCCCCCGTGGAGCTGGAGTGCAGTTGCCGGATCGACCTGTCGGAAGGCCAGCTGCTCCGCTCTTCCCCATCGCCTCCAGCATCTTCTTGGCTGCCACGCTCTCGGCCGCCATGTAGTTGTTGGCCGTCTGCAGGACTGCGTCACTGCCACGCCCCATAGCGTGGGCAGCTTCCCCGAGCTGGTTCACACTTGTTCTGGCCGCGCTCTTGTACACGTTGGCGAAAACCTCGCCTGCGTCGTCGTCACCCACCATGCCGACTTGCTCAGCCAGCTCCCGTGCCAACGCGAGAACCGTCTCGACGAGCTCCTCGTTGAGCGTGTGCATCCCCCACGACGCGTCGATCAGGTCCACCGCATGTACGCGATAGGACATCGCGGCACCGCCTCCCTCAAGTCCCCTCCATCCTTCCACGTGTACACGACAAGATGGGGTGTCACCTGGGAGTTCGGGACAATCCGAGTGCGTCAGGAGGGCGGAGGGGGAGCCGGGTGTACGGCCGCCATGACATTCAGGTCGTGTTCTCAAGGCCGGCTGGCCGACCGCTCGACCCGCCGGCCGATTGGGAGGAGTTCAAGGAGCTGTTGGCAGAGGCGAGCATCGACGACCGTCGCCTGTAGGGAGCCGTCACACCGCAGGCACGCTCCTCAACGAGCTGATCGTGGACATGCCCACGATCATGGAGATCCTGCGGCACACCCAGATCAGCCAGACCCGCCGCTACGTGAAGGGGCGATCTCACCTGTCGAAGGACGCGATGCCCCGGATGGGGAACGCCTTCATGCCCCGCCCGGAACCGGCGACTGAGACCAGAACTGAGACCGTGGGCAGCAAAGCGGCACGTACCCGGCGTCGCCGCCGCATCCAGTAAAAGCAAAAGCCCCAGGTCACGGCGAGTGAGTCCTGGGGCTTCCACAGAGCCGCCTTCGGGATTCGAACCCGAGACCTACGCATTACGAGTGCGTTGCTCTGGCCAACTGAGCTAAGGCGGCGTGGTGCGCGGCCCAGTCTACACATCGCGGAGGGGTGCTCTGTAACCGGTTTAGGAGCTGGTCAGGGGTGGGCGGGGAGCGGGGTGAAGGGGTGTGAGGCGGGTCACTCGCAGCGCTTGTTCTTCGAGGGGACGGCGCCCGTGAGGAGGTAGGTGTTGATCGTGGTGTCGATGCACTTGCTGCCGCGGCCGTAGGCGGTGTGGCCGTCGCCCTCGTAGGTGAGGAGGGTGGCGCTGGAGAGCTGGGAGGCGAGGGCCTTGGCCCATCCGTAGGGGGTGGCCGGGTCGCGGGTGGTGCCGACGACGAGGATCGGGGCGGCGCCCTTGGCCTCGATGCGGTGGGCCGTGCCGGTGGGCTTGACCGGCCAGTATGTGCAGTTCAGGGCGGCCCAGGCAAAGCTTTCGCCCAAGACCGGGGAGGCCTTGCGGAAGCTGGGCAGGGCGGCGCGGACCTGGTCGGAGGAGGCGAAGGCGGGGGGCAGGTCGAGGCAGTTGACGGCGGGGTTGGCGTACATCTGGTTGCTGTAGGAGCCGTTCGGGTCGCGCTCGTAGTAGCTGTCGGAGAGGGTGAGCAGCCCTCGGCCGTTGCCGGCCTTGGCCTGGGTGAGATATTCGCGCAGCAGGGGCCAGGCGCGTTGGTCGTACATGGCGGCGATGACGCCCGTGGTGGCGAGGGACTCGGTGAGCTTTCGGTCCTCGCCCGTTGCTGCCGGGTGGGTGTCCAGCTTTTTGAAGAGGGCGGAGAGCTGCTTGGCGGCGTCCTCGGTGCTCTTGGTGCCCAGGGGGCAGTCCTTGTGCTTGATGCAGTCCGCGGCGAACGCCTTGAATGCGGTGTTGAAGCCGGCCGTCTGTTCCAGGTTGGTGGTGCGGGAGTCGAGCTCCGGGTTCATTGCGCCGTCGAGGACCATGCGGCCGACGCGGGAGGGGTAGAGGCCGGCATAGGTCGCGCCGAGGAAGGTGCCGTAGGAAGCGCCGATGTAGTTGAGTTTCTTGTCGCCCAGGACGGCGCGCAGCACGTCCATGTCGCGGGCGGCCTCGATGGTGGAGACATGCGAGAGCAGCTTCCCGGAGTGGGATGCGCAGCCCTTGGCGAAGTTGCGGTACGCGGTGTAGAGCTTGTTGGCCTCGGCCGGTGAGTCCGGGGTCTGGTCGGTCTGGGTGTAGCGGTCCATCTGCTTGTTGCTGAGGCATTCGACCGGCTGGCTGCGCGCCACGCCACGCGGGTCCATCGCCACCATGTCGTAGCGCGCACGGACCGCGGCGGGCTGTGGCGCGTACTGCTGGAGGTAGTCGATCGCCGAACCGCCGGGGCCGCCCGGATTGACCATGAGGGAGCCGAGCCGGCTGCCGTGGCCGGTGGTCTTCCTGCGGGCCACCGCGAGCTTGAGGTCGCCGGCGCCGGGGCGGGAGTAGTCCAGGGGCGCCTTCATCGTCGCGCATTCGAACCCGCTCGCCCCACAGGGGTGCCAGCTCAGCTTCTGGTCGTAGTACGACCGGAGGCCGGCCGGGGTCGAGGCCGGGAGGGGCGCGAGGGTCGCGGCGTCGGCGGGGCGCTGGGCACCGGCCTCCGTCGTAGGGCCCGGGGACGCCTCGGCGCCGGAGGAAGAACTCCCCGAGGAGCAGCCGGAGATCAGCAGAGCGGTGGCCGCGAGGAGCGCGGCGGAGGTGCGGAGCAGGCGGCTGGTGGCCATGGACGGTCCCTTGGTCTCGGTCCCTGGAAGGTGGAGTGCGGTGTCGGTCCCTGGAAGGTGGAGTGCGGGTGGCGGTGCTGTGGGGGTGGCGCTGTGGGTGCCGGGGATGGCGCTGTGGGTGCTGGTGGTTGGGGTGCTTGCTGCGCTTGGTGGCGGCCGGGAGTCGGCCGCCTGGGGGGAGTTGGGGCCCGGCGGTGAGGGCGGTGGCGGATGTCGGGTGGCGGACATCGGGCGATGACTCGGACGGAGAGTATCCGGACGGGAACGTTGTGTGTGCGGCTCCTTGAAGGGGCGGGCCGGGCGAGCGGCCGGGGGCGGGGGAGGTGGTCAGCCGGCGCGGAGGGCCGCCGTCATCGCCTCGACCGCGAGGAGGGGGGCCACATTGCGGTCCAGGGCCTCGCGGCAGGCGATCACGGCTTCTATCCGGCGCAGGGTTCGTTCGGGGGTCGAGGCGGTGGCGATGCGATGGATGCTGTCGCGTACCTCGTCGTTGGCGAGGGGTACCGAGGCGCCCATCTGGAGGGTGAGGACGTCGCGGTAGAAGCCGGTGAGGTCGACCAGGGCCAGGTCGAGGCTGTCGCGCTGGGTACGGGTCGAGCGGCGCTTCTGCTTGTCCTGGAGCTCCTTCATGGCGCCGGCCGTGCCACGCGGCAGGCGTCCGCCCGTGCCGGCGGCGGCGCCGAGCGCGGCGCGCAGCTCCTCGGTCTCCTTGGTGTCGACGTCCTCGGCGACCTGCTTGGCGTCCTCCCCCGCGGCGTCGATCAGCTCCTGGGCGGCCTTGAGGCAGCCGCCGATGTCATCGACGCGGAGCGGAAGTTTGAGCACGGCCGCCCTACGGGCGCGGGCACGCTCGTCCGTGGCGAGCCGGCGGGCCCGGCCGATGTGCCCCTGGGTGGCGCGGGCGGCCCGGTCGGCGGCCTGCGGCTCGATGCCGTCCCGCCGGACGAGGACGTCGGCGACCGCACTGACCGGCGGTGTACGCAGGGAGAGATGGCGGCAGCGCGAGCGGATGGTGGGGAGGACGTCCTCCACGGAGGGGGCGCACAGCAGCCAGACCGTGCGGGGAGCGGGCTCCTCGACGGCCTTGAGGAGGACATTGCCGGCGCCTTCGGTGAGGCGGTCGGCATCCTCCAGGACGATCACCTGCCAGCGGCCGCCGGCCGGGGACAGCGAGGACCGGCGGACCAGGTCGCGGGTTTCCTTGACGCCGATGGAGAGCAGGTCCGTACGGACGATCTCGACGTCGGCGTGCGTACCGACCAGGGCCGTATGGCAGCCGTCGCAGAATCCGCAGCCGGGGGCGCCGCCTTCCTGGGCGGGACGGGAGGAAACGAAGACAGCGCGGTCCGGGCTGACGCACTGCAGGGCAGCGGCGAAGGCACGGGCCGCGGTGGAGCGGCCGGAGCCGGGCGGGCCCGTGAACAGCCAGGCGTGCGTCATCTGGGAGGCGCCGCTGCGGTCGGCGGGCGGCTGCGGCCGCTCACCGGGCCGGGGCCCCTGTCCTGCATGCTCCGCGGTGATGAGGGCGTCCGCATCGCGCGCGGCCGCGGCCAGCTGCGCCGTCACCCGGTCCTGGCCGACCACGTCGTCCCATACCGCCATCGCTGTCCGCCGTTCCTGTCCGTGCCGTTCTGCTCGTGCCCTGCGGGGTGCGTGTGTGCCCGGCCGCACACCACGCATTGCTCCACGCCTGACCCATTGTGGTGCAACCCACTGACAAACGAATCCGGAAGCCGGCCCCGGGCGCCGGACGGGGGCCCTCCGGAACCCGGAAACGGCCGTGGGGGGCGGGGGTGGGGGGTGGGGGCGCGGGGGGGGGGGGGCGGGGGGCGGGGGGCGCCGCGGGGGGGGGTGGGCGGGGGCAGGGCCATGGGTGCCATCTCCATGCGGTGGGTCACGGGTT
>NZ_JBSHAW010000037.1:0-92445 GCF_053611685.1 Streptomyces sp. NPDC054786 | reverse complement strand
GGTGGGGGCGCTGGGGGGTGGGGGGGGGGGGTGGTGTGGGGTGTGGGGGGGGGGGGGGGGGGGGGTGGGGGGGGGGGGGTGGGGGGGGGGGGGGGGGGGGAAAAATTTTTTTGGGGGGGGTGGTTGGGGGGGGGGGGGGGTCGGCGGCCGGGCCGGGCGGCGGGTGGGGCCCCAGTCTGGCCTGTGCGGCGGGGCGCCCGGGGACCCGGCCGCTACGGCCCCGGCTGCTAGTGCCCGGCCCTACCACCCCTACGGCCGCACCATCCCCCGAACACGACGAAGGCCCGCTCCCCGGAGGGGAACGGGCCTTCGTCTATCGGCTAGTGCCTATCGGCAAGAGCTCAGCTCTGGCCGCCGGCCAGCTTCTCGCGGAGCGCGGCCAGGGCCTCGTCCGACGCCAGGGCGCCGGAGTTGTCCGCCGACTCCGAGGAGTACGAGCCGCCACCGGTGTTGCCACCGCCGCCGGTGTTGCCGCCCGTCGCAGCCGCCGGCGCCGCAGCACCCTCGGCCGCAGCCTGCTCGTCGGCCTCGCGGGACTTGATGACCTGGGCCTGGTGCTGCTCGAAGCGCGTCTGCGCCTCGGCGTACTGGTTCTCCCACGCCTCGCGCTGGGTCTCGTAGCCCTCGAGCCAGTCGTTGGTCTCGGGGTCGAAGCCCTCGGGGTAGATGTAGTTGCCCTGGTCGTCGTAGGACGCGGCCATGCCGTACAGGGTCGGGTCGAACTCGACCGCCGACGGGTCGGCACCGAAGGACTCGTTGGCCTGCTTCAGCGAGAGGCTGATGCGGCGGCGCTCGAGGTCGATGTCGATGACCTTGACGAAGATCTCGTCGTTGACCTGGACAACCTGCTCCGGGATCTCGACGTGGCGCTCGGCCAGCTCGGAGATGTGGACCAGGCCCTCGATGCCCTCGTCGACGCGCACGAACGCACCGAAGGGAACGAGCTTGGTGACCTTACCCGGGACGACCTGACCGATCTGGTGGGTCCGGGCGAACTGCTGCCACGGGTCTTCCTGGGTCGCCTTGAGCGACAGGGACACGCGCTCGCGGTCCATGTCGACGTCCAGGACCTCGACCGTGACCTCCTGGCCGACCTCGACAACCTCGGACGGGTGGTCGATGTGCTTCCAGGACAGCTCGGAGACGTGGACGAGACCGTCGACGCCGCCCAGGTCCACGAAGGCACCGAAGTTGACGATGGAGGAAACGACGCCGGAGCGCACCTGACCCTTCTGGAGGGTGGTGAGGAAGGTCTGGCGGACCTCGCTCTGGGTCTGCTCCAGCCAGGCACGGCGGGACAGGACCACGTTGTTGCGGTTCTTGTCCAGCTCGATGATCTTGGCCTCGAGCTCCTTGCCCACGTAGGGCTGAAGGTCGCGGACACGGCGCATCTCGACCAGGGAGGCCGGGAGGAAGCCACGGAGGCCGATGTCGAGGATGAGACCACCCTTGACGACCTCGATGACGGTACCGGTGACGATCCCGTCTTCTTCCTTGATCTTCTCGATCGTGCCCCAGGCGCGCTCGTACTGGGCACGCTTCTTCGAGAGGATCAGGCGGCCTTCCTTGTCCTCCTTCTGGAGGACCAGGGCCTCGATCTCGTCACCAACGGCAACGACCTCGTTGGGGTCGACATCGTGCTTGATCGAGAGCTCGCGGCTCGGGATCACACCTTCGGTCTTGTAACCGATGTCGAGCAGGACCTCGTCCCGGTCGACCTTCACGATGACGCCGTCGACGATGTCGCCGTCGTTGAAGTACTTGATCGTCTCGTCGATCGCGGCGAGGAAAGCTTCCTCGTTACCGATGTCGTTGACCGCAACCTGCGGGGTGGTGGCGGTGGTCTCGGTGCTGCTCGTCATGTGGGTAAAGGCTCCGGTGCGGACATTGAAGTCGTAGGTACTGCTACGCCGAGAACCCGTATCGCCTCTGCATAAGCCGGACAGCGTCAAAGACGTATCTACTGGGAGCCCGCAAATGCCGGAGCATTCGGAGCGTCCCGAAATACGCCTCAAAACCGAGGGGACATACATACAGATGCGAGCGCGGCCTGCTCCGTCTGAGGCGCGCAAGCCCGCAGCGCAACTTGTAGCATACGGGGGCAGCCGGACCCGGTCAATGCGCGAACGCGCACACCGGGGGCAGAACGCCCCATAACCGGCACACGCGATGTTCCGCGAGGTCGAACGGCCTCACAGTCCCTGCAGCTACAAGCAGAGCGAACACTACGACGACGGGCGCCATGAACCAAGAGCACGAGCCGGAGGCCACCCGCCGTGACGCCTCGGACACCGAAAGCAGCCGGGCCAGTCGGGGCTGGTGGGACAGCAACGCGGACGAGTACCAGAGCGAGCACGGTGCCTTCCTCGGGGACGACCGGTTCATCTGGGGCCCCGAGGGGCTGGACGAGGCGGACGCCGCACTGCTCGGCCCGGCAGCCGAACTGAAGGGGCGCCGGATCCTGGAGATCGGGGCCGGCGCGGCGCAGTGTTCCCGCTGGCTGGCGGCGCAGGGTGCGCTCCCGGTGGCGCTCGACCTCTCCCACCGGCAGCTGCAGCACGCACTGCGGATCGCCGACGGGTCGGCGGACGTCGCCACCGAACTGGTCGAGGCGGACGCCGGGGCACTGCCGTTCCGCGATGCCGGCTTCGACCTCGCCTGTTCCGCGTACGGCGCGCTGCCGTTCGTCGCCGATCCGGTGCGGGTGCTGCGCGAGGTGCGCAGGGTGCTGCGGCCGGGCGGCCGGTTCGTCTTCTCCGTCTCCCACCCGATCCGCTGGGCCTTTCCCGACGAGCCGGGGCCGGAGGGGCTGTCGGTGGGGGCTTCCTACTTCGACCGCACGCCGTATGTCGAGCAGGACGAGACCGGCCGGGCCGTCTACGTCGAGCACCACCGGACGCTGGGCGACCGGGTACGGGACGTGGTGGCCGCCGGATTCCGGCTGGAGGATCTCGTCGAGCCCGAATGGCCCGAGTGGAACACCCAGGAGTGGGGCGGCTGGTCGCCGCTGCGCGGGCATCTCATCCCGGGGACGGCGATCTTCGTGTGCTCGGCGGAGGCGTAGGGCGGAGCCCGGAGGCGGCGGGCCGGCCCTCGGGGGCAGTGGGCGGAGGCGGCAGGCCGACGCATCCGGTGCCTGCGATCCGGCCGGTCAGCGCGATCCGGCCGGTCCCGGTGATCGGGCAACCGGACCGTCGGGCGGCGCCCGGACAGCCGGATGGCACCGGTAGCCCGTTCGGGCGGCGACCGCGCGGGGACCAGCCCGCCGATGGCGGCTCGTGGCGGTGACGGCAGCCGGCAGGCGGCAGGCGGCAGGCGGCAGGCGGCAGGCGGCAGGCGGCAGGCGGCAGGCGGCAGGCAACGAGCTTCACAGGGCCTCGTCCGGCAGCGACCTTCACAGGACCCCGGCCGGTAGCGACCGTTACAGGGCCTCGGACCGGCGGTGACCGCCCCCGCCCCGGCCGGTCGGCGGATTCGGCCGGGGCGGCAGAATTGGGGCGTGATCCGCCGTGACGCCCTTGATCTGCTGCCCGTGCGTACCGCGCTGCCCGCACTGCGTGCCGCCCTCGACGGGCCCGGTGCCGCGGTGCTGTGCGCCCCGCCGGGCACCGGCAAGACGACGCTGGTGCCGCTGGAGCTGGCGGGCCTGACCGGCGAGGGGCCGAAGCGGCGGGTGCTGGTCGCCGAGCCGCGCCGGATCGCGGCCCGTGCGGCCGCCCGGCGGATGGCCTGGCTGCTGGGCGAGAAGGTGGGGGATCAGGTCGGGTTCACGGTGCGCGGGGAGCGCCGGGCCGGGCCCCGTACCGCCGTGGAAGTGGTGACGACCGGGGTGCTGCTGCAGCGGCTGCAGCGCGATCCGGAGCTGGCGGGCGTCGATGTGGTGGTGCTCGACGAGTGTCATGAGCGGCATCTCGACGCCGATACCTCCGCGGCGTTCCTCTTGGACGTACGGGAGACGCTGCGGCCCGAGCTGCGGCTGGTGGCGGCCTCGGCGACAACGGATGCCGAGGGGTGGGCGGGGCTGCTGGGCGGCGCGGAGGGCGCGGCGCCGGTGGTCGAGGCGGCGGGTGTGTCGCACCCGGTGGAGGTCGTGTGGGCAGCGCCGGAGCGGCCGGTGCGGCCGGCCCACGGGATGCGGGTCGATCCGGCGTTGCTGGCGCATGTGGCGGCAGTGGTGCGGCGGGCGCTGCGCGAGCAGACGGGCGATGTGCTGTGCTTCCTCCCCGGTGTCGGGGAGATCGGGCGGGTCGCCGGGGAGCTGGCCGGGGTGGACGCGGAGGTGCTGCAGGTGCACGGGCGGGCCCCGGCCGAGGTGCAGGACGCGGTGCTGGCGGGCGGGGACGGCGTGCGCAGAGTGGTGCTGGCGACCTCGGTGGCGGAGTCCAGCCTGACCGTGCCGGGTGTGCGTGTGGTGGTGGACAGCGGGCTGGCGCGGGTGCCGCGGACCGATCATGCGCGCGGGCTCAGCGCGCTCGCGACCGTACGTGCCTCGCGGGCGGCGGGCCGCCAGCGCGCCGGGCGGGCGGGGCGCGAGGCGCCGGGTGTGGTGTACCGCTGCTGGCCGCAGGGCGAGGACGGGCGGCTGCCGGCGTTCCCCGATCCGGAGATCAAGGTCGCCGATCTGACGGCGTTCGCCCTGCAGTCGGCCTGCTGGGGCGATCCGACGGCCGGCGGTCTCGCCCTGCTCGACGCGCCGCCGGCCGGGGCGCTGGCCGCGGCGCAGGAGGTGCTGACGGCGATCGGTGCGGTCGACGGGACCGGCCGGGCGACGGCGCGGGGTGTACGTATGGCGAGGATCGGGCTGCATCCCCGGCTGGCGCGCGCCCTGTTGGACGGCGCAGCCGAGGTCGGTGTACGGCGCGCCGCGGAGGTGGTCGCCCTGCTGAGCGAGGAGCCGCCGCGGGCGTACGGGGACGATCTGGCGGCCGCGTGGCGCACCGCGCGGCGGGGCGGCGATGCGTACGGAGCGAGGTGGCGGCAGGAGGCACGGCGCCTGGCGTCGGCGGCCGGGGAGCCGCGGGGCGGGTCGGGCGGGGACGCCGGGGCAGGGTCGGGGGCGGGCGCGGGTGTCCACGCCGGGTCGGGTGTGCGCGCCTCTGACGGGACCGGCCGGGGCGGGGGGTCCGGCGGCGGACGAGGCCGGGACAGCGCCGAGGGTGCGGGCGGCCGGGCCGGTGCGGTCGCCGGCAGCGGCCGTGACGGTGGCGCGGCGGCAGCAGGCACCGACGATGCGGTGGCGGGCCTCATTGCCGCGTTGGCGTTCCCGGAGCGGGTGGCACGCGCCCGCGGGGCCGGGAGTTATCTGATGGCGTCCGGGACCGGGGCCGAGTTGGCGGGCGCGGGGCCGGGCGCGGGGGCGCAGGCCGGATGGGGGCACCGCCCGGGTGCTTCGGGCGGGGGCGGCGGGTCGCGGCTGCGGGATGCGGGGTGGCTGGCGGTTGCGGTGGCGGACCGGCCGGTGGCGGCGGTGTCCGCGCGGGTGCGGCTCGCGGCGGTGATCGATGAGGAGACGGCATGTGCCGCTGCGCGGGCGCTGTACTCCTCGGGTGAGGAGGTGCGCTGGTCGGACGGGGATGTGGTGGCCAGGAGCGTGACACGGCTGGGGGCGATCGAGTTGGCGGCCCGGCCGCTGACCGCGCCCGACCCCGGGCTGCTGCGGGACGCGGTGGTGTCGGGGCTGCGGCGGGAGGGGTTCGGGCTGTTGCGGTGGCCGGCCGCGGCGACGTCGTTGCGGCAGCGGATGGCGTTTCTGCACCGGGAGTTGGGCGCGCCATGGCCGGATGTCTCGGATGCGGCGCTGCTGGAGCGCGTCGAGGAGTGGCTGGGGGTGGAGCTCGGGCGGGCGCGGCGGCGGGCCGATCTGGCGCGGGTCGATGCGGGGCAGGCGCTGCCCCGGCTGCTGCCGTGGGCGACCGGTGACGCGGCGCGCTTGGACGAGCTGGCACCGGAGCGTATCGAGGTGCCGAGTGGTTCGCGGGTGCGGGTGGATTACGGGGGTGAGCAGCCCGTGCTGGCCGTCAAGCTCCAGGAGTTGTTCGGTCTGCAGGAGTCGCCGCGGGTGGCCGGCGGGCGGGTGCCCGTGCTGGTGCATCTGCTGTCCCCCGCGGGGCGTCCGGCTGCCGTCACGGCCGATCTCGCTTCGTTCTGGCGGGACGGATACCGGTCCGTGCGCGCGGAGTTGCGTGGGCGTTACCCCAAGCATCCCTGGCCGGAGGACCCTTCGGCGGCCGAGCCGACCCGGCACACGTCGGCGCGGTTCAAGCGGGGCTGAGGCCGGGGCCGGAGGGGGGCGGGGGCGGCTCGCTGACGTCATGGGTCCACGCTACGGGCCGGCACTGACAACGCCCTCGCCGGACGACGGCGGCGCGGAGGCGGGCTGCCGGGCGGCTGCGGTGCGGGGGCGTCGGCCGCGGGCTTCGAGGTGCAGGCTCAGGGCGAGCAACGCGGCGCCGAGGACCAGGAACCCCCAGGGAAGGTAGCTGGTGAGCAGCAGGACCAGGGTGCGCTGCGACGTCACCAGGGCCACGGTGGAGTCGAGGTAGTCGCTGCGCATCTTCACATGGCCGGCGAACGCGGTGACCTTGCCGCCGCCGGGCAGCAGATCGCCGCCGCGCAGTTCCTCCTTGTGGATCTCCTGGCCGTTGACCGGTGCGCCGGTGACCGGCTCCACCCAGAACATCCGCTTGGTGGTGTACCAGCGGGTGGTGCCCATCTTCTCGACGGACTCGGGGGTGATGCCCTTGACCGGCATCTTCTTGGGGAGGGCGACCTTGGTCCAGGGGATGGTCTGCTCGAAGTAGTAGACCTCCAGGCCGCGGAAGGTGCGGGTCCCCTTGTAGTGGATGGGGGCCGAGGTGCGGGTCTGGGCGTCGAAGTAGGCGTAGTCGCGTTTCTCGGTGAGGAACGGCCACTTGTACTCGATGCCCTCGCGGCGCACCGGCTCGCCGTCGACCATCTCGCCGGTGGCATGTACGGGTTCCTGGGAGTGTGCGTCGAAGAGGTAGCGCTCGGGGATTTCGGAGACCATCTTGCCGTCGGGGCCGGCGACGTAGGACAGCGCGTCCCAGACGACGACGTCGCGGCCCGCGGACTGCTCGATGCGGTCGGAGGCGGCGACATCGCCCTTGAGGGTCTGCACGATGGTGATCTTGGGGACGCGCTCGGCCTTCATCGTCCCGTAGTTGAGGAGGGTCGCGGGCTTGGCCTCCAGGACCATGTTCTGGTACTGGCTGGGCGGGATCTTGGCGAGCCGTGGAAAGGCGTACCACCGGATCAGCGGGGACAGGGCGGTGAAGAAGACGGCGAAGGCGAGCAGCACCAGGCTCGCCGTGCGGCGCATCCCTCGCGCTTCTCGGCGCCGGCCGGGGCCGGCGGTGCCGGGGTCGGCCGGGGGCTCGGGGGCGGTCCCCCGGGTGGGCACAGTGCGGCGCATGGCGGTGGCGTCCCTCCGTCAGGGGTGCTTGGGGACGGTGGTCAGCAGCGGCTTGGGCGAGGTCGTGCCGCTGGGTGCGCCGGTCGCCGTGAGGGTGAGGACGAGGGCGAGCGCCGCGGCCAGTCCGACCGCGGCTGCTGTCAGGGCGCGCATGGTCGGCCTCCCGAGAGCTGATACGGCGTCAGGGCGGGGGCACCGTAGCAACGGGCGGCCGAGATGAGAACACGTTGCACCGCCGTCCTGCCCTGGACGGCGGGCAGGACGGCGGTGACGGGCCGGCGCGGGGGCCGGGCCGACTGGTCAACCGGCCGTGGCGCCGGGCCGGGTGGCGCGGTGCGGGACCGGCCGCGGCGACCGACCGGGAGTCGGTCAGGAACCGGTCGGGGCGGCGACCTTCAGCTTGACGGTGAGTACGGCGCCGTCGGCGGTGGTCAGCCGCAGCAGGAACGTGCCCGCGTGCCTGTCGGTGTAGATCTTCGGGAGCTTCAGCAGGCCGTTGGCGTCCGTGGTGAGCCCGGTGAGGGTGCGGTGCGGGGTGTCCTTGTCGTCGCCGGTGGCCTCGGGGTCCTTGAAGTAGGGGCCCTTGTCGTTCTCCACAGGGTGCTTCGGGTCGTCGGTGACCATGGTCGCGGTGATCGCAGCACCCGCCGCGATCTTGCCCTGGTAGGTCGCCTTGACCTCGACCGCGTCCTCGGCGAAGGCCTGGCCGGCGGTCGCCGTCAGGTCCTTGTCCGAGGTGCGGACGATCTGGTCGGCCTTCGGGGCCGGCTTGGCCTTGACGGTGGCGCCGAAGGCGACGGCGGGGGCGGTGCGGCCCACGGCGGTGGCCCGGATGGTGAAGGCGCCGGCCGTGTCGCCCGCACGCAACGTGGGCGCGGCGGCGAGGCCGTCCTTGTCCGTGGGGACGGTGACGGTGGTGGCGTCACCGGGGAAGCGGGCGCCGGTGGACTCGGGCAGGGTGAAGCGGACGGGGGCGCCGGCGACGGCCTTGCCCTCGGCGTCCTTGGCGCGCACCTGCGGCGACGCGGCGAACTCGGTGCCCGCGGTGGCGCTCAGGTCCTTGGCGCCGACCCGTTCGAGGGCGGTGAGCCGAGCGGGCTCGGTGGGCGGCTCGGGGGGCTTCGGAGTGGGCTTCGGGGTGGGCGTACCCGTACCGCCCGGGGTGTGTCCCGTACCGCCCGGGGTGTGTCCCGTGCCGTCCGAACCCCCGGGCCTGCCGGGGTGGTTCGGCTTGCCGGGCCTGCCGGTGCCGGATCCGCCGGGGCCCGGGTTCCGGCCCGGCACGTGGGAGCCGTGATTCTGGCGCTTACCGCCGCCGGTGTGGCCGCCGGCCTTGCCGGCGCCGTCCCGGTGCACCGGGAGTACGCCCCGGCCGTCCGGCACCTCGTGGGTGCCGTTGCGGTAGAACGTGTACCAGGACAGCACCGTCCGCAGGTACTCCTCGGAGTGGTTGTAGCCGAGGATTGCCCGGTCCAGGTCGTCCTGGGCCGACAGATCGCGGCCGCCGGCGCAGAGATAGCGGCCGGCGGCGAGGGCGGCGTCGAAGACGTTGTGGGGGTCCTTCTTGCCGTCGCCGTTGCCGTCGGCGCCCCAACCGGTGCCGTCGGGGCCGCCGTTGGACCAGGTCGAGGGGATGAACTGCATCGGGCCCACGGCACGGTCGTGGGTGACGTCGCTGTCGTAGCGGCCGCCGTCGGTGTCCGTGATCAGGGCGAAGCCGTGGCCGTTGAGCTGCGGGCCCAGGATCGGCTGAAGGGTGGTGCCCTCGGTGTCGACGGCGCCGCCGCGCGCCTGCCCGGACTCGACCTTGCCGATCCCAGCCAGCAGCTGCCAGGGCAGCCGGCAGGCCGGATCGGACGCGTCGACCGCCGATGCGGCCTTCTTGTACGCGGCCAGGACCGTGGCGGGCAGACCGGCCTCTGCGGGTCCGGTGGCGAGGGCGGCGCCCTGGCCGGTGCCGTGCGAACCGTGGTGCGTCACCGGCCTGTTGGGGGGCGGCCGGTCGGTGTAGTACGCCGAACCGCCGTCGATGGGGGTGTCCGCCGGCGGGGCCGGGTCCTGCTTCCTGGCGGCCGCGGCCTCGGTGGCAGCCGGTGCCTGAGAGGCGGTCAGGGCGGCGAGCACCAGGGCCGCCACCGCCGTCGAGGCCGCCCCCCTCTGGAGCCGCCTTCGGAATGTGGCTGCCATACGTGGTCCCCTCCGCGTTGCCCCACCGCGCTCCTGACGCGGTGTCGCGCTCCCCAGCGCTCCAACTCAGGCGACACTACGACAACTCGGGCCCGGCATCTACCACCAACATCGGACACATAATGATCTGAATCGATCGAGGAGAGGCGCCATGCCATTCACGCTCAGTCATGCCGCTGCCGTGCTCCCGGCCATCCGGCGGACCGGAGCGGCACGCGGTCCGTTGGTCGCCTCGGCGCTCGTGGCGGGGTCGTTCGCACCGGACATGACGTACTACGCGGACACGCTGGTGCCGGGCGCCATGGAGTTCGGCGAGGTCACCCACTCGCTGCCGGGCGTGCTGACCGTGGACGTCCTGGTCACCGCGGCGCTCGTCGGCGGCTGGCTGCTGCTGCGCGAACCGATACTGGCGCTGCTGCCCTCGGTGTGGCGGGGCCCGCTCCATACGTTCCTGCGCGGCCGGCCCTGGAGGCCCCGGGGCGCGCGCCAACTCGCCGCTCTGGTAGGCCGGTTCCTTCTCTCCGCGGTGCTCGGGGCGGCGAGCCATGTCGTCTGGGATGCCTTCACCCACCCGGGCCGCTGGGGCACCCGGCTGGTCCCGGGCCTGGACGGTATGGCGGGCGGACTGCCGGTCTGCACCTATCTGCAGTACGGCACCTCGGCGCTCGCACTGGCGGCGGTGGGAGGGTTCCTGCGGTCGGCCCTACGGGGCGCGGCCGGCGGCGGCGCCCCGGCGGCCGGGCCGTCCGTACCCGGCGCGGTACCGGCGCTGACCGTACGGCTGCGGCTGCTGCTGACCGCTCCGCTCGCGCTGTGTGTGACGGCCGGCGCGGTGCAGCGCACACTGCGGGCGCGCGCGGCCTACGGCCCGGGGGTGAGCTGTTTCAACTACCTCCCGACCGTGCTCTTCGGCGCGGGCGCGGGCCTCACCGCCGGGCTGCTGCTGTATGCGGTGGCCGTACGTCTGCTGGTCCGGCGGGGGCGCCGGGTCCGGCCTGTCCCGCGCCCCCTGGTCACGACCGCGCCCGGTGCGGCGGCGGGCCCGGAGGCCGTGGCGCCCACCGCCGACTGACGGGATCGGGGCGGACCGGGCGGGGGCCGGAGCGCGCTGCGGGCGCCCGCTCCGGATCCGTCCCGGCCACTGCCGTCCTCAGTGCGCGGCCGACTCCCAGTCCTTGCCGGAGCCGACCGAGACGTCCAGCGGGGCGCGCAGCTGGACCGCAGCGGCCATCTCCCGGCGGACCAGTTCCTCGACCTTCTTGCGTTCGCCGGGGGCTACCTCGACGACGATTTCGTCATGGACCTGGAGCAGCATCCGGGACTGGAGCTTGGCGGCCCGCAGCGCCGCGTCGGCCCGCAGCATCGCGATCTTGACGATGTCGGCGGCGGTGCCCTGGATCGGGGCGTTCAGCGCCATCCGCTCGGCCATTTCGCGGCGCTGGCGGTTGTCGCTGTTGAGGTCGGGGAGGTAGCGGCGGCGGCCGAGCATCGTCTCCGTGTAGCCGGTGGCGCGGGCCTCCTCCACCACGCGCTGGAGGTAGTCGCGCACCCCGCCGAACCGCTCGAAGAAGTTGTCCATCAGCTTGCGGGCCTCGTCGGGCTGGATGCCCAGCTGCTGGGAGAGGCCGAACGCCGACAAGCCGTACGCCAGGCCGTAGGACATCGCCTTGATCTTCCGGCGCATCTCCGGGTCGACCTTGGTCTTGTCCACCGAGAAGACATGGGAGGCGACGGTGGTGTGCAGGTCCTCGCCGGAGGTGAACGCCTCGATCAGGCCCTCGTCCTCGGAGAGGTGCGCCATCACCCGCAGCTCGATCTGGCTGTAGTCGGCGGTCAGCAGCGACTCGAAGCCCTCGCCGACGACGAAACCGCGGCGGATCGCCCGGCCCTCGTCCGTACGCACCGGGATGTTCTGCAGATTGGGGTCGGTGGAGGACAGCCGGCCGGTGGCGGCCACGGTTTGGTTGAAGGTGGTGTGGATCCGGCCGTCGGCGCCGATGGTCTTGATCAGGCCCTCGACGGTCGTCCGCAGCTTGGCCTGCTCACGGTGCCTGAGCATGATCACGGGGAGCTCGTTGTCGGTCTGCGCCGCCAGCCAGGCCAGGGCATCGGCGTCGGTGGTGTAGCCGGTCTTGGTCTTCTTGGTCTTGGGCAGGCCCAGTTCACCGAAGAGGACCTCCTGCAGCTGCTTGGGCGAGCCGAGGTTGAACTCATGGCCCGCGGCGGCATGCGCCTCCTTGACGGCCTGCTGCACCGCGCCCGCGAACTGCTGCTCCATCCGCTCCAGCCAGCCCCGGTCCGCGGCGATACCGGCCCGCTCCATCCGGGCCAGCAGCTCGCTGGTCGGCAGCTCCACATCGCGCAGCAGCTCGGCCGCGCCGACCTCCGCCAGCTTCGCCTCGAACGCCGTGCCCAGGTCGAGGACCGTACGGGCCTGCCCCATCAGGGCGTCCGCCTCGGCCTGTTCGTCCGCGCCGAACGCCAGCTGGCCGTCGCCGGCCGCGGCCGGGGCGAGATCCCGCCCCAGGTATTCGATGGAGAGCGCGTCCAGCGCGAAGGAGCGGCGGCCGGGCTTGACCAGATAGGCGGCCAGGGCGGTGTCCATGGTGACGCCGTCGATGCGCCAGCCGTGCTCGCCGAAGACCCGCATCAGGCCCTTGGCGTTGTGCATGATCTTGGGGCGGTCGGCGGCCGCGCTCCAGGCGGCGAAGGCCTGCTCGTCGGCCTCGTCGAGCTGGGACGGGTCGAACCACGCGGCCGGGCCGCCGGCGGCGGCCAGTGCCACCTCGGCGACGCTGCCGCTGCCCAGCGTCCACACATCGACCGTGGCCACACCCAGCGGGCCCGTGCCGTGTTCGGCCAGCCACGGAGCGAGTTCGCCGGCACCGAGGGCCGTGCCGTCCACCTCGACGCCCGGCGCCGGCACCGCCTCGTCGGCGGCCTCGGCCGCTCCGGGGTCGACGGCATGCAGCCGGTCCCGCAGGCCCTGGTTGCGGATCTCCAGGGCATTGAGGAACACCGTGAGCGCCTCACGGTCGTACGCCTCCCGGGTCAGCTCCGCCGGGCCGCACGACAGCTCGACGTCGCGCACCATCTCCGTGAGCCGGCGGTTGAGCTTCACGGCCTCCAGGTGCTCACGGAGGTTGACGCCCGCCTTGCCCTTGACCTCCTCGGCGCGCTCCACCAGCTCCGCGAACGAACCGAACTGGTTGATCCACTTCGTGGCGGTCTTCTCGCCGACGCCCGGGATGCCGGGGAGGTTGTCCGACGGGTCGCCGCGCAGCGCGGCGAAGTCCGGGTACTGGGCGGGGGTCAGGCCGTACTTCTCGAAGACCTTCTCCGGGGTGAAGCGGGTCAGCTCCGAGACGCCCTTGGTGGGGTAGAGGACCGTGACGTCGTCGGAGACCAGCTGGAAGGAGTCGCGGTCGCCCGTGACGATCGAGACCTCGAAGCCCTGGGCGGTGGCCTGCTCGGTGAGCGTGGCGATGACGTCGTCGGCCTCGAAGCCCTCGACCGCGAACCGCTTCACGCGCATCGCGTCGAGCAGCTCGCCGATCAGCTCGACCTGGCCCTTGAACTCGTCGGGCGTCTTGGAGCGGTTCGCCTTGTAGTCGGCGAACTCCTCGGACCGCCAGGTCTTGCGCGAGACGTCGAAGGCCACCGCGAAATGCGTGGGCGCCTCGTCGCGCAGGGTGTTCGCGAGCATCGACGCGAAGCCGTAGATCGCATTGGTCGGTTGTCCCGTGACGGTCGTGAAATTCTCCACGGGCAGGGCGAAGAACGCCCGGTATGCCATGGAATGCCCGTCCATCAGGAGCAGTCGGGGACGGCCGCCCGCCGCCGCCTCGGTGCCGGTCGCTTCGCTCTTCTTCGCTGCCTTTGCTGCCACGCCCCCGATCCTGCCACGCCCCACTGACAATCCCCGCCGCGACGGCCACCCCTCCTCGCCCCGGCCCGGGCCACGGCCCGTCGCCGTACACCGCCCCCTCCCCCGCCGCACACCGGCCCTGACCGCGCCGGACACCCCGGCACCCCTCCTCGGACGCACCCCGCGCCCGCCCCTACACCGCCCCCATGCGTCCGTGACAGGATCTGATGTGTACGACAACGATCCGCCGCGACCGGCGGAGCGAGCAGCAGCTCACGGCTCAAGGGAGAGCGCCATGGCAGGCAAGCCGCCCGCGTCGGACCCCGTCCAGGACGCACCCGAGGTCAGCGAACCCCAGCACTCCGCCGTCGGGCTGCCGGCCATCGCCCACGCCCTGCGCGTCTCCCAGCAGCAGATGGGCGTACGCCGTACCGCCCTCACCCTCCTGCGCGTCAACCAGCGCGACGGCTTCGACTGCCCCGGCTGCGCCTGGCCCGAGCCCGACAAGCCGCACGCCGCCGAATTCTGCGAGAACGGCGCCAAGGCCGTCGCCGAAGAGGCCACCCTGCGCCGGGTCACCCCGGACTTCTTCGCCGCCCACTCCGTCGCCGACCTGGCGACCCGCAGCGGCTACTGGCTCGGCCAGCAGGGCCGCCTCACCCACCCCATGTACCTGGCCGAGGGCGCCGACCACTACGTCCCCGTCCCCTGGGAGCGGGTCTTCGACCTCATCGGCGAGGAGCTGACCGCCCTCGACTCCCCCGACGAGGCCGTCTTCTACACCTCCGGCCGCACCAGCAACGAGGCCGCCTTCCTCTACCAGCTCTTCGCCCGCGAATTCGGCACCAACAACCTCCCCGACTGCTCCAACATGTGCCATGAGTCGTCGGGCTCCGCGCTGACGGAGACCATCGGCATCGGCAAGGGCAGCGTCCTGCTGGAGGACCTCTACAAGGCCGACCTGATCATCGTCGCCGGGCAGAACCCGGGCACCAACCACCCGCGGATGCTCAGCGCCCTGGAGAAGGCCAAGACCGGCGGAACGAAGATCATCTCGATCAATCCGCTGCCCGAAGCCGGCCTGGAACGCTTCAAGAACCCGCAGACCCCGCGCGGTCTGGCCGGCGGCGGCACCGCGCTCACCGATCTCTTCCTCCAGGTCCGCCTCGGCGGCGACCAGGCGCTCTTCAGGGCCCTCAACCGCCTCGTCCTCGACACCGACGGCGCCCTCGACGTGGACTTCATCCGCACCCACACCCACGGCTTCGAGGAGTTCGCGCAGGCGGCCCGCGCCGATGACGACTGGGACGAGACGCTGCGCGCCACGGGCCTGACCCGCGAGGAGATCGACCGCGCGCTGGCCATGGTCCTCGACTCGCGCCGCACCATCGTGTGCTGGGCGATGGGCCTGACCCAGCACAAGCACTCCGTCCCCACCATCCAGGAAGTCGTCAACTTCCTCCTGCTGCGCGGCAACATCGGCCGCCCCGGAGCCGGCGTCTGCCCCGTACGCGGCCACAGCAACGTCCAGGGCGACCGCACCATGGGCATCTTCGAGCGCCCCGCGCCCGCCTTCCTCGACGCCCTGGAGAAGGAGTTCGGCTTCGCCCCGCCCCGGGAGCACGGACTCGACGTCGTCCGCGCCATCCGCGCACTGCGCGACGGGCAGGCCAAGGTGTTCTTCGCGATGGGCGGCAACTTCGTCTCCGCCACCCCCGACACCGACGTCACCGAGGCCGCCATGCGCCGCGCCCGGCTGACCGTCCATGTCTCCACCAAGCTCAACCGCTCGCACGCGATCACCGGCGCCCGCGCGCTGATCCTGCCGACCCTGGGGCGTACGGAACGCGATCTGCAGGACAGCGGCGAACAGTTCGTGACCGTCGAGGACTCCATGGGCATGGTGCACGCCTCCCGCGGCCGGCTGGCGCCCGCCGGCCCCCAGCTGCTGTCCGAGACGGCCATCGTCGCCCGCCTGGCCCGCCGTGTCCTGGGCGAGTCCAGCCGCACGCCCTGGGAGGACTTCGAGAAGGACTACGCGACGATCCGCGACCGCATCGCCCACGTCATCCCGGGCTTCGAGGACTTCAACACCAAGGTCGCCCACCCCGGAGGCTTCGCCCTCCCGCACGCCCCCCGGGACAGCCGCAGCTTCCCCACCGCCACGGGGAAGGCCAACTTCACCGCCGCGCCCGTGGAATACCCCGCCGTCCCCGAAGGACGGCTGCTGCTGCAGACGCTGCGCTCCCACGACCAGTACAACACCACCATCTACGGCCTGGACGACCGCTACCGCGGCATCAAGAACGGCCGCCGGGTCGTCCTCGTCCACCCCGACGACGCCCGCGAACGGGGCCTGGCCGACGGGGCGTACGCCGACCTGGTCAGCGAGTGGACGGACGGCAGCGAGCGGCGCGCGCCCGGCTTCCGCGTGGTGCACTACCCGACGGCCCGCGGCTGCGCGGCCGCCTACTACCCCGAGACCAATGTCCTCATCCCGCTCGACCACACCGCCGACACCAGCAACACCCCGGCCGCCAAGTCGATCGTGATCCGCCTGGAGAGCCCCCGCGAGGACTGACCGCCACCGGGCCGGGCGGGCGGGAACAACAACCCCGCGCTGAGCGCTTGCTCAGGGGCCTGATAGGAACAGGCACGGATCGACGACGATCACGGGCGAGCGAACGGAGCCGTAGGCATGGGTGAGCACAGCACGACCAAGTTTCCGCAGGAGATCCTCGACCAGTGGACCGGCCTCGGCCTCGACCTGCCGGCTCTGTTCTCCGCCGGACACCTCGGCGAGCGGATGAGCGTGCAGGTCACCGAAGCCGCCCCCGAGCGCGTCGTCGGCACCATGCCCGTCGAGGGCAACACCCAGCCCTACGGGCTCCTGCACGGCGGCGCCTCCGCCGTCCTCGCCGAAACCCTCGGCTCCGTCGGCTCCATGCTGCACGGCGGCCCCACCAAGGTCGCGGTGGGCGTCGACCTCAACTGCACCCACCACCGCGGCGCCCGCTCCGGTCTGGTCACCGGCGTCGCCACCCCCGTACACCGTGGCCGCTCCACCGCCACCTACGAAATCGTCATCACCGACGAACACGGCAAGCGGGTCTGCACCGCCCGCCTGACCTGCATGCTGCGCGACACGGACGCCGACGTCTACCGCGGCTGACCCGCCCCGGCCGGCCGACCGCCGCCCGCCGCCACGGCCCCGTACCCGGCTTCCGGGAGCGGGGCCGTACGCATTCCCGTAACGCTGCGTAACACGGGCGCCATGCGGCACGGACCCCAACTCCCCTCCCCCGCACGGGCCCCGGCTCCGACGCACCCAGCGCATCCGCTATCCGGACGCCGTTCCGTCACCGCACGCCCCATCCCCCCGTGGAAGTGCGAGTTCACCCTCCGCACCGTGTTCGCCCTCCGGTGTAAGGACCATAACGGCATAACGCTCATCGAAGGTCATAACAAGAGCGTCACATCCTGGTCAGCGCCTCTGCCGGTGCGACGAACACCGCTCTAGAGTCACCGCCAGTCACCGCGCCGCCGGGCGCGCTGCCATCACGGGCCCTGTACGGCCCGTACTGCCCGGCGAGCGAAACGGCCATGCGACAGTCGTGGCCGCGCCAGGGAAAGGACTGATCGTGCGTCACCGTTCCTTGCTCATCCTCACCACCGCAGTCGCCACCGGCGCCCTCACGCTCTCCGCGTGCGGTTCGCGCGGCGACGACAACAAGAGCGGCGAGGGAAAGTCCACGGTCGTCATCGGCCTCGACGCCCCCACCACCGGCGAGCTCTCCGCGCTGGGCCTGGGCATCCGCAACTCCGCCCAGCTCGCCATCGACACCGCCAACAAAGCCGGCGAGGTCAAGGGCGTCACCTTCAAACTCGAAGCGCTCGACGACAAGGCCCTGCCCAACGTCGGCCAGCAGAACGCCACCAAACTCGCCGGCGACAAGGACGTTCTCGGCATCGTCGGACCCCTCAACTCCGGCGTCGCCCAGTCCATGCAGCAGGTCTCCAAACAGAACAACCTCACGCTGATCTCCCCGGCGAACACCACTCCCGACCTGACCCAGGGCAAGGACTGGAAGCAGAACAAGCGCGTACGCCCCTTCCCCACCTACTTCCGCACCGCCACCACCGACGAAGTGCAGGGCGCCTTCGACGGTCAGTACGCGTGGGAGAAGATGAAGGTCAAGAAGGCCTACGTCATCGACGACCAGAAGACCTACGGCGTCGGCCTCGCCTCCTCCTTCAAGGACCAGTTCAGCAAGCTCGGCGGCAAGATCGCCGGCACCGAACACGTCAGCCCCGACGACCGTGACTTCAAGGCCGTCGTCTCCAAGGTCAAGTCCGCCAAGCCCGACCTGGTCTTCTACGGCGGCGAATACCCCGCCTCGGGCCCCCTCAGCCAGCAGCTCAAGGACGGCGGCGTCACCGTCCCCCTCATGGGCGGCGACGGCATGTACAGCGGCGACTACATCAAGCTCAACAAGAAGGCCAAGGGCGACTACGCCTCCTCCGTCGGCAAGCCCGTCGAGGAACTCCCCTCCGCGAAGAAGTTCATCGCCGACTACAAGGCCGCCGGCTTCAAGGAGGCCTACGAGGCCTACGGCGGCTCCACCTACGACGCCACCCGGGCCGTCATCCAGGCCGTCAAGAAGGTCGTCGACGACAACAACGGCAAGCTCCCCGACGACGCCCGCAAGCAGGTCGTCGACGCCATGAACAAGGTCACCTTCGACGGTGTCACCGGCCCCATCGCCTTCGACAAGTACGGCGACACCACGAACACCATGATCACCGCTTACCAGGTCGACAAGGGCGCCTGGGCCTCCCGCTTCAGCGCCGAATTCAAGAAGTTCGACAAGAGCTGACCGACCGCACCACACCACACCACCCGGGCCGCGCCAGGACGCACGAACGACCCTGGCGCGGCCCGTGGCACACCGGGGCATCCCGGAATCTGCTCACTCCCACGCAACGGAGGCCCTGCGGTGAGCGAACTGCCGCAACAGCTGGCCAATGGACTCATCCTCGGCGCGATGTACGGACTCATCGCGATCGGCTACACGATGGTCTACGGAATTGTCCAGCTCATCAACTTCGCCCACGGCGAGATATTCATGGTCGGCGGCTTCGGAGCGCTCAGCGTCTTCCTCGCTCTCCCCGCCGGCACCTCACTCGCCCTCGCCCTGCCGGTCATGCTCCTCGGCGGCATCGCCGTATCCGTCCTCGTCGGCATCGCGGCCGAACGATTCGCCTACCGCCCGCTGCGCGGCGCCCCCCGCCTCGCCCCCCTCATCACCGCCATCGGCTTGTCCATCGCCCTCCAGCAAGCCATCTGGAAGTGGTACCCCGACGGCAAACAGGCCCGCGTCTTCCCCCAGTTCAAGGGCCACGCCTTCGACATCCTGGGCGCCACCGTCCAGCGCGGCGACCTCTTCGTCCTCCTCGCCGCCCCCGCCTGCATGATCGCCCTCGGCTTCTTCGTCGCCAAAACCCGCAGTGGCCGCGCCATGCAGGCCACCGCGCAGGACCCCGACACCGCCAGGCTGATGGGCATCAACACCGACCGCATCATCGTCCTCGCCTTCGCCATCGGTGCCGCCTTCGCCGGCGTCGCCGCCGTCGCCTACGGCCTGCGCACCGGCGAGGTCCAGTTCCGCATGGGCTTCATCATGGGCCTGAAGGCCTTCACCGCGGCCGTCCTCGGCGGCATCGGCAACATCTACGGCGCCATGCTCGGCGGCGTCGTCCTCGGCATCGCCGAAGCCCTCGCCACCGCCTACATCGAGGAAATACCCGGCATGGAGCAATTCGGCGGCGGAGCCTGGAAGGACGTCTGGGCCTTCGTCCTCCTCATCCTCGTACTCCTCTTGAGACCACAAGGCCTCCTGGGCGAACGCGTCGCGGATCGGGCGTGATACCGATGACCACCCACACCACCACAGCCCCGGCCCGCGGCCTGATACCCCTCCCCGAACGCACCGCACGCCTCGTCACCGCCGCAGGCGCCCTCGCCACCGCCGCCACCACCGGTCTCTCCTGGACCTGGAGCAGCGACTTCCCCGGCGACCTCACCTACTACGCATCCCCCGCCGGCCTGCAGATCGTCACCCTCGTCGGCGGCATCCTCACCCTCCTCCTGGCCACCGCGGCACTCGGCGTCCGCGGCCTGCAATGGCTCACCCCCGCAGGACGCAACGCCCCCACCCTGCTCGCCGCCCTGGCCACCTTCGCCGCCACCTGGTTCACCCTCATCGCCATCGCGGTCCAACTCCGCGGGCTGATCAACCTCGAACCGGGCGGCGCTCTCGCCGGCATCGCCTCCCTGATCACCCTCGCCGGCGCCCTGGCACTGCCTCCCGACCAGGCCGCCGACCGGCCACCCGCCAACCCCTGGCAGCGCTTCACCGCCACCCTCGCCGCCAGCCCCCTCCGGCGCCGCACCCGCGAACTGCCCTCCTGGGCCGAGATCCTGATCATCGCCGCCGCCTTCGCCGCCGGACTCCTCGCCTTCACCTACGGCATCGACACCGACGACGGCGCCCCCTTCGTCGGCTACCTGATCTTCATGGTGCTCGCCATCCCCGCCCTCAACCGGGCCGGGCTCATCGCGCGCCTCACCGCACTCACCCACACCCACCGCGGCGTGGCCCTCGGCGCGGCCTTCATCGCCGCCGCCTGCTTCCCCTTCACCCAGGACACCGACCAGTACACGATCATCGGGGCAAACATCCTGATCTTCGCCACCGTCGCCCTGGGCCTCAACGTCGTCGTCGGCCTCGCCGGGCTCCTCGACCTCGGATACGTCGCCTTCCTCGGCGTGGGCGCCTACGCGGCCGCCCTCGTCTCCGGCTCCCCCGAATCCGCCCTCGGATTCCACTTCCCCT
The DNA here is from genome assembly GCF_053611685.1 of Streptomyces sp. NPDC054786. NCBI lineage: Bacteria > Bacillati > Actinomycetota > Actinomycetes > Kitasatosporales > Streptomycetaceae > Streptomyces > Streptomyces sp. NPDC054786. Next base: position 72,062 of record NZ_JBSHAW010000037.1, on the reverse strand, counting down.
TCTGGGCGGCCCTCCTCACCGGCGCCGCCGCCTCCCTCGTCTTCGGCGTCCTCATCGGCGCCCCCACCCTCCGCCTGCGCGGCGACTATCTCGCCATCGTCACCCTCGGCTTCGGTGAGATCTTCCGCATCGCCATGCTGAACCTCAACGGCACGACCGGCCCCGACGTCACCAACGGCGCCATGGGCATCCCCAACATCCCCAACCTCGAAATCTTCGGCTTCAACTTCGGCGAACCGCACGACATCCTCGGCATCCCCGTTGCCACCTACGGCAACTACTACCTGCTGATGATCCTCGTGACGGCCTTCGTCGTCCTCGTCTTCCGGCGCGCCGCCGCCTCCCGCATCGGCCGCGCCTGGATCGCCATCCGCGAGGACGAAACCGCCGCCGTCGCGATGGGCATCAACAGCTTCCGCCTCCGCCTCCTGGCCTTCGCCCTCGGCGCGTCCCTCGCCGGACTCGCCGGCACCGTCCACGCCCACGTCGTCACCACGGCCACCCCCGAACAGTTCCAGTTCGCCGGCCCCCAGCCCCCCAACTCCGCCTTCCTCCTCGCCGCCGTCATCCTCGGCGGCATGGGAACCCTCAGCGGCCCGCTCGTCGGCGCCGCCCTCCTCTTCCTCATCCCCGCCAAACTCGACTTCCTCCAGGACTACCAACTCCTCCTCTTCGGCATCGCCCTCGTCCTCCTCATGCGCTTCCGCCCCGAGGGCCTCATCCCCGACCGCAGGAAGCAGCTCGAATTCCACGAAACCGGCCAACTCGACGTACCCGACCAGCGCCTCCCCGACGCAGACGCCACCCTCGGCGCCACCCAGGCAAAGGCGTGACGACCATGACCACAGCACCCAGCCTCGCACCCGCCACTGACACCGACACCGTGCTGCGCGCCGACGGCGTCACCATGCGATTCGGCGGACTCACCGCCGTACGCGGCGTCAGCCTCACCGTCGGCGCGGGCGAAATCGTCGGCCTCATCGGCCCCAACGGCGCCGGCAAAACCACCTTCTTCAACTGCCTCACCGGCCTCTACGTGCCCACCGAAGGCACCGTCAGCTACCGGGGCACCCGCCTCTCCCGCAAACCCCACCTCGTCACCCAGGCCGGCGTCGCCCGCACCTTCCAGAACATCCGCCTCTTCGCCAACATGACCGTCCTCGAAAACGTCCTCGTCGGACGCCACACCCGCACCAAAGAAGGACTCTGGTCCGCGCTCCTGCGCGGCCCCGGCTTCAAAAAGGCCGAGCGCACCAGCGAACAACGCGCCATGGAACTCCTGGAGTTCACCGGCCTGGCCCACAAACGCGACCACCTCGCCCGCAACCTCCCCTACGGCGAACAACGCAAGCTCGAAATCGCCCGCGCCCTCGCCAGCGAACCCGGCCTGCTGCTCCTGGACGAACCCACCGCCGGTATGAACCCCCAGGAAACCCGCGCCACCCAGGACCTCGTCCTCGCCATCCGCGCACAAGGCACCGCCGTCCTCGTCATCGAGCACGACATGCGCTTCATCTTCAACCTCTGCGACCGCGTCGCCGTCCTCGTCCAAGGCCAAAAACTCGTCGAAGGCACCGCCGAGATCGTCCAGGCCGACGAACGCGTCATCGCCGCCTACCTCGGCACACCGGTCGAGGCCATGCCGGCACCGGACGACACCACGGACCCGGCAGCCCCGGCGGACACGGCCCCCACGCCGAAGACCGCCGCGCCCCCCGAGGCGGCAGAAGAACCCGACGCAGCAGACGAGGCGGCCCCGCCGGACCGGCCGGACCAGGGACAGACCGGAGACACCCCATGACCGCACTGCTCGAAGTCGAGGACCTACGCGTCGCCTACGGCAAGATCGAAGCCGTCAAAGGCATCTCGTTCTCCGTCGAAGCCGGACAGGCCGTCACCCTCATCGGCACCAACGGCGCCGGCAAGACCACCACGCTGCGCACCCTCTCCGGCCTCCTCAAACCCCTCGCCGGCAAGATCACCTTCGACGGCGAACCTCTCAACGGCGTCCCCGCCCACAAGATCGTCGAACGCGGCCTCGCCCACTCCCCCGAAGGCCGCCGGCTCTTCCCCCGCCTCACCATCGCCGAAAACCTCCAGCTCGGCGCCTTCCTCCGCAAGGACGCCGACGGCATCGAGAAAGACATCCAACGCGTCTACGAGCTCTTCCCCATCCTCGGCGAACGCCGCAAACAGGCCTCCGGCACCCTCTCCGGCGGCGAACAGCAAATGCTCGCCATGGGCCGCGCGCTGATGTCCCGCCCCAAACTCCTCATGCTCGACGAGCCCTCCATGGGCCTCTCCCCGATCATGATGCAGAAGATCATGGAAACCATCCGCGAGCTGCGCTCAGAAGGCACCACCATCCTCCTCGTCGAGCAGAACGCCCAGGCCGCGCTCTCCCTCGCCGACCAAGGACACGTCATGGAAATCGGCCGCATCGTCCTCTCCGGCAGCGGCGAATCCCTCCTCCACGACGAATCCGTCCGCAAGGCCTACCTCGGCGAGGACTGAACCCGCACACCGTCACCACGCGAGCGGCCCCGCACCGATCACCATCGGTACGGGGCCGCTCGCGCGCTCGGTACGAGCCTGCGGACCTGCTACTGGTCCTTCTGCTGCTTCTTCTCCTCGGCATCCTCGATGACCGCCTCGGCCACCTGCTGCATCGACAGCCGGCGATCCATCGACGTCTTCTGGATCCACCGGAACGCGGCCGGCTCCGTCAGCCCGTACTGCGTCTGCAGAATGCTCTTCGCCCGGTCCACCAGCTTCCGGGTCTCCAGCCGCTGGGTGAGGTCCACGACCTCCTTCTCCAGCGTCTTCAGCTCGGTGAACCGGCTCACCGCCATCTCGATCGCGGGAACCACATCGGTCTTCGAGAACGGCTTCACCAGATACGCCATCGCACCCGCGTCCCGCGCCCGCTCCACCAGCTCACGCTGCGAGAACGCGGTCAGCATCAGCACCGGCGCGATGCTCTCCTCGGCGATCTTCTCGGCCGCCGAGATACCGTCCAGAACCGGCATCTTCACGTCCAGGATCACCAGATCGGGACGGTGCTCCCGGGCCAGCTCGACGGCGGTCTGGCCGTCCCCGGCCTCGCCGACGACGGTGTAGCCCTCTTCCTCCAGCATCTCTTTGAGGTCGAGACGGATGAGAGCCTCGTCCTCGGCGATCACGACGCGCGTGGTCAGCGGCGGGACGTGCGACTGATCGTCATCGGCGACGGGCTGCTCGGGCTCGGCGGCGCTCACGGGACTCCTCGTTACAGGCAGGTGGTGCCCCATGAGCCTACCTAGCTCCTGTAGGGTAGGACCACGCAGGGCAGCAGGTATCCTCCCTTTCTAAGGCCCCAGTACTCCAACTGGTTAGAGAGGCGGCTCTCAAACAGCCGAAAGTGTGGGTTCGAATCCCACCTGGGGCACTTTCTCTTCGATTCGAAGATAGCGCGACAAGCGCTGAGCGTCACCCTTTTCGGTGAAGCGCTATCGAATCGAATTCACGTCGCTCGACGCATTTCCCGTCGCGATCGCATGCATCCACGGCCTCTCCACGCGTGCGCATGCTCTCCCTCGTCGCCCAAGGGCGCAGCCTCAACGCCGCGAGCAAGCGGACCGGCCTCTCCCGGTGCGCCATGCGCTCCTGCCGGACCAGGATCGAGCCGGTCCCGCACAAGGCGGAGTGCCCGCGATGCGCGTGTGTGCCACAGCCGCCGCGCGGACGCTCGCCCCTGGGGGTTCATCAAGCGCAGCTCCGTCGCCGTCATGGACCAACACATCGGGCCGAAGTACTGACAGGGACGGCAGTCAGGTACCTCGGCCCAGCGGAATCGCGGTGCGGGTGGCGCTACTTCGGGGAATCGTCCTCGCCGATGTGGTGGACCCGGACGAGGTTGGTGGAGCCGGGGACTCCGGGCGGGGAGCCGGCGGTGATGATGACGACGTCGCCCTTCTGGCAGCGGCCGATCTTGAGGAGCTGCTCGTCGACCTGGGCGACCATCTCGTCGGTGGAGTTGACGGTCGGGCCGAGGAAGGTCTCCACGCCCCAGCTGACGTTGAGCTGGGAGCGGGTGGCCGGGTCGGGGGTGAAGGCCAGGAGCGGGATGGGCGAGCGGTAGCGGGAGAGGCGGCGGACGGTGTCGCCGGACTGGGTGAAGGCGACGAGGAACTTGGCGCCGAGGAAGTCGCCCATGTCGGCGGCGGCGCGGGCGACGGCGCCGCCCTGCGTGCGGGGCTTGTTGGCCTCGGTGAGCGGCGGGAGGCCCTTGGCGAGGAGGTCTTCCTCGGCGGCCTCGACGATGCGGCTCATCGTCTTGACGGTCTCGGTGGGGTATTTGCCGACGCTGGTCTCGCCGGAGAGCATGACGGCGTCGGTGCCGTCGATGACGGCGTTGGCGACGTCGGAGGCCTCGGCGCGGGTGGGACGGGAGTTGTCGATCATCGAGTCGAGCATCTGGGTGGCGACGATGACCGGCTTGGCGTTGCGCTTGGCGAGTTTGATGGTGCGCTTCTGGACGATCGGGACGGTTTCGAGGGGCATCTCGACGCCGAGGTCGCCGCGGGCGACCATGATGCCGTCGAAGGCGGCGACGATGTCGTCGATGTTGTCGACGGCCTGCGGCTTTTCGACCTTGGCGATGACGGGGAGGAAGCGGTCTTCTTCGCGCATGATGCGGTGGACGTCCTCGATGTCGCGGCCGCTGCGGACGAAGGAGAGGGCGATGATGTCGGCGCCGTAGCGCAGGGCCCAGCGGAGGTCGTCCTGGTCCTTTTCGGAGAGGGCGGGGACGGAGACGGCGACGCCGGGGAGGTTGAGGCCTTTGTGGTCGGAGACCATGCCGCCTTCGATCACCTTGGTGCGGACGCGGGGTCCGTCGACGCCGGTGACTTCGAGGGTGACTTTTCCGTCGTCGACGAGGATGTGTTCGCCGGTGGTGACGTCGGCGGCGAGGCCGTTGTAGGTGGTGCCGCAGATCTGGCGGTCGCCTTCGACGGAGGGTTCCACGGTGATCGTGAACTCGTCGTCGCGTTCGAGAAGTACAGGGCCTTCTCGGAATCGGCCGAGGCGGATCTTCGGACCTTGAAGGTCGGCGAGGATGCCGACGCTGCGGCGGGTCTCTTCGGATGCTTTGCGGACCCGGTCGAACCGTGCCTCGTGGTCGGCGTAGGTGCCGTGGCTGAGGTTGAAGCGGGCAATGTCCATTCCGGCGTCGACGAGGGCTTTGATCTGCTCGTACGAGTCGGTGGCGGGTCCCAGTGTGCAGACGATCTTTGCTCGGCGCATGTTTCGACTCTATGACTTACCGGGCGGTAGGGAACGGTGGGAAAGTGACTGCTCAACGAGCGCTTGGTGAAAGCCTTTTGACAAGTAATGGAATGCGCGCGCAGGCGCTCCGATGAGCGGAATGTCATCCCCGTGGCCGCTGGTCTCACAGTGCGGGACGGGTCATCGTAAAGCGTGCGTTGACATTGGCGTGGACGGCTTGGCGCTGGGGTTCGAGATCGAGGGCGGGGGCGGATTCCTGGGTGGCGCCGCCATAGCCGCCGAAGGAGCGCATGGCAGGGGCTGCCACGGGGGCGGCGTTCTCGGCGCCGAGGTCGGCGATTTCGAGGAGGGCGTCGAGGCGGGCGCCGAGGGCTTCGGCGTATTCGCGGGCGCGCTGGACGGCTTCGTGGACGGCCTGGGTGCGGGCGGCGCGGTGGGCGGGTGAGTCGGGGCGCAGGGCCCACCAGGGGCCGTCGACACGGGTGAGGTCGAGGTCGGCGAGGCGGGTGGTGAGTTCACCGAGGGTGGTGAAGTCGTTGAGGGTGGCGGTGTGGGTGACGCGTCCGTGGTAGGCGCGGATGCGTTCGTGGCGGCCTTTCTCGGTGAGTTGGGGGGTGAGGCTGAAGGTGCCGGTCTCCAGTTTTTCGATGGCGTCGCCGTAGCTCTTGATGAGGGTGAGGGCCTGTTCGTTGCGGCGGCTGAGGTCGGTGAGGGCGGCGGTGCGGTCGGTGCCGCGGGCGCTGACGGTGACGACGATGCGGGCGATTTCCGGGTCGACGTCGAGGCGGGCTTCGCCGCGTACGGCGAGGCGGGGGGTGTCGGGGGTGCCGTACGGGAGAGCGGTCGGAGTGGGGCCGGTGGTGGGGACGGCGGGGGTGGGGGTGTCGTCGGCGGGGTCGGTCATGGGTGGCTCCCGGGTTGCGGGGTCGGTGTCCTGTGGCGGGCTTCGGGGTGTGCGGGCGCGGGTGGTGAAGGGTCGCATATCGGGGCGGGGCGGGGTGGGTCCTCCGAGGGGACGCGGTGAGGGGTGTTGCGCGGGGGGCGGCTGCGCCAGAATCTACGCGCGTTGTCCCGCTGTGTGGCGGCGCTCGTCCGCGTTTTCGGCGTTCATCCAAGGGAGTTGGCATGTCGCTCGACCGTAGGAAGTTCTTGGGGCGTTCCGTGGTGACGGGGGCCGGGATGGCGCTCGCGGGGGCGGCGGGCGCGCCGGTGGCGGAGGCGGAGGAGGCCCGGGGCCCCGGCGGCGGCCGCGGTCACCGGGAGCGGTACGCCTTCACGGTCATGGGCACGACGGATCTGCACGGCAATGTCTTCAACTGGGACTACGCGACGGACGCGGAGTTCGACGATGCGGATCACAATGACGTCGGCCTGGCGAAGATCTCGACGCTGGTGGGCCAAGTGCGGCGCGAGAAGGGCCGGCGCCACACTCTGCTGATCGATGCGGGTGACACCATTCAGGGGACGCAGCTGGCGTATTACTACGCCAAGGTGGATCCGATCACGGATCCGGACGGTCCGGTCCATCCGATGGCGCGGGCGATGAATGCAATCGGCTATGACGCCGCGGCGCTGGGTAATCACGAGTTCAATTACGGCATTCCGGTGCTGCGGAAGTTCGAGGAGAGCTGTGATTTTCCGCTGCTGGGGGCCAATGCAGTGGATGCGAAGTCGCTGCGGCCGGCTTTTCGGCCGTATGTGCTGAAGCGATTGCGGTCACCGCGCGGGCGGGAGGTGACCGTTGCGGTGCTGGGTTTGACGAATCCGGGTATCGCGATCTGGGACAAGGCTCATGTGCAGGGGAAGCTGGCGTTTCCGGGGCTGGTGGAGCAGGCAGCGAAGTGGGTGCCGAAGCTGCGGTCGATGGGCGCGGATGTGGTGATCGTGGCGGCGCATTCGGGGATGAGCGGTACGTCGTCGTACGGGGACCAGTTGCCGTATGTGGAGAATGCGGCGGCGTTGGTGGCGGAGCAGGTGCCGGGGATCGATGCGATTTTGGTGGGGCATGCGCATGTGGAGGTTCCCGAGCGGCGGGTGGTGAACAAGGAGTCCGGCCGGGAGGTGGTGCTGTCGGAGCCGTTGAAGTGGGGGCAGCGGCTGACGCTTTTCGATGTGGAGGTGGAGTGGCGCCGGGGGCGTTGGGAGGTGGGGTCGGTCGGTTCGCGGGTCCTGAATGCGAATGCGGTGGCGGAGGATACGCGGATCACGGGCCTGCTGCGGGCGGAGCACCGGAAGGTCGTGGCGTATGTGAACCGGGTGATCGGCCGGTCGAAGGCGGAGATGACGGCGGCCGAGGCGGCGGTGAAGGACACGCCGGTATTGGACTTCATTGCGTTCGTGCAGGCGGAGGTGGTGCGTAAGGCGCTGGCGGGGTCGGCGTATGCGTCGTTGCCGGTGTTGTCGCAGGCGTCGTGTTTTTCGCGTTCCGCGCGGGTGCCGGAGGGGGACGTGACGATCCGGTCGATGGCGGCCCTGTATCCGTTCGACAACACGCTGGAGGCACGGGTGTTGACGGGTGCGCAGGTGCGGGCGTATCTGGAGTTCTCGGCGCGGTACTACGTGCAGACGGCTGCCGGTGGTCCGGTGGATCCGTCGAAGGTCACGAATGCGGACGGTACGCCGGATTACAACTACGACGTGGTGAGCGGTGTCTCGTACGAGGTCGATATCGCGAAGCCGGCGGGGCAGCGGATCGGGAAGCTGATGTTCGACGGGAAGCCGTTGGACGATGCGGCGCGGTTCGTTCTGGCGGTGAACAATTACCGGGCGAACGGTGGTGGCAATTTCCCGCATGTGGCGGCTGCGGAGCAGGTGTGGTCGACGTCGGACGAGATCCGGAATTTGATCATCGGGTGGGTTCAGGAGAGCGGTCAGATCGATCCCGCTCAGTTCGCCTCGGTGGACTGGAAGTTGACGCGGGACGGGGTGCCGGTGTTCTGAGATCCGGCTGACCACGAGGGGGCCGCGGGGGCGGCGTCCGGGGGCGGCCGTGGGTCTCTCCCGGGTCCGCGGCTCCCCCGGCCCCCGTAAGCGTGGTGCCGCCGTACGGGGTTGACGTGGGCCCGAGGGGCGGTGCGGGTCAGCGGCGGGGGACGAGGGTGGAGCCCTGGCGGGGGACCATGCCCGCGCGTCCCGTCGACGGCTGGGGGAGGCCGAAGGTGGTGAAGGCGGTGCGGGTGGGGAGGGGGTAGGGGGTGTCGTCCGTCAGGGAGTTGAGGATGGTGGCGCTGCGCCAGGCGGCGAGGCCGAGGTCGGGGGTGCCCACGCCGTGGGTGTGGGTCTCGGCGTTCTGGACGTAGACCGAGCCGGTGACGGCGGGGTCGAGGACGAGGCGGTGGTGTGCGTCGATACGGGGGCGCGCCCCGGAGTCACGGCGCACGTAGGGGTCGATGGCGGCGAGAAGGGTGTCCATGCGGCGTTCGCGGTAGCCGGTGGCGAGGATGACGGCGTCGGTGGTGAGGCGGGAGCGGGTGCCTTGCTGGGTGTGGTCGAGGTGCAGTTCGACCTTGGTGGTGCCGACGCGGCCCGCGGTGCGGACGAAGACTCCGGGGGTGAGGGTGGCGTCGGGCCAGCCGCCGTCGAGGGTGCGGCGGTAGAGCTCGTCGTGGATGGCGCCGAGGGTGGTGTGGTCGATGCCTTTGTGGAGCTGCCACTGGCCCGGGACGAGGTCGTCGCGGACGCGTTCGGGGAGGGCGTGGAAGTAGCGGGTGTAGTCGGGGGTGAAGTGTTCGAGGCCGAGCTTGCTGTATTCCATGGGGGCGAAGGCGGGGGTGCGGGCGAGCCAGTGGAGGCGTTCGCGGCCGGCGGGGCGGGCTCGGAGCTGGTCGAGGAAGATTTCGGCGCCTGACTGGCCGGCGCCGATGACGGTGAGGTGGTCGGCGGCGAGCAGGGCTTCGCGGTGGTCGAGGTAGTCGGCGGAGTGGATGACGGGGACGGCGGGGGCCTCGGCGAGGGGGCGGAGGGGGACGGGGATGTGGGGGGTGGTGCCGATGCCGAGGACGAGGTTGCGGGCGTAGGTGCGGCCGAGGGCTTCGGCTTCGCCGCCGGTGTCGAGCTGGGTGAAGTCGATTTCGAAGACTTCGTGTTCGGGGTTCCAGCGGACGGCGTCGATCTGGTGGCCGAAGTGGAGGCTGGGCAGGTTTTCGCTGACCCAGCGGCAGTAGGCGTCGTATTCGGCGCGGTGGAGGTGGAAGCGCTCGGCGAAGTAGAAGGGGAAGAGGCGCTCGCGGGTCTTGAGGTAGTTGAGGAAGGTCCAGGGGCTGGCGGGGTCGGCGAGGGTGACCAGGTCGGCGAGGAAGGGGACTTGGAGGGTGGCGCCGTCGATGAGGAGGCCGGGGTGCCAGTGGAAGGCGGGGCGCTGGTCGTAGAAGGCGGTGCGGAGGGGGGTGAGGGGGTGGGCGAGGGCGGCGAGAGAGAGGTTGAAGGGGCCGATACCGATGCCCGCGAGGTCGAGGGGTTCGTCGGGGGTCGTGGTGTCGGTGGTGGGAGAGGTTTCGGGGTGCGGGGTGGTGCTCATCGAGGCGTGTGGCCTTCCACGAGTTTGAGGAGGGTGGTCAGGTCTCCGGGTTGGGTGTGGGGGTTGAGGAGAGTGGCTTTGAGCCAGAGGCCGGTGGGGGTGGTGGCGCGGCCGAGGACCGCCTGTCCGTCGGTGAGGAGGGTGCGGCGGATGGTGGCGAGGGTGGTGTCGTCGGCGCCGGTGGGGCGGAAGAGGACGGTGCTGAGGAGGGGGCGGGAGTGGAGCTCGTAGCGGGGGTGGGCCTCGATGAGGTCGGCGAGGGTCTGCGCGGCGGCGAGGGTGCGGTCGACGAGTTCGCCGAGGCCGTGGCGGCCGAGGGCTTTGAGGGTGACGGCGATTTTGAGGATGTCGGGGCGTCGGGTGGTGCGCAGTGAGCGGCTGAGCAGGTCGGGGAGACCGGCTTCGGTGTCGTCGTCGGCGTTGAGGTAGTCGGCCTGGTGGGCGAGGGGGGCCAGGGTGGCGGGGCCAGGGACGGCGAGAAGGCCGGCCGCGACGGGCTGCCAGCCGAGTTTGTGCAGGTCGAGGGCGACGGTGTGGGCGCGGGCGAGGCCTTGGAGTGCGCCGCGGTGGGTGTCGCTGAAGAGGAGGGCTCCGCCGTAGGCGGCGTCGATGTGGAAGCGGGCACCGTGGCGTCCGGCGACGTCGGCGAGGGCGGAAAGAGGGTCGATGGCGCCGGAGTTGGTGGTGCCTGCCGTGGCGGTGAGCAGGACGGGGCCGGTGCGTCCGGCGAGGTTGGCGAGGCAGGTGTGGACGGTGTCGGGGGTGAGGATGCCGTCGGGGGTGGGGAGGGTGAGGGGTTCGGGGAGGCCGAGGAGCCAGGCGGAGCGGTGGATGCTGTGGTGGGCGTTGGCGCCGCAGACGATCTGAAGGGGGCGGGCGGGCCGGTGCGGTGCGGTCGCGGAGCCGTCGGGGGCGGCGGCTTCGCGGGCGAGGAGGAGGGCGAGCTGGTTGGATTCGGTGCCGCCGGTCGTGATCAGGGCGTCGGGTTCGGTGGCCTGGGGGTAGACCAGCGCGGCGAGTTCACGGCTGGTGAGGGCTTCCAGCGCGGAGGCGGCGGGGGCCTGGTCCCAGGAGTCCATGGAGGGGTTGAGGGCGCCGGCGGCGAGGTCGGCGGCGGTGGCGAGGGCCAGCGGCGGGCAGTGCAGATGCGCGGCGCAGTGGGGGTCGGCGGGGTCGGCGGCGCCGGCCGCGAGGGTGTGGACGAGGGTGCGCAGGGCGGTGTGCGGACCGGTGCCGTGGTCGGGAAGCAGGGGGTGGCAGGCGTCGCGTACGGCGCGGGCGACGGTGGCCGGTCCGCCGGGCGGGAGGGGGCCGGCGCGGTCCTCGGCGCCGGTGGTGAGGGCGTCGAGGACGGTGTCGAGCAGGGGGCGGAGTGCGCGGGGGCCGTTGGTGCCGCCTGCGAGGGCGGTGCCGGCAGGGGGCACAGACATCAATGTGCTCTTCTGTCAGGGGAGTTGGGGCGTGGATCCCGTGCGGACCAGCCCTTAGGCAGCCCTAAGTTACTTTCCCTGTACAGCCTGTATCCACTGGTCGCGGTCATACCACCCGTAAGTGGTACGGGTGTACCGCTGGTGTTCGGGTGCCGCCGGTCCGGGAAATCCCATCCCCGTCAGCGGGGCGAGGAGCGGCCACCCATGGGGGCCGTCATGACCAGCATCGCCGCACGGGTGCTGCGAGCCGGGCTCGAAACGCAGGTCAGGGGTTGTTCAGGTAGGTGAGGACGGCGAGGACGCGGCGGTTGCTGTCGTCGTCATCGGTGATGCCGAGTTTGCCGAACATGGAGGTGGTGTATTTGCTGATGGCGCTTTCGCTGAGGAAGAGCCGGCGGCCGATGGCCTGGTTGGACAGCCCTTCGGCCATGAGGCCGAGCACGGAGTGTTCGCGTGCGCCGAGCCGTCCGAGTCGTGGGTGCGAGGGCCCGGTGGAGAGCAGTTTGGCGATGACGGCCGGGTCCATGGCGGTCCCGCCACCGGCGACGCGCTCCAGGGCATCGATGAACTGATCGGCGTGAAACACGCTCTCTTTGAGTAGGTAGCCGATGCCACCGGTCCCGTCGGCCAAGAGTTCGCGGGCATACAGCTGTTCGACGTGCTGGGAGAGGATCAGGACCGGCAGTCCGGGCAGTTCGCGGCGGGCGGCAAGAGCGGCCTGCAGGCCCTCGTCCGACTGGGTCGGCGGCATGCGGACGTCGACGAGGGACACATCCGGCCGCCACGTCAGCAGCGCGTCGAGCGTCTCGGGTCCGGTGGTTGCCGTCGCCACCACGTGGTGTCCGTATGCCTCGATGAGGCGGACCATTCCGTCGCGCAGGAGGTAGAGGTCTTCGGCTACAACGATTCGCATGGCACCGCCATTCTTGCGCGGGTCGGGCCGCCCGCCGGGCTGGTGATCTCCAGGGTGCCGTCGAAGACCGCGAGGCGGCGGCGCAGCCCCGCAAGTCCGCCGCCGGCGCGCACGCCTGCTCCGCCGCGGCCGTCGTCCTCCACGTCCACGACGATGCCGGTGCCATCCCGGACGAGGGAGATCCACGCCCGGGACGCACGGGCGTGCTTGACCACGTTGGTCAGCAGTTCGGCGGTCCCGAAGTACAGGGCGGACTCGACCGGCGGGTCCAGGCGGAGCTGAAGGTCTGCACTGACAGCCACGTCGAGCGGGCTGTCCAGGGCGAGGGCGCGCACGGCATCGAGGAGCCCTCGCTCGTTCAGCACCGGCGGGTTGATGCCATGGACCAGTTCGCGGAGCTCGGTCAGTGACGTGGCGGCGCCGGTTCGCGCTTCCCGCATCAGCGTCCTGGCCCGGTCCGGGTCGGTTTCCATCAGCTTTTCCGCAGTCGCCAGGGAGAGCCCGAGCGCGACCAGACGGGCCTGCGCTCCGTCGTGCAGGTCCCGCTCGATCCGGCGGATCTCGGCGGCCTGCGCGACCGTCGCATCCGCGCGGTGGGCCGTCAGCTCTTCCACCCGGTCCGCCAGCAGCATCGCGGGCGACGCGCGCAGGAAGCGGACGGCTACCGGCTCGACGGACCGCCAGGCGTACGGGGCGCCGACGAGGGCCACGGCCAGGCCGAGCACCCCGATGAGGCGCATGGCCAGTGCCGATTGGCCGAGTCCGAGGACCGCCACCGCGATCCCGGCCGGGGGGATGGCCGAGGTCACGCCGGCGGTGAACGGCGCGATCCCCGTGAACCGCAGATCGCGCCAGGTGGCGGGGTCGCTCCACCGCATCCGCCACCGCTGGTCCAGGCGGGCGTCGCGGCTGGTGCGCTCGTAGGAGAACCCGTTCCACCAGTACCCGGTGGACATCCGCACCACCGGCCCGGCCTGCCGGTACCCGGCGGGAATGACGGTGGGCGTCCACGTCGCGACGAGGAAGCGGAACATCCGGCAGACCGGGCGGGACAGGGCGAGCGTGCCGAGGCACGCCCACACCAACGGCGCTGCCCACGACCACGGGTTCCCCGCCCCCCACCGGATCCCCAGCGCCACTGCAGTGGCCCACACGGCCGGGACCAGCATGCTGACGACCACCACCACGCACGCACGCACGAACCCCAGCCCGGCTCTTGCCCCCCATGACACCAGCTGTCGCATGACCCTTCCTTCTCACTTCATGGCCCCGACCGTGGCACCCGCGTGCTGCCGCACCGCCCCGGTCCGGCCGCGCCGACTCGGTGTTGCCACTGTGCGCCGCACGGAGGCCGGTCACCGCCGGATCGGCCCGGAAGTAGGTCTGGCCCCACCCACCCGTACGTCCAGGCCCGTACCGCACCGCCCCCTGCGCTTTCTAGCGTCGACACCACGATGACGACACGGAGGAAGAAGGACATGGAGACCACCCACCGCACCGCGGCCGAGACGGCCCGCCTCAGCCATCCACGCACCCGACGAGGCTTCGCCCGGGCGAAGATCCTCGTCGCGGCCTACGGTGCACTCAGCGCCGCCGTGCTCCTCACCGTCGTCCTCCTCGCGCTCACCGCACACCCGGTGACCGCGTTCATGTGGGGCCGGTCGGCCGGAGTGCTCGCGAGCGCCGCGGTGCTCTACTGGCTGACCCTCCTCGCCTCGCGGGGAACGCGCTGGGCCTATGTGCGGGTGCGCATCCTCTCGGGCCTCATGCCGATCGCGATCGTCGCCATCGACCTGTCCGCCGGTGGCCTGCCGCCGTGGTTCGTCGTGCTGCAGATGGCCTGCGCGCTCCCCCTCGCCGCGGCTGCTTTCCTCACCAACGGGTCCGGACTGCGCGCCGCTTTCCCCAAGAGCGCCTAGGGGTGCGCTCCCGGCCCCGGCGTGCCGGGAGCGCGCACTCAGGCGCTCCCGGCTGCGGCGCGTACCGTCAGCGCCCGGCGCAGATCGTCGAGCTGGTCGACGAGTTTGCGGCGCAGGGCGGGGGTCGGGTGGGCGTCGGCGAGGCAGGCTTCGCCGAGGTGGAGGGTGTGCTCCTCGACGAGGACGGCGGGGAAGGCGTAGCGGCCGGCGGCCTCGGCGAGGGCGGGGCCGCGGGCGGCGGCGAGGGCGGGGACGTCGGTGAAGTAGCGGGCGGCGTAGGGGCGGAGCAGGTCGAGCTGTTCGGGTGCCCAGAAGCCGGTGGCGGTGGCGGTGAAGAGGTAGTTGGAGAGCGCGGTCTTGCTGTCGGTGGTGAACAGGGCGTCCCAGGCGGCCTGTTTGGCGGCCGGGTCGGGGAGCGCGGCGTGGCAGCGGGCGGCGCCTTCGCGGCCGGTGGCGCTGGGGTCCCGGGCGAGTTCGGCGTCGATGGCGGCGCGGAGTTCGTCGAGCGGCGCGGCGCCGAGGGTGGCGAGCCGGCCGAGGATGCGCCAGCGCAGTTCGGGGTCGAGGCGGGGGCCGCCGGGGACGCTGCCGTCGTCGAGCCAGTCCTGGATGCCTTCGGGGGTGGTGGCGTTGTCGATGAAGGCGCGTACCGCGGTGAGCCGCAGTCCTGCTTCGGCGCCGTGTTCGGGGCCTTCGGTGCGGCGGAGTATGTCGCGGCTGAGGGCGGTGAGGGTGGCGAGGGCGGTGTGGCGTTCGGTGCGGGGGAGGTAGCGGTCGGCGATCTGGGTGCGGGCGAAGGCGAGGACGCCTTCCACGACGGCGAGATCGGTTTCGTACGGGAGGTGGGCGCGGGCGGCGTCGAGGTAGGCGGTGGGGGCGAGTTCGCCGTCGCGGACCATGTCGCGGGCGGCGTTCCACACCACAGCGCGGGTCAGCGGTTCGGGGAGTCCGGACAGTGCCCCGAGGGCGGTGTCCCAGGAGACGGGGTCGAGGCGGACCTTGGCGTAGGTGAGGTCCTGGTCGTTGAGGAGGAGCAGGGCGGGGCGGCCGCCGGTGGCGGAGTGGGCGGCGCCGTCGGGGACGTCCCAGGACAGCGGCTCGCGCGGGACGAGGCGGCCCGTGGTGGTGCCGTCGTGGTCGTAGAGCCCGATGGTGAGCCGGTGCGGGCGGGTGCCGTCCTGGCTCCCGGTCTGCTCGACGGACACGCTCCAGTTGCCGTCCTCGCCTTCCCGTACGACGGGGGTCAGGGTGTCGACTCCGGTGGTGCGCAGCCAGCGTTCGGCCCAGGCGTGGACGTCGCGGTCGGTGGCGCGGGAGAGGGAGTCGATGAAGTCGGCGAGGGTGGCGTTGCCGAAGCGGTGCCGGGCGAAGTGGTCGTTGATGCCGGCGAGGAAGTCCTTCTCCCCCATCCACGCGACGAGTTGGCGCAGTGCGGAGGCGCCCTTGGCGTAGGAGATGCCGTCGAAGTTGGTGAGCGCGGAGGTGGTGTCGGGGACGTCCTCGGGGGCGGGGGCGACGGGGTGGGTGGAGGGGCGCTGATCGGCGTCGTAGCCCCAGCCCTTGCGGGCGAAGGCGAATTCGGTCCAGGTGTCGGTGCCCCATGTTCTGGGGGGCGTCCCCCCACGGCAGGCCTCGGCCAGGACCTGGTAGCCCATGTATTCGGCGAAGGACTCGTTCAGCCAGATGTCGTCCCACCATCGGAGGGTGACGAGGTCGCCGAACCACATGTGGGCCATCTCGTGGGAGATGACCATGCCGCGGGTCTGGCGTTCGGTGTCGGTGACGGCGGAGCGGAAGACGAATTTGTCGCGGAAGGTGACCAGGCCGGGGTTCTCCATGGCACCGGCGTTGAATTCGGGGACGAAGGCCTGGTCGTAGGAGTCGAAGGGGTAGGGCTCCTCGAAGATCTCGTGGTAGCGGTCGAAGCAGCGGCGGGTGAGGTCGAGGATCTCGTCGGCGTCGGCGTCGAGGTGCGGGGCCAGGGAGCGGCGGCAGTGGAGGCCGAAGGGCAGTCCGGCGTGCTCGGTGCGTACGGAGTGCCAGGGGCCGGCGGCGACGGCGACGAGGTAGGTGCTGATGAGGGGGGTGGGGGCGAGGGTCCAGTGGCCGGGGTCGCGCCGGGTGGCGATGCCGTTGCCGAGGACGGTCCAGTCGGTGGGGGCGGTGACGGTGAGGGCGAAGACGGCCTTGAGGTCGGGCTGGTCGAAGGCGGCGAAGACGCGCTGGACGTCCTCCATGAACAGCTGGGTGTAGGCGTAGGTCTCGCCGTCGGCGGGGTCGGTGAAGCGGTGCATGCCCTCGCCGGTGCGGGAGTAGCGCATGGTGGCGTCCACGCGCAGTTCGTGGGCGCCGGGGGTGAGGCCGGTGAGCGGGAGGCGGTTGTCGTCCAGGGCCGCGGGGTCGAGGCGGCGGCCGTCGAGGGTGACGGAGTGCAGCTCGGCGGGCTTGAGCTCGACGAAGGTGTCGCCGTCCGCGTGCGCGGTGAAGTGGATGACCGTACGGGAGCCGAACCGGTCCTCACCGTGGGTGAGGTCGAGTGCGATGTCGTAGCGGTGGACGTCGATGAGTCGGGCTCGGGTCTGCGCCTCGTCGCGCTGCAGTGCGGGCATGACTTCATGCTGCCGTACGGTCGGTGACCGGTGCACGGGGGTTGGGGGAAGCGGACGGGCGAGTGCCCGCCGCGGCTGACCCGGGCTCCCCCGGTCAGCCGTTCCCTCCGCTGACCAGCGGCGGATCGTCCGGATCCGGGATCTGGGTGGACCAGCCGCCGGGCACATTGCGGACCTGGCGGTCGCGGAAGCGCACCGGGGCGGTCCCCACCCGCCGGGTGAACAGGCGGCTGAAGTACGCGGGGTCGTCGTAGCCGACCCGGCGGGCCACCGCCGCCACCGGGAGCTCCGTTCCCACCAGGAGCTCCTTGGCACGGCCCAGGCGTATGCCCAGCAGGTAATCCTTGGGGCTGCAGCCGGCGCCGCGCCGTACGGCGGTGCGGAGTTCCGCGGGGGTCATGCCGTGCCGGGCGGCGTGCTCGGCGACCGAGAGCGGCAGGAAGGCGTCCCGGGCGAGTGCCTGGAGGACCGGGTCGCCGTCGGCGTCGGTATCGGCCCGTGCCCTGCGCAGTGCGACCAGGAGTTCGTGGACCGCGGCCGAGGTCTCGACCTCCAGCAGCGGATTGCCGCGCCGCGCCGCGCGGGCGATCCGCCCGATGGCGGTCCGGGCCGGCCCGGTGTCGGCGAGGGGGACGAGCTGGCGGTCCGCCTCGATATAGCCGAGTTCGGTGTAGGTCGCGGCGGCCGGCCCGGTGAAGTCGACGAAGCTCTCGTCCCAGCCGGTCTCCGGGTCGGCGCCGTAGTGGTGGGGCACCCCCGGCAGGATCCACAACAGGGCGGGGGCGGTCACCGCATGACGCCGGCCGTCGGGGTCGGTGAACCAGCCGCGGCCGGCGCTGATGACGATGGCGACATGGTGGTCGAGGGTGCGCGGGCCAACCGTGGGCAGGGTGCCGTGCTGGAGGCCGACGCCCAGGCACACCAGGCCGAGCCGGTGGTGGACCGGGCTCGGAGTGAAGTAGCGCATCCAGGTGTGGTACACGCCCGGACCTCCCGTCGCTCCGTACCGCTCGGTGCCGCTCCGTCGAACCGTCCAAACACAACCGATCTTTGTCCATGGACCGTCACACCGCCAGAGGGCAAGGGTGACCGGTGACCGTGTGCGCCCGGCCGGTGGCGCACGGGAGACGAGGCGAGGGCGGGTGACGTGACGCAGTTCGAGGTGGGCGAGCGGGACTTCGTGCTGGACGGGCGGCCGGTGCGGCTGCTGTCCGGGGCGCTGCACTACTTCCGGGTGCACGAGGCGCAGTGGGACCACCGGCTGGCGATGCTCCGGGCGATGGGCCTGAACTGCGTGGAGACCTATGTGCCGTGGAATCTGCACGAGCCGCGGCCCGGTGAGTTCCGGGATCCGGAGGCGCTGGGGCGGTTCCTGGACGCGGTGCGGGCGGCGGGGCTGTGGGCCATCGTCCGGCCGGGGCCCTACATCTGCGCGGAGTGGGAGAACGGCGGGCTGCCGCAGTGGCTGACCGGGCCGCTGGGGCGGCGGGTGCGGACGCGGGATGCGGAGTATCTGCGGGCCGTGGACGCCTGGTTCGCGCGGCTGCTGCCGCAGGTCGTGGCGCGCCAGTGTACGGCCGGCGGACCGGTGATCATGGTGCAGGCGGAGAACGAGTACGGCTCGTACGGCAGCGACGGCGTCTATCTGGCGCACCTGGTGGACCGGCTGCGTGAGCTGGGGGTGCGGGTGCCGCTGTTCACCTCGGACGGGCCCGAGGACCACATGCTGAGCGGTGGTGCGGTGCCGGGCCTGCCGGCCACCGCCAACTTCGGTTCCGGGGCCCGCGAGGCGCTGGCGGCGCTGCGGCGCCATCAGGCGGACGGGCCGCTGATGTGTATGGAGTTCTGGTGCGGGTGGTTCGCGCACTGGGGGCAGGCACAGGCGCCGCGCGCTCCGGAGGATGCCGCTGCGGCGCTGCGCGAGATCCTGGAGTGCGGTGCGTCGGTCAATGTCTACATGGCGCACGGCGGGACGAATTTCGGTGGGTGGGCGGGGGCGAACCGCGCCGGTGAGCTGCATGACGGGGCGCTGCGGTCGACGGTCACCTCGTACGACTACGGGGCGCCGGTCGACGAACGCGGGCGCCCCACGGAGAAGTTCTGGCGGTTCCGGGAGGTGCTCGCCGAGTGGGCGGACGGGCCGCTGCCCCGGGTGCCGGAGCCGCTGCGGGTGCTGCCGGCACCGGTACGTGCGGTGGTCGGGGAGTGGGCGTGCGCGAAGGACGTGATGGAGGCGCTGGGGGGCGAGGAGGCCGAGGGGGGCGGTCCCGCGACGTTCGAGGAGCTGGGGGTGGACCGGGGGGTGGTGCGCTACCGGGTGGCGGTGCCGGGGCCGCGCGGCCGCTATCCGCTGCGGGTGAGCGGGCTGCGGGACCGGGCGGTGGTGTACGTCGACGGGGTGCGCGGGCCCGTGGTGGAAGGCGAGGACGCCGTGCTCGGGGAGGTGGCCGGGCCCGCGTCGGTGGAGGTGTGGGTGGCGTCGCTGGGGCGGGTCAACTACGGTCCGCGGCTCGGCGAATCCAAGGGGATCACGGGCGGGCTGCTGCACGAGCGGCAGTATCTGCACGGCGTACGGTCGCGGGGGCTGCGGCTGGACGCCATGGAGGATGCCGGGGCGTTGGCGAAGGTTCCGTTCCGTGCGGCGGAGGGGGCCGGCGGGGCCGTGGGGCTGTACCGGGGGACGGTGACGGTGGACGGGCGGCCCGGTGATGCCGATCTTGCGCTGCCGGGCTGGAGCCACGGTTTCGCCTGGATCAACGGTTTCTGTCTGGGGCGCTACTGGGCGCTCGGGCCGCAGCGGACCCTGTATGTGCCGGGCCCGGTGCTGCGCGAGGGAGACAACGAGCTGCTGTTGTGGGAGTGGGAGGGCGCCCCGGCCCTGGTGGGGGACGAGGCGGGGGCGCCCGGACTGTATCCCTGCGCGACGGGGGGCTGAGCGGTCCGTGGGGCGGCGGGCCGCCGCCCCACGGTCCCGTCAGATCTCGCGTACCTCGAAGGTGTCCAGGACGAACTCCGCTTTCCCGTCGTCGGCCATCTTGCGCAGCCCCACCCATGCCTCGCCGTCGGCCGGTGCGGTGAACTCATAGGTGTGGGCGGCCGGTTCGGTGGCGACGGGCAGCGGGGTGCGGGTCAGTTCGCGGGGTGCGGGCGCGTCGACGGCGGTGACCCAGGCGTACTGGCCGGCCTTCTCGTTCTCGTAGCGGAAGGTGATCCGGTAGCGGCGGCCGGGGAGGAAGCGGACGGTGTGCGGGACCGTCCGGTAGACGAGCCCGGTGTTCTCGCCGCGCGACTTGAGCGACTGGCCGCCGTCGATGACATCGTCGACGGCCTTGCCGTTCCAGCCGCGCCGGGTGAACGGGGCGTGCCGCTGGGCGATATGGGTGCGGGGGTCGGTGACGCCGCCCGCGTCGCCCTTGACGAAGACGCCCCAGCCCTGGGGCACATGCTCGAAGTCCTCGTAGGCCAGGGCGCCCTTCCTGGTGGTGGGCCGGGCGGGTACGACGCGGAGGCTGTCGAATCTGACCCGGGCCCGGCCCGCCGCCGCGGTGAGGGCGAGGGTGACCGGGCCGCCGCCCTCGGGGACGGTGAAGTGGGTGAAGAGGCGCTGGAAGCGGGTGCCGGACTTCCGGTCGGCGGCGACGTAGTTGCCGGCGGTGGAGGTGTCGGTCCAGTTGGCGGCACCGACGCCGTCGGCGGTACGGATCTCCAGGGCGGCCCGCCGCCGCTCGCCCGCCGTGACGCCGACCTCGACCTGTACCGAGGCGGCGTAGCTGCCGGGGGCGAGCCGGGCGAGTGACTGGGCGACGGTGGCGGCCGCGCCCGCCTCGATGACCAGCTCGTAGTCGCCCAGCTTGCTGAGCTGGACGGAGGCCGGGCCGGTGACCTGCCGGCCGGCCAGGTTCCCGGAGTGGAAGCCGGGGTCGGTCAGGGGCGTGCCCTCGCCCCAGGCGGGGTCCCTCCGGGCCGGGGCCCTGCCGCGGTGGACGACGTAGGCGACGCCGGGCCGGGCGGTGAGGGTGATCCTGCCGCCGCTGACGGGGACCCGGGTTTCCTGGGTACGGCCCTGGTCGGTGAGCCGGTAGGCGTAAACGGCCGCGGTGCCCGACCAGCCGCGGGGCAGGGTCCAGGTGGTCGTGCCGCCGTGCGGGTTGTAGTGGTAGAGCCGGTGCGGGTCGGTGGCCCGGCGGGGTTCCCAGGGGAGCAGATAGGTGCCGTCGTCGTAGACGAGGCGGCCGTCGGTGGTGATCTTGCGGGTGCCGTCGGCGTCGCTGACGGAGGTCTTGGTGGGGCCCTCGAAGGTGATCTCGTGTGCGCCCCAGGTCCTGATCGGGTACGCCTGGAGGTACTTGGCGGGCAGGGCGTCGGTCCAGATGATCGTGTGGAACGCGTTCCAGTCGGTCTTGCCCACCCAGCCCTCGAAGTTGCCCATCCGGCCGTTGCCGAGCAGGGTGGGCCACTTGTCGGCGAAGACGTCCTTGTGGTGGTTGCGCAGGAAGCGGATCAGCCGGGAGTTGATGCCGCGGGAGGTGTCGGGGCCGTAGTCGGTCTCGTTCGCCCAGTGCGACCAGAGGGCGGAGCGCTCCAGGCCGTGCCCCCATTCGGTGGCGATCTGCCAGCCCTGGTCGCGCAGATGGCGCTGCAGCCGGTCGGAGTTCCAGCCGGACTCGCGGAAGACGTCGAGGTAGAGGGTGTTCAGAGCGGGGTCGGTCTCCTTGCGCAGCTGTGCGAAGCGCCGGGCGATATCGCCGGAGACCAGATCGCGGCGGGCGTCGATGCGGTAGGACTGGTCGAGCCAGTCCCACTGCTCGTCGTCCTTGTCGACGAGCGTTTCGGAGAAGGCGTGGGCGACGGGGTAGGACTCGGTGGCGTTGACGTGCACCGCGAAGTCGCTGTTCCACTTCTTTCCGGCGCGGAGCAGGGTGTTGAGGTCGTCGAGTCCGCCGGCCCGCGAGTTGTAGTTGCCGCCGTAGTCGGGGTGTGCGGAGTCGTGGCCTTCTGACTGGTAGCCCTTGAGGAGGGTGAACTGCCGCAGCCCGTCGGTGGCCAGGGAGATCCGCTTGACGTGGTCGAGGGTGGCGAGGAACGGGTTGGTGGCCTGGCTGGCGAAGTTGAACGGGATGTGCGGGACGACCCGCAGATGCTGTTCGTCGGCGCCCAGCGGCACGACCATGATGTCGCGCAGCGCGAGGGCGCCGTCCTGCCAGTCGGTCTTGCCGTCGCCGTTGCGGTCGCGGGTGACGATGACGGTCGCGTACGGCAGCGGGTCGGTGGCGAGGGGGGACGGCTGCCCGGCCGCCCGGTGTGTCCACTGGCCGCAGGACAGCTGCGCCTTGACGAACCCGTCGCCCTTGACGGTCTGCCGCCAGAACCGGCCGTTCTCCCAGGTGGTGGCTCCGGCGGGCTTGTCGTAGGAGGTGTTGGTCTCGACGGCGGCGGCCAGCTCGTCGGTGGCAACGACGGCGTAGGCGCATCCGGTGGGTGCGGCGTCGGCGGGGGTGGTGCCGGTGACCTGCACCAGGGTGTCGCCGCTCTTGGCCTTGTCCAGTTCGATCCGGGCGGCCAGCAGAGCGGCGCCGGGCTGGTCGCTGCGGACGCTCAGCAGGGCGAGGCCGGGGATCTCCAGGGTGCCGATGCGCAGTGCCGGGGTGTCGGTGATGCCGGTGACCCGCCAGGTCGTCTGCCGGCCCCGGACCGCGACCTCGACGGTGATCCTGGTGCCGCCGTCGAAGCCGAGGGTGTAGGTGGCGCGGTCGGCGCGGGTGCGGTGGGTGACGTGGGGGGTGCGGGCGGTGCCGTCGATGAGGACCTGGGTGACCGGGGTGTCCTGGCCGTGCAGGACGGCGCCGGTGCCGCGGTCGGTGTAGGAGACGATGCGGGGGAAGGCGGTGTCGACCCGGACCTCCAGCGCGTCGGAGCGGAGTACCGCCTCGCCGGCGCGGGGTGCGGCGGCGGCGGGGGGCGCGCCGAGCGGGAGGGCGCCGGTGACCCCGGCGAGCGCGGTGGCGGCGACGACCGTTCTGCGGCTGGGCCCGCGCGGGGCGCCTGTCTGTTCGTTCACGCGCGCTGTCCTCCTTCGTGCCTGCACTGCCTGTCGGCGGACAGCGTGCTGCGCATGCGGGGTGTGCGCCTATGGACAAAGGAGGGACAGGTGTTGGACAGATGTGGGGCGCCCGCGGGTGGCGGCGGGAAGCCGGTCCGGCCGGGTGGCCTCAGACCGTCGCCCCGCCGTCGAGGGGCAGTACGGCGGTGAGTTCCCAGCCGCCCTCCGCCGCGGGGCCCGCGCTGAGCCGTCCGCCCATCGCCTCGGCCCGTTCGGTGAGGCCGGCCAGGCCGAAGCCGCCGCCGCGGGCCTGTTCGCACAGGCGCGCCGGGCTGCCGCCGTCGTTGGCGATACGCAGTTCCGCCCCGACGGATACCGGCCGCAGGCCGATCCGTACCGCCGTGGCGTCCGCCGCGTGCTTGCGGACGTTGGTCAGCGCCTCGCGCACGATGCGGTAGACCGCCGCGGCCACATCGTCCGGCAGCGCCTGTGCCAGGCCTTTGTCGAGGGAGAGGACGACCGGCGGGCCGGTGCGGGCGAATGCCTCGGTCAGCGCGCAGACCTCGGCGAGCCCGGCGACCGGGTGGGGGTGCACCCCGTCCTCGCGCAGCACCCGCACCAGCCGGCGCATCGCGCCCAGCGCCTCGCTGCCGGAGGCCTCGATCCGTTCGAGGGTGGCGCCGGCCTGACGGCCTTCGGGGGCGGTGAAGCGGGCGGCGCGGGCCTGGACGACGATGCCGGTGACGTGGTGGGCGACCAGGTCGTGCAACTCCCGTGCCAGTTCCAGCCGCTCGGCGGCCCGGACGGCCGCGAGATCGCGCAGCCGCCGGGCGTCCTGCCGGCGCAGGATCGTCGAATAGGCGGCGACGACCACGGTGAGCACGACGAAGACGACGGTGAAGAGGCCCGGCCGGGTGTCCCGTACCGGGGCGAGGACGCAGGCCAGGCCCAGCATCGGGCCGAGGACGGCGGCGGTGCGGCCGGGCGCGCGGCGGATCACGGCGGTGAGCAGGACGAGCAGGGCGATGCCCTCGCCCAGGCCCCACACCTCCCGCGCGTGCTGCCCGGCGATCAGCACCGCCGACGCGGAGAGGGAGACCACGGCCGCGGTCCGGGCCCGGGCGGTCAGCGGGATCCGGGCGGCGGGCACCGCGCACAGACAGACCACGATGCCGGAGGCCACCACGATCAGGTGCGCGTGGGTGGGCCGGCGGGCGAGCGCCAGGGCCTCGATGCCGACGAGGAGCAGCAGTGCCACCGCCAGGCCGGCCCGGGTGGCAACGGCTTTCCGCGGATGGGTCCTCGCCCACTCCGCCGGGCTCCGGCGCGCGGCCCGCCGGGCGCGCCCCGGTCCGCCGCCCGGGACGCGACGCCTTCCGGTGCCCGCACCGTGCTCGCTCACGAGCTGCCGGAGCCCAGACCGCTCTCCCAGGCCCAGAAGGCGACCTCGACCCGGTTGCGGGCGTCCAGCTTGGTCTGCACGTTCGCCAGATGGGACTTGACCGTGGACAGCGACAGATACAGGGCGCCGGCGATCTCGGCGTTGGTCCGGCCGCCGGCCAGCGCGCACACGACGTCCCGTTCGCGGTCGGTGAGCGGCTCGGAGGGGGTGCGGGCCGCCCGGCTCGGGCCGCCGGCCGGGGCCGGCTCGCGCAGCAGCCGGGCGGTGATCGCGGGCGAGAGCAGCAAGTGGCCGACGGCGGCGGCCCGTACGGCCTCCACGAGCAGCGCAGGGCTGGCGTCCTTGAGGAGGAAGCCGGAGGCACCGCCGTGCAGCGCGGCGTGCACATATTCGTCCAGGTCGAAGGTGGTGACGATGACGATCCGGGGGGTGTGCCGGTACCCGGGGTGGCCGGCCGCGCGCCCGGTCAGCCGGCGGGTGACCTCCAGACCGTCGGTCCTGGGCATCCGGATGTCCAGCAGCAGCACGTCGGGGCGCAGCCGTTCGACGGCCGCGAGGGCGGCCTCGCCGTCGGTGACATCGGCGACGACGTCGATGTCGTCCTGGCTCTCCAGGACCATCCGGAAGCCCATGCGGACCACTTCCTGATCGTCCGCGATCACCACACTGATCGGCATGTCGTTCCTCCTCGGCGCCATCGGGGTCGCGGGCCCGTATCCGTCCCTGCGGCCGGCCGGCCGTGCGCGCGGGCCGCGGCCGGGGGCGGTCCGGTGGACCGGCGCCGGGTCCCCGGTCAGCTCCGGACCGCGTTCGGGGGCTCGTCGGCCGGCAACTCGACGGGCTCGTGCGGGCCGCCGAGCAGCACATAGGCGAGGGTCGCGGCGGAAGCGGTGAGGAGCAGTGCGGCGACGACCGTCGCACGGTGGTCGCGGTCGCGCGCCGGGCGCCGGGGGCGGGTCTCGGTGGTCATGCCGTTCACGTTAGGGAGCCGTGCCGCGGCAGCCCATAGGCCGTCCGGTCATCCGTGACGGCACAAGGCCCGTCCACAAGCACGAACTTGGTCCCGCGGCGGGCGGACCAACGGCCGTGGGGCGAAGGGACCAACGGCCGGGACCAAGGTCCGGGACTCCGGACCCGGCGAAGGGCCCGGGGAGCGGCTCCCCGGGCCCTTCGTGTGCGTGGTGCGGTCAGCCGCCCAGTTCGCCCGCGGCCTTCTTGATGTTCGCGGCGAAGGTGCTCACCTCGCTGTAGACACCGGGCTTGCCGGGCCGTGCGCAGCCCTCGCCCCAGGAGACGATGCCGACCTGGAGCCACTGCCCGCCGTCGTCCTTGCGGAACATCGGGCCGCCGGAGTCACCCTGGCAGGTGTCGACGCCACCGGTGTCCAGCTTGCCCGCGCAGATCTCGTCGCCGGGCGTCAACTGGTCGCCGTAGGCCTTCTGGCAGGCGGCGTCGTCGACGAAGGGCACGGTGGCCTTGAGGAGGTAGCGCTGCTGGCTGCCGCCTTCCTTGTCGGCGCCCCAGCCGGCGATGGTGAAGTCGCCGTTGTTGAGCTTGTCGTCCTCGGCGATCTTCAGCGTGGGCTGGTCAATCGGCTTGGCGAGCTTGATGAGCGCCCAGTCCTTGCCCTTGCCGTTGTAGCCGGGTGCCTGCAGGACCTGTGTGGAGTTCACCTTGACGGCGTGGGAGTCCTCGAGGTCGGCCACGCCCGCGGTGGCCGTGATGGAGGTGTTCGCTCCGCTGCCGTCGACGCAGTGCGCCGCGGTGAGCACGATGTCCTTGGCGTACAGGGCGCCGCCACAGCCCATCGACAGCCGGACCATGAAGGGGAATTCACCCTGGTCGGCCTTGGTGCCGCCGACGACCTTGGTGTGGACGGAGCCGGACGGGCCCGGCGAGGGGACGGCCGAGGCCGATCCGGGCTGGAGGCTGAAGGCGGCCAGGGCGACCGCGCCGAGGGCAGTGGTTCTCTTGAGGTACTTCCGGTAGCTGCGCAACGGGCTTCCTTTCGTGGGGGGTTGCCGTCGCTGACGAGCCCATGCCAACACCGGAGCCGGACGTGGCCGCCGCAGAAGGTGCGTGGAGGACGGCAGCACGCCGCAAGGCGTCCGGACCCAGTGGGGGATGAGTCCGTAAAGCGCCCTGTGATTATGTGGAGTGGCCGATCAGGGTGACAAGAGTGCGCATCCGGCCAACTCGCCTGCCACACAGGCCCCGTACGGCCCATACCGGACCTTCCCGGCCCCCCGTACAGTGGCCGGGTGACCACGGGCGGCAGTGAGATCGAGCACGGATACCCTCATCTCGACACGGTGCGCGCGGCCGTCCATGCGCTGTTCAAACGCCTGTCGTACGACACGGTGAACACTTTCGCCACCAGCGTGCTGCCGGTCGATGTGGCCTTCGACAAGACCGAGGATCTGCACCTGGGGGCACAGCGGGTCGCCCGCGCCATGGTCCGCCGGCTGCATCTGCCGGACGCACGGACGGTCATCACCTTCCGCGAGATGGAACACGCCGCCGCCGTCGAACTCACCGCGGGCCCCGAGTACTTCATCGAGCTCAACGACCGCTTCAAGAAGCACCGCAAGGACATCGGCGCCGCGCTGGCCCATGAGGTGATGCATCTGTACCTGCACCGTCTGGACCTGTCGTTCCCCGGCACCCGCGACAACGAGATCCTCACCGACACCGCCGCCGCCTACCTCGGCGCGGGCTGGCTGCTGCTGGACGCCTACCGTGAGCACGGCCCGTTCTCGCAGAAACTCGGCTATCTGACGCCGGAGGAGTTCGGCTACGTCCTCGCCAAGCGGGCCGAGTTCTTCGGCGAGGACCCGTCACCGTGGTTCACCAGCCCGCAGGGGTACGACGCGTACACCGCGGGCGCGGCGCGGGCCCGGCAGGACGCGCGCCGGCCACCGCTCGCCGCCGCCGGCTGGGCCGCCCGGCTGCGCTACGCCAAGGACCGCCGGGCGGCGCAGGACCCACGGCGGGCCGGTCACCCGCCCACCGCCGGCGACTACGCCTTCGAGGGCCCGCCGCCCCTGCGGGTGTCCTTCCCCTGCCCCGCCTGCCACCAGCGGATCCGCGTCCCGGTCCGCGGCCGGCTCCAAGCCCGCTGCGGGCTGTGCAAGACGCTGCTGGACTGCGATACGTGACGGCGGGCAGCGCCGTTCGGGACCGGCCGCCGTTCGGTGGGCCGGTCCCTAGACCCACCCCTCCAGACCCGCCATGAAGCCGTCGAAGTCGTCGCGGTGGATGGTGTGTCCGACGCCGGGCACCGTACGGACCTCGAAGCCGCGGCCGGTCAGCTCGTCCGCCGCCCGCTCGGAGAAGAGGAACCCCTCCCCCGCGAACTGCACCAGCGAGGGGACGACCGGCTTCTCGGGCACGTGGTCCTGCCGGTGCACGGCGGACAGCGCGAGGGCGGTAGCGGTGTCCCACTCCGCGACCGTGGCCAGCTCGATGTCGAGGTCGGCCTCGTTCCAGCGCGGATTGAAGGTGCGCAGCATCGCCCGGTCCGCCCGCTTGAACGTGACGAACAGGGCCGGGTCGACGGGCTCCTGGAACTGGGGGAACGACCACGCCGGATCGCTGTAGACCGCCCGCCGCGGCTGCAGCCGCTCCACCGCCAGGGACAGCGCCAGGCCGCCCAGTGAATGCCCGATGACGACCTCGGGAGAGGCGGGCAGGGTCTCCACGAGGTCCTCGGCGAACAGTTCGGTGTCGTAGTCGCCGCGCGGGCTGCGGCCGTGGCCGCGCAGATCGACGGCGAGGACGCGATAGCCCCGGTCGGCGAGCGCCGGACCGACGCGGTGCCAGGTGCGGTGATCGGACATCAGCCCGTGGACCAGCACCGCGGTGCGTTCACCGGAGCCCCATTCGTGGGTGTGCAGCTGCATGCCCGTGCCTCTCCTCGGTTCCCGCGCTCGCCGCCTGCCGATGTTCTCCGGTCCGGTTGCCCCCGGGCCGGGCCGCACCCGCGCGAGATTACACGTGTAAGTAGCGTGGAGGGATGCGCCCCGCCCCGGCCCGCCGTACCAAATCCCTGTGCGAGGATGCCCAGCAGCATGACTGACCGAGCCGGCCCTCGGGCCACCTCAACTCCCCCGACCAGTGCGGCTGTTGCCCGCCGCGCCGGGGTGTCGCGCGCCACGGTCTCCTACGTACTGAACGGGCAGACCGCCGGGCGGGTCGGCGAGCGCACCCAGGCCAGGGTGCGGGCGGCCGCCGAGGAGCTGGGGTATGTGCCGCACGCCGCCGCCCGCAGTCTGCGGTCCGGCCGGGGCAGCCTCGTGGTGCTGGCCGCCCCCGCCGACACGGCCCCGGTCTTCGGCCCCCTCTTCACCCGCTTCCTGGCCGGCTTCCAGACCGCGCTGGACCGCCTCGGCTACACCGGCGTGCTGCACGGCGCACCCGCCGGCTCCCCCTTGGCGGCCGCCCGCGCCTGGGCCGAACTGCGCCCCGCCGCCGTGCTGACCCTGCACGGCCCGCCGTTGGACGCGCCCGCCGTCGAGCTGCTGCACCGGTCCGGCACCGCCGCGGTCCTCACCCACGGCCCGTCGCCACCCCCCGGCGCCCACGCCCTCCTCCTCGACCAGCGCGAGGCCGGACTCCGTGCCGGTGAGCACCTCCTGGCCCGCGGCCGCCGCCGGATCGGTGTGGTGCGGCCGGCCGAACCGGGCCTGGCGGACCGGTCGGAGCCCCGCCTGGCGGGCGTACGGGCCGCGGTCGCCGGGCACCCCGGCGCCGAGGTGCGCCCGCTCGGCCTCGCCCGCACCGAGGAGTCCGCGGCGGCGCTGGCGGCGGCGTGGCCGGAGCTGGGCCTGGACGCGGTGTTCGCCTACGACGACGAGTACGCGATGCTGCTGATGCGCGCCCTCCAGGACGCCGGCCACCTCATCGGCGCCGACGGCCCGGACCGCCTCGCGGTGGTCGGCGCCGACGATCTGCTGCTGGCCCGGCTGCTGCGGCCCCGGCTGACCAGCGTCCGCGCCGAGATGACGCCCCCGGAGCAGATCGCCGGTCTGGTCGCCGCCCTGATCCGCGACCCCGCCACCGCGCCCACCACCCACCGGCTGGGCACCTTCCACGTCGAGGCACGCGACTCGGGCTGACGGCCGGGGCCCGTCACGCGGCACCTCGCGGACCGTCATGTGCCTCGGGTGCCTGGGCGCGCACCTCTCCCCGTACGGGTCACCGCATCGTCCGGCCCCGG
Organism: Streptomyces sp. NPDC054786; assembly: GCF_053611685.1. NCBI lineage: Bacteria > Bacillati > Actinomycetota > Actinomycetes > Kitasatosporales > Streptomycetaceae > Streptomyces > Streptomyces sp. NPDC054786. Next base: position 42,747 of record NZ_JBSHAW010000037.1, on the reverse strand, counting down.
GCGGTCCGCGCCCTCACAGCCAGTCCTTCTCCGGCGTGGCCGCGGCCAGGACGTCCCGTGCGCCGGCGCGCAGGGGTACGCCGTGCGGTACGCACACCGTGTCCACGTCGTCGAGCGCGGCGAGCCGCCGGAAGGACGCGACGGCTTCCTCCCGTGCGACGTTGAACGGGCCGAGGACCGCTCGGCCGCCGTCGGGGCTGGTGGCGATGATGTCGCCGGGGAAGAGCAGCCGGCTCGCGGGCAGGTGCAGTGCGATGCCGCCGGGTGTGTGGCCGGGGACGTGCAGCACCCGCACCGTCTCCCGCCAGCCGTCGAGGGTGTCTCCGTCGTGCAGGGCGACATCGACCTCGGCGTGGCGCAGCGGCGGTGTCCCGGCAGCCGCCAGGTCCGCCATGACCCGTTCGTGCAGGGACCGTTCCATGGGGGTCGGCACCGGCGTGGGTTCGGGGGCGGTGCCACGGATGTACGGGGCGTCCAGTGCGCCGGCCAGGACGCGGGCGCCGGTGGCGGCAGCCAGGTCGGCGGCGGAGCCCATGTGGTCCAGGTGGAAGTGGGTGAGCACGATCTGCCGCAGCTGTTCCGGCCGGCCGCCGAGCCGGGCGAGGGCGTCAAGGATGGCGGGGGCCGAGCCGGGGATGCCGGTGTCGACCACCGCGTAGCCGTCGTCGGGGAGGGCGACGACATACACATGCCCGACGGGGAAGGGCAGGTGCCAGACGGTGGGGGTGATCTCGGTCAGTGCGTCCATGACCCGGACGCTAGCGGGCGGACGGTCCGCCGCCGCCGCTGTTTCGCCGTGGGCGGACCGGGCGAAGGGCCCTCTCCCCCGGCCCCGACGGCATCGACGGAATGCGGCCGGAACCTGTCTTGCGCCTGGCGCGTCCCATCCGTGACACAAGGAGGCAATGTCATGCGAGGATCCCACCTCTCCCGCACCCGTACCCTCACCACCGTGCTCGCGCTGGCGGCGGCCGGTGCCGTCGCGCTGTCCGGCTGTGGCCAGAATCAGCAGAAGGTGACCCCCGCGTCGCCGCCGAAGAAGCAGGATGCGTTCGACCGGCGGGCGGACCAGATAGTGCAGGACTGGCCGAAGGTCTCCCCGGTGCACGGCCGGCAGCAGGCGCTGCTGCCGCTGGTCGCCGCGGAGCGCCCCAAGAACACGGGGGTACGGGAGATCACCGTCACCGTCGGGCACAGCGCCTGCGACGTCCGCTTCGGTGCGCGCAGTCATGAGTCGAAGGACCTCGTGGTGATCACCGGCTGGGGCAAGCGGAAGAGCGCCAAGGGGATGTGCACCGAGCAACTGGCCACCGACAAGGTGACGGTGCACCTCAAGAGCGCGCTGGACGGCCGCAAGGTCGTGGACGCGGCGACCGGCAAGCAGCTCCTCAAGGGCTGACCGGCGCGCGCGGCAGGACAGCGCGTCCGCTGCGCGGTGCGCGTTTCGAGCGCACTCCAACACCTAGGCTCGTCCGTATGAGCCCTTCCACCGCCAGCAACACCCGTGTCGAGCTGCCCGAACTGCTGGAGTTCGTCCGCCCCCGTCATCGCGCGATCCTGCTCACCCGCCGCAGCGACGGCACCCCGCAGGGCTCGCCGCTGACCTGCGGGGTGGACGACTCCGGGCGGCTGGTCATGTCGACGTATCCGGAGCGCGCCAAGGTCCGTAACGCCCGCCGGGTCTCGTCGGTCAGCGTCATCGTGCTGTCCGACGAATGGAACGGGCCGTGGGTGCAGATCGATGGCGAGGCCGAGGTCGTCGACGCCCCGGATTCGATCGAGCCGCTCGTCGAGTACTACCGCAACATCGCCGGGGAGCACCCGGACTGGGACGAGTACCGGGAGGCGATGCGCAAGCAGGGCAAGTCGCTGATCCGGGTGACGCCGCTGCGCTGGGGGCCGGTCGCGACCGGCGGTTTCCCGGCCCGGCTCACGGAGGACGGCGACGCCTGACCCGCGCCCGTCGCGGTCCGGTGCGCCGGCCGGGCGGGCGTCAACGGGTGGTGCGGGTACCGCCGTTGACGTTCAGCACCTGGCCGGTCAGGTGCCGGGCCGCCGGTGACGCCAGGAAGGCCACGGTCCCGGCGATGTGGCCCGGGACCCCGGGCGACCCACCGCCGAGGCCGCCACCAGGCGGTCGCGGCGCTCGTCGGTGAGCCGGTCGCGGAAGAAGTCGGTGCCGGCGACACAGCCGGGCGCGACGAGGATGACGTCGTCGCCGGCGTCCGAGAAGTGGTGGACGACGGCGCGCCCGATGCCGGTGCCGCCGCCGGTGACCAGGATGGTGCGACGGACTCACCCCCGAGCAGCAGGAACAGCTCGCCGCTCTGCTGCGGATCCTGCTCCAGGACACCCGGCGCAAGCTCGGCGACGACCGGATCGGCCAGGTCGGCGAGGACTGAGAACCCGGCCGGTCAGGTGCGGGGCGGAGCGAGGGCGAGGGAGGGGAACAGCGCCTCGTCGGACAGCCCGAGCTGCGCACGGAAGGCCGTACGGCCCGTCGCGGTGACGGTGAGGATGCGGGTGGCGACGGCCTTGACGATCCAGCCCTGCTCCAGGGCGTGCCGGTAGAGGGCGGCGCCGACCGCGCCGGAGAGATGCCGGCGGCGCACCGTCCAGTCGAGGCAGGTGCGGACATGGGCCCGGTGGACGGCCGAAGGACCGGCGTCGGGGATGCCGAGGGCGGTCAGCCAGCCGGCGCCGGCGCCGGTCAGCACCGGGCCGTAGTCCCGCCCCAGCAGGCCGCGTTCGATCATCGCCTCGACGATGGCGACGCCGAGCGCACCGGCGATGTGGTCGTAGCACGTCCGGGCGTGGTGCAGGGCCCTGCGGTGGTTGGCCTCGGCCAGGGAGCGGATCGGGACCTGGCGGTAGGGGGCCAGGGCGGCGAGGTTCTCCAGGGTTTCCGCGGCCTCCGTTCCGGCCAGGCGTACGTAGCGCCGCCGCCCCCGGCGCTCCTCGGCGAGCAGGCCGCCGGAGACCAGGAGGTTGAGGTGCTCGGTGGTGGTGGAAGGTGCGACCGCGGCGTACTCGGCCAGTTCGCCGGCGGTCCAGGAGCCGCCGTCGAGCAGGGCCATGCAGATGGCGGCACGGGTGCGGTCCGCGAGCAGCGCCGCCAGGGCGGCCAGATCGGGGGTTTCCGCGACGCTTTCCAGATCGGCGTCCCATCGTTTCATGTACACAGAGTAACCTCTGATAACATTTCGGTGAGCACCGAATCATCCGGCTTCTATCCTCGGGACCATGAAGGTCGCGCTGGAGAAGAGCAGTTCGGTCGTCCCGGCGCTGCTGTCCACGGAGAATGACGACGGGACATTCGTGCTGGTCGAGCTGCGCATCCGATGGGAGCTCGGACCGGTCGTCAGCGTCTGGCTGCCGGCCCGCGGGCGGACCGCGCAGAATCTCGCGGTGCGCCCGGACGTGGTCTTCCATCTGCCGCCGGACGGGACGGGAGCCGAGGAGGGGTCGAGCGTCATGCCCCGCGCCACGGACCCGCCGTGGACGGAGCCGTCCGAACTGGTGCGGCCGCCCCGACTGGTGCACTGTCCGGTGCAGTTGGAGGCGCGCCGGGTCGGGGAGCGGACGGTCACCGACGGGGCGTGGACGCAGATCGAGGCGCAGGTGCTGCGGGTGCATGCCGACCCGCGGTGGGTGCTGCCGCTGGGCGGCCGGCGGATCGACCTGGAGTCCTGGCATCCGCCGGTGCACGATTTCCGGCCGTCGGGCACTCCCCCGCCACCGGCCGTGCCGGCGCCCGCGCGGGAGATGGCACGGCAGTTGGGGCGGCGCTTCCCCGCCGGCCGCGGCGGCTCGTAGGGCGCCTGCCGCGGCGCAGCGGGCCCGGTGGCAAAAATCCGCGGCGCCTGCCCTCCGGTCGGGGGGAGGGGACAGGCGCCGCGGCTGTTCCGTACGACGTTGTACGGGACATCAGGGGACGGGTCACACGGTCAGTGCGCGATCCGTCGGCTTGATGGGAGCCGGCAGGGCGCTGGCTCCGGTCAGGAAGCGGTCCACGCCCTTGGCCGCGGAACGGCCCTCGGCGATGGCCCACACGATCAGCGACTGGCCGCGGCCGGCGTCACCGGCGACGTACACGCCGGGGACGTTGGTGGCGAAGTCCGTGTCGCGGGCGACGTTGCCGCGCTCGTCGAGCTCCAGGCCGAACTGCTCGACCAGGCCGTTCTCCCGGTCGGTGCCGGTGAAGCCCATGGCGAGGGTGACCAGCTGGGCCGGGATCTTCCGCTCGGTGCCCGGCTTCGGCTCCGGGCGGCCGTCCTTGAACTCCACCTCGGTCAGGTGCAGCCACTGGACGTTGCCGTCCTCGTCGCCCTCGAAGTGGGTGGTGGAGACGGAGTAGAGCCGCTCACCGCCCTCCTCGTGCGCGGAGGTGACCTTGTAGAGCATCGGGAAGGTCGGCCAGGGCTGGTTGGGGTTCCGCTCGTCGCCCGGCTTGCCCATGATCTCCAGCTGGGTGACGGAGGCCGCGCCCTGGCGGTGGGCGGTGCCGACGCAGTCCGCGCCGGTGTCGCCGCCGCCGATGACCACGACATGCTTGCCCTCGGCGGTGATCGGGGCGACCGTCAGGTCCCCCTCCTGCACCTTGTTGGCGAGCGGGAGGTACTCCATCGCGAAGTGGATGCCGGTCAGCTCGCGGCCGGGCACCGGCAGATCGCGGGAGGTGGTGGCACCGGCGGCGATGACCACGGCGTCGTAGCGCTTGCGCAGCTTCTTGGCGTCGAGGTCGCGGCCGATCTCCACCTCGGTACGGAACTTGGTGCCCTCCGCGCGCATCTGCTCGATGCGGCGGTTGATGTGGCGCTTCTCCATCTTGAACTCGGGGATGCCGTAGCGCAGGAGGCCGCCGAGACGGTCCGCGCGCTCGTAGACGGCGACGGTGTGGCCGGCCCGGGTCAGCTGCTGGGCGGCGGCCAGACCGGCCGGGCCCGAGCCGATGACGGCGACGGTCTTGCCGGAGAGGCGCTCGGGCGGCTGCGGGGTGACGTCCCCGTTGTCCCACGCCTTGTCGATGATGGAGACCTCGACGTTCTTGATGGTCACCGGCGGCTGGTTGATGCCCAGCACACAGGCGGCCTCACAGGGCGCCGGGCACAGACGACCGGTGAACTCCGGGAAGTTGTTGGTCGCGTGCAGCCGCTCGCTGGCCTCGGTCCAGTCCTCGCGGTAGGCGTAGTCGTTCCACTCGGGGATGAGGTTTCCGAGCGGGCAGCCGTTGTGACAGAACGGGATACCGCAGTCCATGCAGCGCGACGCCTGCTTGCTGATGATCGGCAGCAGGGAGCCGGGCTGGTAGACCTCGTTCCAGTCGTTGACGCGCTCCTCGACGGGGCGGGTCTTGGCGATCTCGCGCTCGTGGTTCAGGAAGCCCTTGGGGTCAGCCATTGGTCGCCGCCTCCATCATCTTCTCGTGGGTCTCGGACTCGGAGAGTCCGGCTCGCTCGGCGGCGTCCTTGGCGGCGAGCACTGCCTGGAAAGTGGCCGGGACGACCTTGCTGAAGCGGGCGGCGGCCGCGTCCCAGTCGGCGAGGAGCTTCTCGGCGACGGTGGAGCCGGTCTCCTCCTGGTGGCGGCGCACGACGTCGTGCAGCCACTGCTTGTCGGTGTCGTCCGGGGTGGTGACCGCATCGGCCAGTTCACGGTTGACGTTGTCCGGGTCGAGGTCGATGACGTAGGCGATGCCGCCGGACATGCCCGCCGCGAAGTTGCGGCCGGTCTCGCCCAGGACGACGGCATGGCCGCCGGTCATGTACTCGCAGCCGTGGTCGCCGACGCCCTCGGAGACCACCGTGGCACCGGAGTTACGGACGCAGAAGCGCTCGCCGACCCGGCCGCGCAGGAACAGCTCGCCGCCGGTGGCGCCGTAGGCGAGGGTGTTGCCGGCGATGGTGGAGTACTCGGCGAGGTGGTCGGCGCCGCGGTCCGGGCGGACGATGACCCGGCCGCCCGACAGGCCCTTGCCGACGTAGTCGTTGGCATCGCCCTCCAGGCGCAGCGTGATGCCGCGCGGCAGGAACGCGCCGAAGGACTGGCCGGCCGAGCCGGTGAAGGTGATGTCGATGGTGTCGTCGGGCAGACCGGCGCCGCCGAACTTCTTGGTGACCTCGTGGCCGAGCATGGTGCCGACGGTCCGGTTGATGTTCCGGATCGCGATCTGTGCCCGGACCGGCTGGGCGGCCTCGGCGTTCTCCGCGGCCAGGGCGTCGGCGGCGAGCTTGATCAGCTCGTTGTCGAGCGCCTTCTCCAGGCCGTGGTCCTGCTCGATGACCTGGTGGCGCACGGCGCCGTCGGCCAGCTCGGGGACGTGCAGCAGCGGGGCCAGGTCCAGGCCCTGCGCCTTCCAGTGGTCCACGGCGCGGGAGGTGTTCAGCAGTTCGGCGTGGCCGACGGCCTCGTCGAGGCTGCGGAAGCCCAGCTCGGCGAGGATCTCACGGACCTCTTCCGCGATGAACTGGAAGAAGTTGACGACGTACTCGGCCTTGCCGCTGAACCGCTCGCGCAGCGTCGGGTTCTGGGTGGCGATGCCGACCGGGCAGGTGTCCAGGTGGCAGACGCGCATCATGATGCAGCCGGAGACGACCAGGGGTGCGGTCGCGAAGCCGTACTCCTCGGCGCCCAGCAGGGCGGCGATGACCACGTCGCGGCCGGTCTTGAGCTGACCGTCGGTCTGCACCACGATCCGGTCGCGCAGGCCGTTGAGCAGCAGCGTCTGCTGGGTCTCGGCCAGGCCCAGCTCCCAGGGGCCGCCCGCGTGCTTCAGCGACGTGAGCGGCGAGGCACCCGTACCGCCGTCGTGGCCGGAGATCAGCACCACGTCCGCATGCGCCTTGGAGACACCGGCGGCGACCGTGCCGACGCCGACCTCGGAGACCAGCTTCACGTGGATGCGGGCCTGCGGGTTGGCGTTCTTGAGGTCGTGGATCAGCTGAGCCAGGTCCTCGATGGAGTAGATGTCGTGGTGCGGCGGCGGCGAAATCAGCCCGACGCCGGGAGTGGAGTGCCGGGTCTTGGCCACCCACGGGTAGACCTTGTGGCCGGGCAGCTGACCGCCCTCACCGGGCTTGGCGCCCTGGGCCATCTTGATCTGGATGTCGTCGGAGTTGACGAGGTACTCGCTGGTCACACCGAAGCGGCCGGAGGCGACCTGCTTGATGGAGGAACGGCGCGCCGGGTCGTAGAGACGGTCCGGGTCCTCGCCGCCCTCACCGGTGTTGGACTTGCCGCCCAGCTGGTTCATGGCGATGGCCAGGGTCTCGTGCGCCTCCTGGGAGATGGAGCCGTACGACATGGCGCCGGTGGAGAAGCGCTTGACGATGTCGGACGCCGACTCGACCTCCTCGATCGGGATCGAGGGGCGCTCCGAGGCGAAGGAGAACAGGCCGCGCAGCGTCATCAGCCGCTCGGACTGCTCGTTCACCCGCTCCGTGTACTGCTTGAAGATGTCGTAGCGGCGCGAGCGGGTGGAGTGCTGGAGCCGGAAGACGGTGTCCGGGTCGAAGAGGTGCGGCTCGCCCTCGCGGCGCCACTGGTACTCGCCGCCGATCTCCAGCGCGCGGTGCGTGGCGGCGATGCCAGAGGCGGGGTAGGCCTTGGCGTGCCGCGCCGCGACCTCCTTGGCGATGACGTCCAGGCCGGCGCCGCCGATCTTGGTGGCGGTGCCGTGGAAGTACTTCTCGACGAACGCCTCGTCCAGACCGACGGCCTCGAAGACCTGCGCGCCGCGGTAGGAGGCGACGGTCGAGATGCCCATCTTGGACATGACCTTCAGGACGCCCTTGCCGAGCGCCTTGATGAGGTTCTTGATGGCGGCCTCGGCCTCGATGCCGGGCAGGAAGGTGCCGGCGCGGACCAGGTCCTCGACGGACTCCATGGCCAGGTACGGGTTGACGGCCGCGGCACCGAAGCCGATGAGCAGCGCGACATGGTGCACCTCGCGCACATCGCCGGCCTCGACGAGCAGACCGACCTGGGTGCGCTCCTTGGTGCCGATGAGGTGGTGGTGGACCGCGGCGGTGAGCAGCAGCGACGGGATCGGGGCGTGCTCGGCGTCGGAGTGGCGGTCGGAGAGCACGATCAGCCGGGCACCGTCGTCGATGGCGGCGTCGGCCTCGGCGCAGATCTCCTCGATCCGGGCGGCCAGCGACTCGCCGCCGCCGGAGACCCGGTAGAGGCCGGAGAGGGTCACGGCCTTCATGCCGGGCATGTCGCCGTCGGCGTTGATGTGCACGAGCTTGGCCAGCTCGTCGTTGTCGATGACCGGGAAGGGCAGGGTCACGCTGCGGCAGGAGGACGGGGTCGGCTCCAGGAGGTTGCCCTGGGGGCCGAGGGAGGAGATCAGCGAGGTGACGAGCTCCTCGCGGATGGCGTCCAGCGGCGGGTTGGTGACCTGCGCGAAGAGCTGGGTGAAGTAGTCGAACAGCAGCCGGGGGCGCTCGGAGAGCGCGGCGATCGGCGAGTCGGTGCCCATCGAGCCGATGGGCTCGGCGCCGGCCTTGGCCATCGGGGCGAGGATGACGCGCAGCTCTTCCTCGGTGTAGCCGAAGGTCTGCTGGCGGCGGGTGACCGAGGCGTGGGTGTGCACGATGTGCTCACGCTCGGGCAGGTCCGCGAGCTCGATCAGACCGGACTCCAGCCACTCCTGGTAGGGCTGCTCGGCGGCGAGCTGCGCCTTGATCTCGTCGTCCTCGATGATGCGGCCCTCGGTGGTGTCCACGAGGAACATCCGGCCGGGCTGCAGACGTCCCTTGCGGACGACCTTGGCGGGGTCGATGTCCAGGACGCCGACCTCGGAGGAGAGCACGACCAGGCCGTCGTCGGTGACCCAGTACCGGCCGGGGCGCAGACCGTTGCGGTCGAGGACCGCGCCGACCTGGTTGCCGTCGGTGAAGGTGACACAGGCCGGGCCGTCCCAGGGCTCCATCATCGTGGAGTGGTACTGGTAGAAGGCACGCCGGGCCGGGTCCATGGAGGGGGAGTTCTCCCACGCCTCGGGGACCATCATCAGCACGGAGTGCGGCAGCGAACGGCCGCCGAGGTGGAGCAGCTCCAGGACCTCGTCGAAGGAGGCGGAGTCGGAGGCGTCCGCGGTGCAGACCGGGAAGATCCGCTCCAGGTCCTCGCTGCCGAAGAGCTTCGAGGCCAGCTGCGACTCACGTGCCCGCATCCAGTTGCGGTTGCCCTTGACCGTGTTGATCTCGCCGTTGTGCGCGACGAAGCGGTAGGGGTGCGCGAGCGGCCAGCTCGGGAAGGTGTTGGTGGAGAACCGCGAGTGGACCAGCGCGATGGCGGTGGCGAAGCGGCGGTCGGACAGGTCCGGGAAGAAGGGCTCCAGCTGGCCGGTGGTCAGCATGCCCTTGTAGACAATCGTCCGGGCGGACAGCGAGGGGAAGTAGACCCCGGCCTCCCGCTCGGCGCGCTTGCGCAGCGCGAAGGCCTTGCGGTCCAGCGCCAGGCCCGTGTTCCTGCCATCGCTGACGAAGATCTGGGAGAAGGCCGGCATGGTGGCGCGGGCGCCGTTGCCGAGCAGCTGGGGGGCGACGGGAACGACGCGCCAGCCGATGACGTCCAGGCCCTCCTCACCGGCGATCGTCTCGATGCGTGAGACGGCCTCGGCCGCTTCCTGGGCCTCGGACGGGAGGAAGGCGATGCCGACGGCGTAGGCGCCGGCCTCGGGGAGCTCGAAGGTGACGTTCTCGCGAAGGAACGCGTCCGGCACCTGGAGCAGGATGCCGGCGCCGTCACCCGAGTCGGGTTCCGAGCCGGTGGCACCGCGGTGCTCCAGATTCGTCAGGACGGTGAGTGCCTGCTCGACCAGTGCGTGGCTGGCCTCGCCGGTGAGGGTGGCCACAAAGCCGACGCCACAGGCGTCGTGCTCATTGCGCGGGTCGTACATGCCCTGCTGGGCAGGGCGGCCGTCCATGGGCGACCAGGCGGCGGCGCTGGCGCTGCTGGTGGTCGCGGAGTGCGTGGACGCGAAACGCATCGGCTCTCCCAACGTCGTCGTGGCATAGGCATTGCCGAGGGACGACGTTGGCCCTCCGCGAAATTTCGTGCAGGTTACAGGATGGCTCCCTTCCCAAAAAGCGAAAAGGGGCTTCCAACATGCGGACACCGCACATGCGGTGAGTCAGTACGCGGACGGAATCGGGGCCGTCCCACAAGGCGGCGTTCGGCGAGCGACATTGCCCGCGACGCCTGGGCCTTATGCCCGGTCGTCAACAAACCGAAACCGCTGGGTAACGCGGTAATTATGCAGTCACTCGTATGACACCTCAGCCTACGACGGTTCCGAACAGTCCTCCCAGGGCGTACGTCACACCCGCCGCGGCGCCGCCGAGGGCCAGTTGGCGCAGCCCGCTGAACCACCAGGAGCGCGCCGTCACCCGTGCCACCACGGCCCCGCAGGCGAACAGCCCGGCCAGCGCGAGCAGCACCGCGGGCCAGATCTCGGACGCCCCCAGCAGATAAGGAAGGACAGGCAGCAGCGCGCCCAGCGCAAACGATCCGAAGGAGGAAACCGCGGCAACGGTGGGCGAAGGAAGGTCGGACGGGTCGATGCCCAACTCCTCGCGGGCATGGATCTCCAGGGCCTGCTCCGGGTCCCTGGAGAGCTGTTCCGCGACCCGCCGGGCGAGCGCCGGCTCGACCCCGCGCGATTCGTAGAGGGCCGCCAGCTCCTCCAGCTCGTCCTTCGGGTGCTTGCGCAGCTCGGACCGCTCGACATCCAGCTCGGCCTCCACCAGCTCCCGCTGCGAGGCGACCGAGGTGTACTCCCCCGCGGCCATCGAGAAGGCGCCGGCGGCCAGGCCCGCGAGGCCGGTGATGATGATCGTCTGCTGCGACAGCGCACCGCCGGCGACACCCGTCATCAGGGCGAGGTTCGAGACCAGCCCGTCCATCGCGCCGAAGACCGCGGGGCGCAGCCAGCCGCCGTTGACATCACGGTGGGTGTGGTTGTCGCGGTGGGCCACATGCGTCGGCGCCGCGGCATCCATGATCTCCATGACGGACATATCGGTACCTACTCCCTGCAACGAGGTGTGGGCCGATGGCGGCACTTCCCCCTCCAACACCTCGAAGTTATGCGCGCATTACCCTCCGCCGCTAGCAAGGAAGGCCGAACTTACCGCGCTGACCTGCGGTTTTTCCGCGGACCCGGTGATGAGATCCGGGTCACACGCCCTTTTCGGGTCCTCGGGCGGTCCGGTCCGGCGGGCCGCCCGAGGGAGTCGACCGGGTGACCCTGCCGCCCCGGAGAGGAGAGCCGGGCCGCCGCGTGGCACGGATACAGCGCAGCGGTCCGAAGCCCGGCCGGCGCCCCCGCCGTCCCCGGGCGGCGGTCCGGCCCGTACGACAGAACGGCACGCACCATGAGCGCAGCGCACTCCCCGCCCGCGGATCCGGCCGTGCCCGCCGCCGCGGGCGACGGTGGGCGCGACCGGGCCCGCGGCGCGATGCTCGGGCTCGCCGTCGGTGATGCGCTCGGCGCCCCGGCGGAGAACATGAAGCCCTCGCAGATCCGCCACCGCTGGGGCCGGATCGAGGGGTATGTCGAGGACGACCCGGCCGGCACCGACGACACCGAGTACGCCATCTTCTCGGGGCTGCTGCTCGCCGGGCACGGCTCGGCGCTGACCGTCGCCCACGTCGAGGCCGCGTGGCACCAGTGGATCGCCGACCGCGACGAGGGGCCGTTCCGCGGCGCGGGCTTCAGCGAGCGCGGCACCCTGGAGAACCTGCGCCGGGGCCTGGCCGCCCCCATCTCCGCCCAGCACCGGCACGCCTGGAGCGACGGGCTGGCGATGCGCGCCGCGCCGTTCGGGGTGTTCGCCGCCGGGCGGCCCGCCGAGGCCGCCCGGCTGGTCGCCATCGACGGCACCGTCAGCCACGACGGCGAGGGCATCTACGGCGGCATGGCGGTGGCCGCCGGGGTCGCCACCGCCATGGTCGCCCTCCCCCAAGGACCTTCGACAGGCTCCGCTCCAGGGGGGACCCCCAACACCGATGCGGTGATCGCCGCCGCGCTGTCCGTCGTACCGGAGGACTCCTGGACCGCCCGCTCGCTGCGCCGGGCGGTCGGCGCCGCCCAGCGCTCCCGCTACGACCCGGGCATCACCCAGCTCGGCACCGAGCGCGCGGTGCGCTCCGCGGTCGTGGTCGGCGGCTACCCCTGGACGGATCTGGCGCCCGAGGCCGTCGGCCTGGCCTTCGGCGCCTTCGCGGCGGCCCGCGGCGACTTCTCCGGCTCGGTGCTGACCGCGGTCAACATGGGGCGCGACGCCGACACCACGGCGGCCGTGGCCGGCGCGCTGGCCGGTGCGCTCTGCGGCGGCGCCGCGATCCCCGAGGACTGGGCCGGTGCCATCGGCCCGGCGCGCGGCAGCTGTCTGCCGTCGATGGCCGGCTATCACGTCCTGGACATCGCGGAACTGCTGACGCCGCAGGGGGCCTGGGCCCGTACCGCGGTGCGGCCGGGGACCGGGAGGGACGTCGGGGCCGGAACGGGCGCCGGGGTGGGGGCCGGATGAACGGCGGGCGCGCCCCGCGGGACGCCGCCGCCCCGGACGGCCCCCCGGACACCGCCGACGCACGGGACCGTATCGAAGGGCTGCTGCTCGGGCTGGCCTCGGGCGACGCCGCCGGGTGGCCCGCGGCCCGGCACCGGGCGGCGCGGATGCCGGAGTGGACCCGGCGGCTGACCCGTGAACTCGACACCTTCGCCGAGCAGAACGCGACCACGACCCTGCCGGTGCCGATCGCGCTGAACCAGCCGCCCGAGCCGCTGCGGCTGGGCCCCTCCGACGACGCCGAGTGGGCGGCCTTCACCGCCGAATCGGTGCTCACCGCGGCCGATGCGCTCCTCAGCGACCTGGGCCGCGACCGCCGGATGCGGGCCGCGATCGACCTCGCCTGGAACGCGCTGGCCGGCGAGGTCGCCGCGGCCGCCGACCGGGCACCCGAGGTGGAGTCCGCCGTGCTGCCGCTGCGCGCCCGGATCTCCGTACGGGCCGGGCTCGGCAACCTCGCCGCCGGGCTGCGGCCGCCCGCCACCGGCCACGACAACCCGCACTTCTTCGACGACGCGGCCTGTGTGCGCGCCGTCGTGCTGGCGGTGGTGCATCCGGGAGAACCGTCCGCGGCGGCCGACCTGGCCGAGTACGACGCGCGCTACACCCAGGACGGCGACGGGGTGCACGGCGCCCGTGCGATGGCCGCCGCGGTCGCGGCCGCGCTGGGCGGCGCGGGGGCCGGCGGCTGTGTGGACGCGGCGCTGGACCAGCTCCCCGAGGGCACCGAGATCCGCCGCAACGCGCTGCATGCGGTCCGGCTCGCCCAGGCCTTCGCCACCGACGGTCGTGGCCGTTGTTGCCGCCCCGGCACCGCCTTCGCCCTGGTGCCCGTGCTGGAGCACGAGATCGTCGACCACGTCTACAGCTACGGCATCGCCGCGGCCGAGACCGTCCCGGTGGCACTGGCGCTCGCGCTGGCGTCGGACGGGCTGGTCGCCGAGGCGGTACCGGCCGCCGCCTGCCTCTCCCGGGTCGCCGACTCCGCCCCGGCCCTGGCCGGGGCGCTGACCGGAGTGCTCGGCGGCGCCCACGCCCTGCCCCGCACCTGGCGCGACGCCTGCCGGGTGCTGTCCGGCTGCGCGTTGCCACGGCTGGCCGGCACGGACCTCGTCGAGCTGGCCGGGCTGCTCGCCGGTACGGAGCTGACCGCCCCCGAAGCCGCGGGGGCGGCCGTCCCGCCGGCCCTCCCGGAAGCCGTCCCCGGCGCCCTTGTGGCCGCCTCCCTCTCCCCCACCGTGGAAGGACTCACCCGCACATGACCTACGCAAGCGAGCAGACACCGGCCACGACGCCGGGCACGGCGGACGCGTCCGGCGCGGAGGCCGCCCAGGCCACCCGGGTCCTGCCGGGCATCGCGGTCACCCCGGTCGCCACGCCCTCGCCCATGAGCCCGGTGCCTCCCGTCGTCTCCGCCCCGCCGTCCCTGGAGGACCGGGCGGCCGGCGCGCTGGTCGGCGCCGCCGTGGGCGATGCGCTCGGCGGGCCCGTGGAGGGCTGGTCGCCGCAGGAGATCGTCAAGCGGCACGGCGGCCGGGTCGGGGGCATCGTCGGACCGTTCCACGACGACTGGCGCACCGCCCGCCCGATCGCGCCGTACCACAAGGGCGACGGCCACGTCACCGACGACACCTTGATGACGCACGCGCTGGTGCGGGTCTACGAGACCGTGCGCGATCACCTCGACGCCTATGACATCGCCGACCACCTCGTACCGGATCTGATCGGGACCCCGCGCTGGATCCCCGAGCTGGAGACCGAGGCGCTGCCGCTGCAGCGGATCTTCCTCGCCGAGAAGTGGATCGTGGCGCGGCTGCACTACGGGCATGCGGACCCGCGCGAGGCGGGCGTCGGAAACATCGTCAACTGTGGTGCGGCGATGTACATGGCACCGGTCGGCATCGTCAACGCCGGCAATCCGGACCGGGCGTACGCCGAGGCGCTGGACATCTCCGGCGCCCATCAGTCCTCCTACGGGCGGGAGGCGGCGGGGGTGTTCGCCGCGGCGGTGGCCGCCGCGTTCACGCCGGACGCCACCCCGTCCTCGGTCGTCGTCCAGGCGCTGCGGCTGGCCAAGGACGGCACCCGCGCCGCGATCGAGGCGGTCTGCGAGGCCGCGGCGTCGCTCACCGACCCCGAGTCGGCGCTGGTGCCGCTGCGTGCGGCGATCGCCCCCTTCGACACGGTGGGCCCGGACTACCGCAACCCGTCGCTCGGTGCCCGGCGCCCCTCCCGGCTGCACGCCATCGAGGAACTCCCCATCGCCCTGGGCATGTTGCTGATCGGTGGCGGCGACTTCCGGGCCACGGTCCTCGGCGCGGTCAACTACGGCCGTGACTGCGACTCGATCGCCACGATGAGCGGCGCGCTCGTCGGCGCCCTGCGCGGCGCGGCGGCGGTGCCGGCCGAGTGGAGCGAGGAGGTCGCCCGCGCCAGCCGTCTCGACCTGCAGGCGCCCGGGACCGCGCTGGCCGCCGTCGCCCGCGAGATCTTCACCCGTGACCGGGCCCGCGCCCGCACCCATGAGCAGGCCTTCACCGCCATCTCGGCCATCCCGGCGATGACGGAGGCGGGCGAGCGGTGACGGCCACGGCGGCCGTCGCCCGGCCCGTTTCCGCGGCCCCGCTCCGGGTGACCTGGGTGCAGCCCGAGGACCTGATCGGTCATGAGCTGCGGCAGGCGGCGGAGGACGGCCGGGACGCCGCCGGGATCGCCCGGCGGTGGCGGGCGGCGGGCGGCACGACGGCCACCGGCCGGGCGGGCGCCTCCCCCGGCCCCGCGGACCCGGCACTTCGGGCCCTCGCCGGGACGCTGCTCGACGAACTCGCGCTGCTGCCCTGCCCGTCGGAGGACGACGAGCCCACCGGACTGACGGCCATTCAGGCAACCTGGGCGCCGGTGAGCCGCGGGCCCCGGCCGGACGACCGCACCCTGACCGCCCGCCTGGAGGCAGCCTGGCTCGGGCGGGCGGCCGGCTGTCTGCTCGGCAAGCCCGTCGAGAAGCTGCCGCTCAGCGGTGTGCGCGCGCTCGCCCGCTCGACCGGTAACTGGCCACTGGCCGCGTACTTCACCGACAGCGGACTCGATCCGGCGGTGGCCGCGCGCTACCCGTGGAACCGCCGCAGCCGCACCACCTCGCTCGCCGGGAACATCGACGGTATGCCCGAGGACGACGACCTCAACTACCCGCTGCTCGGTCTGCTGCTCCTCGAACGCCACGGCCACGGCTTCACCACCGCCGATGTGGCGCGGCTGTGGCTGGACGAACTCCCGGCCGGCCGTACCTTCACCGCCGAGCGCCTCGCGTACCGCAATCTCCTGGACGGCATCGAGCCGCCGCACACCGCGCGGCACCGCAACCCGTTCCGGGAGTGGATCGGCGCGCAGATCCGTGCCGACATCTTCGGCTGGACGCACCCCGGCGATCCGGCGGCCGCCGCGGCCGAGGCCTGGAAGGACGCCACGCTCAGCCATACCGCGAACGGGGTGTACGGCTCGATGTTCGCGGCCGCCGCGCTCGCCGAGGCGGCCGGCGGCACCGCCGACGTGCACGGCGCGCTGCGGGCCGGGCTGGCCGTGATCCCGGCGCCTTCCCGGCTCGCGCAGGCCGTCCGCTGCGGTATCGCGGCGGCGCACGACGAGCCCACCGGTACGCCGGCCGGCTTCGCGGCCGTCGTCGACCGGCTGCACACCGCGTACGGGCACCACCACTGGGTGCACGCCGTGCCGAACGCGGCACTGCTGGCCGCCGCGCTCACCCACGCCGACGGCGACTTCACCGGCTCCATCTGCCGTGCGGTGTCCGGGGGTTGGGACACCGACTCCAACGGCGCCACGGCCGGCTCGCTGGCGGGGCTGCTCGCCGGATCACCCCGGGCGCTGCCCGCCCGCTGGACGGCACCGCTGCGCAACCGGCTCGCCACCGGCGTCGGCGGGCTGGACGGCATCGGCTTCGACACCCTCGCGGCACGTACCGCCGCCCTGGCCGTGCCACGCCACTCCCCCGACCGACCGGAGGCACCCGCGCCATGACCGACCCGTCCCTGTCCGGGATGACCGGGCCCGCCGCCGGCGACCGCACCGCCGCTGAGCCCCCCTCCGGCGGTCCGCTCGCCGGGCTGCGGGTGCTCGACCTCGCCACGCTGTTCGCCGGTCCGCTCGCCGCCACCCTGCTGGGGGACTACGGCGCCGAGGTGATCAAGGTCGAGCATCCGCACCGGCCCGACCCGTCGCGCGGCCACGGCCCCGCCAAGGACGGCATCGGGCTGTGGTGGAAGCTGCTGGGCCGCAACAAGAAGACCATCACGCTCGACCTCTCCCACCCGGACGGCCGGGACGTCCTGCTGCGGCTGGCAGCCGGGGCGGACGTAGTCGTCGAGAACTTCCGGCCCGGGACCCTGGAGCGATGGGGGCTGGGCTGGGACGAGCTGTCCGCCGCCAACCCGCGGCTGGTGCTGGCCCGGGTCACCGGCTTCGGGCAGTTCGGCCCGTACGCCCGCCGCCCCGGGTTCGGCACCCTGGCCGAGGCGATGAGCGGCTTCGCCGCGATCACCGGTGAGCCGGGCGGGCCGCCGACCCTGCCGCCGTTCGGTCTCGCCGACGCGATCGCCGCGCTGACCACGTCGTACGCCGTGATGGCCGCGCTGCACGGGCGGGCGGCCACCGGCCACGGCCAGGTCATCGACCTGGCGCTGATCGAACCGATGCTGACCGTCCTCGGCCCGCAGCCGCTCTGGTACGACCAGCTCGGCCATGTCCAGCCGCGGACCGGCAACCGCTCCGCCAATGTCGCGCCGCGCAACACCTACCGCACCGCCGACGGCTCCTGGGTGGCGGTCTCCGCCTCGGCCGAGTCGGTCGCCGAGCGGGTGATGCGGCTGGTCGGCCGGCCCGAGGTGATCGACGAGCCCTGGTTCGCGACCGGCGCGGGACGCGCCCGGCACGCCGATGAGCTCGATACGGCGGTCGCGGACTGGATCGCCCGGCACGACCGGGCCGAGGTGACGGCCGCCTTCGAGAAGGCCGAGGCGGCTGTGGCGCCCATCTACGACATCCGCGAGGTGATGACGGATCCGCAGTACCAGGCGCTGGGCTCGATCACCGAGGTCCCGGACGACGAACTCGGCACCATCCGGATGCAGAACGTCCTCTTCCGGCTCTCCCGGACGCCGGGCGCCATCCGGTGGGCGGGCCGCCCGCACGGCGCGGACACGGACGAGGTGCTCGCCGGAATCGGGCTGACCGGTCCCGAGATCGACGGGCTGCGCACGGCGGGTGCACTGTGAAGCCGGCTCCCCCGACGCCTCGGCAGACCGCCATCCCCACGCCGCTGACCTGGCTGTATGTTCCCGGGGACCGCCCCGAGGTGGTCGCCAAGGCGCTCGGCTCCGGGGCCGATGTGGTCGTGATCGACCTGGAGGACGCGGTCGCCCCGGACCGCAAGGAGCACGCGCTGCGCGCCACCGCCGAGCTGCTGAGCGACCCGTCCCCGGGCCCCTCCCCGGTCCATGTCCGCGTCAATGCGCTGGACGGCCCGCTCGCCGAGACCGAGGTCCGCACGCTCGCCACGCTGCCGGGCCTGGCCGGTCTGCGGCTGCCCAAGGTGCAGAGCCCGGCGGATGTCCACCGCGCCGCCGGCTGGGCGACGGCGGCGGCCCGGCCCGTCCCCGGGCACCTCCCCTACGCCGCGGAAGGGTCCGTGCGCCCGGCCGGGCGCACCCTCGCGGGCCACCGGGCCTCTTCCCGTACGGCCGCGGGAACCACCACCGCCACCCTCGCCCCCGCGGCCACCGCGAGCGCGCTCCCCGCCACCCCGGCCCTGTACGCCCTGCTCGAATCCGCGCTGGGCATCGAGCACGCCTTCGCCATCGCCACCGCGCACCCGGCGCTCCGCGGGATCGCGCTCGGCGAGGCCGATCTGTGCGGGGAGCTGGGGGTGCGGGACGACACCGGGCTGGCCTGGCCGCGCAGCCGGACCGTGGTCGCCGCCCGCGCGGCGGGGCTGGCCCCGCCGCCGCAGTCGGTCTACCCCGACATCCACGATCTGGACGGGCTGGCCCGGTCCTGCGACCGGGGCCGCGCCCTGGGGTTCCTGGGCCGGGCGGCGGTCCATCCCCGCCAACTCCCGGTCATCGAGGCCGCGTATCTGCCCTCGGCGGAGGAGATCGCGGCGGCACGGGAGACGGTGCGGGCGGCCGCGGCGGAGGGCGGCGGGGCGCTGGCGCTGCCGGACGGCCGGTTCGTGGATGCGGCGGTGGTCGCGGGGGCGCGGCGGGTGCTGGAGCTGGCCGAGCGCCGGCGCTGACCGCGCGCCGCCGCCGGGTCCGGTTTCCGGGTCCGGGTCCGGACAGCACAGCGCCGGGCGGATCCGACGTATCGGGTCCGCCCGGCGCGGTCGGCGGCCGGTGGCCGCCTCAGGTCTTCTTGGTGCTGCCGCTGCCGGCGGGCTTGGAGGCATCCGCCGCAGGCGCGTCCGCCGCGTCCTCGGCCTTCTCCTCGCCGGGCTCGTCCTTCGCGGCCTCCGCGGACTCCGCGGCCTTTGCGGACTCCGCGGACTTTGCGGCCCCGTCGGCGTCCGGCTCCGTCCCGCCGTCATCGCCGGACCCCGTCGTCGACGGCTTCTCGACCGACACCTTGGCCTCATCGGCGCTGTCGGCGCTGTCGGCGCCCTCGCCGTCCTCACCCTCCGCGGGCTGCGCCCCCGGCTCGACGACCGCTTCCCGGCCGGGTGCCTTCTTGGCGGAGATCACCAGGTAGGCGACGGCCAGGACGAAGACGATCAGCGCGGTCCAGACGTTCAGCCGCAGGCCCAGGATGTGGTGCGCCTCGTCGACCCGCATGTACTCGATCCAGGCGCGGCCGGCGCAGTAGGCGGCGACATACAGCGCGAAGGCCCGCCCGTGGCCGAGCCGGAAGCGCTTGTCGGCCCAGATCACCAGCGCCGCGACGCCGATGCACCACAGGCACTCGTAGAGGAAGGTCGGGTGGTAGGTGCCGCCGACCCGTCCGATGGCCGGGTCGGAGCTGATCTTCAGCGCCCACGGGACATCGGTCGGCCTGCCGTACAGCTCCTGGTTGAACCAGTTGCCCCAGCGGCCGATCGCCTGCCCGAGGGCCAGACCGGGCGCCAGCGCGTCGGCGTACGCGGGGAGCGGGATGCCGCGCCGGCGGCAGCCGATCCAGGCGCCCACGGCGCCGAGCGCGACCGCGCCCCAGATGCCGAGGCCGCCCTCCCACACCTTGAAGGCGTCCAGCGGGTGGCCGTTCGGGCCGAAGTACGGCTCGTACGTCGTGATGACGTGGTAGAGGCGGCCGCCGACCAGCCCGAAGGGCACGGCCCACACGGCGATGTCGGCGACGGTGCCGGAGCGGCCGCCACGCTGCACCCAGCGCTTGTTGCCGAGCCAGACGCCGACGAAGACGCCGATGATGATGCAGAATGCGTAGCCGCGCAGCGGGATCGGGCCGAGATGTACGACGCCGACCGACGGGCTGGGAATGAATGCGAGGTCCATGGCAGGGTCGACGCTACCGCGCCGGGCGGGGTCGACGACAACCCGCCCGGCAACGGCTGCGTAACGACCCCGCATTCACGCCATGACGCTGCGTGTCCGGGAAGACCGCAGCGCCTCTCGGGGCGGGGCCCTAGGACCCCGGTGTGACCCCCACTCCGGGCTGCTTCCCCTGGGGCGAGGCGCTCCGTCCGGCCTGCTTTCCCTGGGGTGAGCCGTGCGTGCGCGGTGCGGCGCCGGTGTGCGGCGAGGAGCTCTTCCCCGGCTGCTTGCCCTTGTTGGCGTCCTGCACCATCTTCTTCAGGTCCGCGGGCGTGAACCGGCCGCCCTTCTCCTTCGAGAGGTCCTTGCCGTTGAGCAGGACGGTCGGGGTGCCGCGGTATCCGGACTTGGCGAAGGCGTCGTTGGACTTCTGCACGAAGTGGTCGTACCTCCCGTCGTTGACGCACGTGGTGAAGGCCGGGGTCGCCAGTCCCTTGACCTTGCCGGCCAGTTGGAGGAGGTACTTCTTGTCGGCGAACTTGTCCTGCGGCTCGGGCGGCTGGTGGGAGTAGAGGACGTCGTGGTACTCGCGGAACTCCCCGGCGTCCTGGGCGCACAGGGCGGCGTTGGCGGCGTTGACCGATCCCTTGCCGCCGGAGTTCCCGTCGATGATCGTCACGAGGTGGTACTCGGTCTTGAGCTGGCCGGAGTCCTCCAGCTCGTGGACGGCCGGGCGGAAGCCGGTCTCGAACTGCCGGCAGGCGGGGCAGCGGAAGTCCTCCCACACCGTGAGTGTGGAAGGGGCGCCGGCTGCACCGACGGGAATGGCGGGTCTGCTGCCGCCGCTGGCCTGCTTCGGACGGGCGGTTTCGTTGTCGGAGCTGCTCCCGCCACTGCCGCCCGACGAGGTCGCCCAGACGGCGATGCCGCCGGCGATCGCCAGCACCACCAGCACCGATCCGGCGACGACGGCCTGACGGCGGCGCCGGGCGCGCACCCTCTCCTTTTCCCGCTGTTCCTGCAGCCGCTCGCGGGCGGTTCTCTTACCCTCATGGTTCTTCTGGCTCACGCCCCTGGACAACGAAGCGGAGGGGCGCTCCCGCACCCCTCCGCACCGATGTTCGCCCTATCGAGGGACAGCGCGCCGGGCCCGCGTACCCGCAGGCCCGGCCGCACGCATCCGCTCAGGACCGCTTGCGCACGCCCTCGGCCAGCTCGCCCGCCAGGGCGCGGATCCCGGCGAGACCGTCCGCCAGATCGCCGTCCGCCGCCAGCAGCCGCTTGACGAACGCCGAGCCGACGATCACACCGTCCGCGAACCGGGCCACCTCGGCGGCCTGTTCGGGGTTGGAGACGCCGAGGCCGACGCAGACCGGCAGGCCGGTGGTCGCCTTGGTGCGCCGTACGAGATCCTGCGCCTGCGCGCCCACCGACTCGCGGGTGCCCGTGACGCCCATCAGCGACGCGGCGTACACGAAGCCGGAGCCCGCCGCCGTGATCTCGGCGAGTCGCGCGTCCTTGCTGCTGGGGGCGACGACGAAGACGGTGGCGAGGCCGTGCTTGTCGGCGTGCTCCCGCCAGGTCGCGGACTCCTGGACCGGCAGGTCGGGCAGGATGCAGCCGGCGCCGCCCGCCTCGGCGAGCTCGGCGGTGAAACGCTCGATGCCGTAGCGGTCGATCGGGTTCCAGTACGTCATGACGAGGACGGGCTTGCCGGTGGCCTCGTGCGCCTCGCGCACGGTCCGCAGCACGTCCGCGATCTTCACGCCGCCGCGCAGGGCGATGTCGTCGGCGGTCTGGATGACGGGTCCGTCGAGTACCGGGTCGCTGTGCGGCAGCCCGATCTCCACGACGTCCGCGCCGCCGTCGAAGACGGCCTTGGCCGCCTCGATGCCGCCCTCGACGGTCGGGAACCCGGCCGGCAGATAGGCGATGAGGGCGGAGCGGCCCTCGGCCTTCGTGGCGGCGAGGGTGTCACTCAACAGCTTGATGTTCCCGCTCACTTGACGTCCCCCTCGATCTCCGCGTCAGCGGTGTCGGTGTCCGCCTCGACGGCGGCGTCGGTGTCGTACAGGCCGAAGTACTGGGCGGCGGTGTCCATGTCCTTGTCGCCGCGCCCGGACAGGTTGACGACGATCAGTCCGTCCGTGCCGAGCTCCTTGCCGAGGTCCAGGGCCCCGGCGAGGGCGTGGGCGCTCTCGATGGCCGGGATGATGCCCTCGGTCTGTGAGAGCAGGCGCAGCGCCTGCATCGCCGCGTCGTCGGTGACGGCACGGTACTCACCGCGGCCGCTGTCCTTGAGGAAGGCGTGCTCGGGCCCGATGCCCGGGTAGTCGAGACCGGCCGAGATGGAGTACGGCTCGGTGATCTGGCCCTCCTCGTCCTGGAGGACGTAGCTCCGGGAGCCGTGCAGGATTCCGGGCTCGCCGGCGCTGAGCGTGGCGGCGTGCTCCCCGCTCTCGATGCCGTGGCCGGCCGGCTCGCAGCCGATGAGCCGTACGCCGGCGTCCGGGAGGAAGGCGTGGAAGAGCCCGATGGCGTTGGAGCCGCCGCCGACACAGGCGACGGCCGCGTCGGGCAGACGGCCTGCGCGCTCCAGGATCTGGCGGCGCGCCTCGACGCCGATGACGCGGTGGAAGTCGCGCACCATCGCGGGGAACGGGTGCGGTCCCGCGACGGTCCCGAACAGGTAGTGGGTGTGGTCGACATTGGCCACCCAGTCGCGGAAGGCCTCGTTGATGGCGTCCTTGAGGGTGCGGCTGCCGGACTTCACGGCGATGACCTCGGCGCCGAGCATCCGCATCCGGGCGACGTTGAGGGCCTGGCGCCGGGTGTCGATCTCGCCCATGTAGACGGTGCAGTCGAGGCCGAAGAGCGCACAGGCCGTGGCGGTGGCGACGCCGTGCTGGCCGGCGCCGGTCTCGGCGATGACCCGGGTCTTGCCCATCCGCTTGGTGAGCAGCGCCTGCCCCAGCACGTTGTTGATCTTGTGCGAGCCGGTGTGGTTGAGGTCCTCGCGCTTGAGGAACACCCGGGCCCCGCCGGCGTGTTCGGCGAACCGCGATACCTCGGTGAGCGCGCTGGGGCGCCCGGTGTAGTTGACCATCAGGTCGTTGAGCTCGGCGGCGAACGCGGGGTCCGCCTTGGCCTTCTCGTACTCGACGGCGACCTCGTCGACCGCGGCGACCAGCGCCTCGGGGATGAACTTGCCGCCGTAGGCACCGAAATAGCCGTCGGGGCCGGGCACGCGCCCCTCGAGGTCGGGAAGGAAGAAATCGGAGGACATCAGACGCACTCCTAGGCCGGGGCAACTGCCCCGGAAGTCCGGTTATGTCGGAGATATTCGGGATTCGAGCATCACGGTATTCGGCGCGCACGCTGCGGGGTCGCTGCCGCCGCAGAGCCGGCGGGACCGGTTCTGCGGACGGGCGGTGCGGGGACCGGCGGTCGTCACGGGACGCCGTCGGCCGGCGGTCAGCGGACCGCCGTGCCCCGGAGCGACCCGGCGCCGGCCCGGGGCCGACGCGTCAGCGCGCGGACCCCGGTCGCCATCGCATGCCGTTGATCTGTCCCGGCTCGGATCCGATGTGATACCTCACCCGGCGTCCGTGGACCCGCCGTGCGGGCGCCCGGCAGCCGCGATGCCAGGGGGGCAGCGCACAGCGCTGCGGCTCGGGGCGGTGGCGGGCCACGCCGAGCACCGGGTAGGGCATGCGGGCGGCCCCCGCCGCGGCGGGCACGCCGACCGGGCCCGGGTACGGAACCCGGGCCCGGCAGCGGATGCCTGCGGCGATGGCGGTCATGTCGGTGTGTGCCGTCCCCGGGCGCTCAGGACCGGCCGTGCCGGATCGCCGGGTGGGAGCCCGCGGCGACCAGGTCGGCGACCGCGGTCTTGGGGTCCTTGCCGGTCACCAGGGACTCGCCGACCAG
This sequence comes from Streptomyces sp. NPDC054786, assembly GCF_053611685.1. Classification (NCBI taxonomy): domain Bacteria; kingdom Bacillati; phylum Actinomycetota; class Actinomycetes; order Kitasatosporales; family Streptomycetaceae; genus Streptomyces; species Streptomyces sp. NPDC054786. The sequence continues at coordinate 18,743 of NZ_JBSHAW010000037.1, read as the reverse complement.
CACCGCGTCCGCGCCGTCATTGGCGTACGCGATCAGGTCGTGCGGTCCGCGCACCCCGGACTCGGCGATCTTGACGATGTGGTCGGGGATCTCGGGGGCGATCCGGGCGAAGTTGCCGCGGTCGACCTCAAGGGTCTTCAGGTTGCGGGCGTTGACACCGATGATCTTGGCACCGGCGTCCACCGCGCGGGCGACCTCGTCCTCGTCGTGCACCTCGACCAGCGGCGTCAGCCCGATCGACTCGGCCCGCTCGATCAGCGAGACCAGCGCTTCCTGCTCCAGCGCGGAGACGATCAGCAGCGCGAGGTCGGCGCCGTAGGCACGGGCCTCCCACAGCTGGTAGGCGGTGACGATGAAGTCCTTGCGCAGGACGGGGATGTCGACCTTGGCGCGGACGGCCTCCAGGTCGGCCAGCGAACCGCCGAACCTGCGCTGCTCGGTCAGGACGGAGATGACCGCCGCGCCGCCCGCCTCGTAGTCGGCGGCCAGGCCGGCCGGGTCGGCGATCGCGGCGAGCGCGCCCTTGGAGGGGCTGGAGCGCTTGACCTCACAGATCACCGTGACGCTCTCGCCCTTGAGTGCGGCGACGCCGTCCTTGGCGGGGCGTGCCTTCTGGGCCCGTTCCTTGAGCTCGTCGAGGCCGACGCGCGCCTGCCGCTCTGCGAGGTCGGCACGGACGCCGTCGATGATCTCGTCGAGCACACTCACGCGAGCGGCCTCCTTCTTGAGCGGTGGAGGTGAACAGTGGCCTGTGGGACAAGCTGACCCACCCGGCACTCCGATGGTATCCGCCAAGGGATGCAGGTCTCACATCCGGTGGACCGCGGTCCCACGACCTGGACATTTCCGGGTTGCGTAGTGGGATGCACCGCCGGTCCGCACACCGGCGGATCACGGTGCCAGCCCGCTGCCGAAGGGGAGATTGCGGACGACCGTGAAGACCAGCAGCAGGCCGCCCAGCGCCCACCAGTGGACGGCCCGCGGCCGCGGGCCCGCCGTACGGCGTCCGCGCACCGCACGGCCCAGCCAGAGGGCCCAGAAGACCGCACAGGCGGCGTACCCGGTCACCGCGAGGGCGTTGGCGCCCAGCGCCGCGGCGAGATCGCCGTGGACGACGGCATGGGCGCTGCGCAGGCCGCCGCAGGCCGGGCACAAGAGGCCGGTGAGGTGCAGCAGCGGGCACACCGGGTAGTGGCCGGGCTCGTTCGGGTCGACGGCGCCGAGGTAGCCGAAGGCGGCGGTGGCGGCGGCCAGGGCGCCCAGGGGTGCCGCGAGACGGCGTGGCAGGCCCCCGTGGAGTGGGGCTTCGGGCCGGGGCCGCACCGCGGGTTCGCTCACGTGCTGAGTGTGCTGCCGCACACGCAAAGGCGCAGCTTCTCGGCCGCCCGGAACGGGCACGGACGGCGGGTACGGCACCAGGGTGCGTACGGGCCGGGAAGCGGCGCCTTCGAGGGGTGCCACGAGGGTGGCGCCGGGCGGCGCCACGGGAGCGGGAGCTCAGCCCTCCTGCGGCTGCGCCTGCGCCTGGGGGCGCGGCGTGGCCGAGCGCTTGGGCTCCTGGCCCAGGCCGGCCGAGCGCATCAGACCGCCCACCACGGCGCCGAGGCCGATCAGCACGATGCCGGCCCAGAAGCCGGGCACATTCGCCAGCACGATGAAGGCTCCGGAGACACAGAAGCCGATGAACGAGATGATGACGCCGGTCCAGGCGGCGGGGGTGTGTCCGTGGCCACTGCTCGACATGAATGCTCCTCGTTGCTCTCTCGCGCCGGGGTCGGGGCGCGGTGATCCTCGCGCCCATTGTCACCGATGCCGGGCGGAGCACCGTTACCGGGTGGGGTCCTCACCGCGGTCCAGGGACTTCCAGATCTCCTCCGGTCGGTCCAGATCCGGCGCGGCCGGAGCACGCCGCGGGCCGCGGGCGCCACCGGGCGTGCGCTCGTACCGGCCCGACATTGCAGGCCAGTGGCGTCCCCGGGCCAGCGCCAGCAGCCCGGCGACCAGCAGCAGCAGACCGCCGGCGGCGGCCACCCACGGCCATCCGGTGTGCGTGACGTGATGCACATCGGCTCCGGTCAGTCCGACCGCGGTGGCGGCCTTCTCCCGCAGCGCCGAGGTGTCGGAGTTGCCCAGCGCGGCGGCGACCACGATGCCCACCCCGCTGAGTGTGAGCAGAGCGGCGACCGCGATCCGGCCGGCCCGGCGCACCGCGAAGACGGCGACCAGCGCGGCCAGGCCGACGACGGCCAGCGCGCCGGGCACACCGGTCACATCGGCGCCGGTCACGCTGCGCGGCAGCTCGCCCTGGGCCAGCACCGCGGTGCCCTCGGCCCAGGTGCGGCCGGAGGCCAGCAGCGCCAGGGCGGCGCCGACCGCGCCGGCCGGCAGCGCCAGGGCGAGACTGCGTGTGGCGCGCGGCGCGGGCCGGGCCGGCGGGGGCGCGGGCACGCCCGGGGGCTCGGTCTCGGCAGGGGTCTGGGGTACGGCACTCACGCGTACCACTATCGCGCACCGGCCGGCGGGGACCGGCGCGCGGGGTGGTGGTCGGCTACCTGCCCAGGTGGTTCGCGGTGTTCACGGCGCGCAGCACGGCGGCCGCCTTGTTGCGGCACTCGGTGTCCTCGGCCACCGGGTCGGAGTCGGCGACCACTCCGGCGCCCGCCTGGACGTAGGCGGTGCCGTCCCGCAGCAGTGCCGTGCGGATCGCGATGGCGGTGTCGGAGTCGCCGGCGAAGTCGAGGTAGCCGACACAGCCGCCGTACAGACCGCGCCGGGTCGGCTCCAGCTCCTCGATGATCTGCAGGGCGCGCGGCTTGGGGGCGCCGGAGAGCGTGCCGGCGGGGAAGCAGGCGGTGAGCACGTCGAAGGCGGTACGGCCCTCGGCCACCTGCCCGGTGACCGTGGAGACGATGTGCATCACATGGCTGTAGCGCTCGACGGACATGAAGTCGACGACCTCGACGCTGCCCGGCTCGCACACCCGGCCCAGGTCGTTGCGCCCCAGGTCGACCAGCATCAGATGCTCGGCGCGCTCCTTGGGGTCGGCCATCAGCTCGTCGGCCAGGGCCTGGTCCTCCTGGACGGACGCTCCGCGCGGGCGGGTGCCGGCGATGGGGTGGACCATGGCCCGGCCGTCCTCGACCTTCACCAGCGCCTCGGGGCTGGAGCCGACGACGTCGAAGGCCGGCCGCTCACCGTCCTCGGAGCCCTCGAAGCGGAAAAGGTACATGTACGGGCTGGGGTTGGTGGCCCGCAGCACCCGGTAGACGTCCAACGCGCTGGCCGTACAGGGGGTTTCGAAGCGCTGGGAGGGCACGACCTGGAAGGCCTCGCCGGCCCGGATGCGCTCCTTGATGTCCTCGACGGCCTCCTGGAAGGCGGGGCCGCCCCACTCGGCGGTGTACGGGGGGACCTCGGACGGCGGCAGCGCGGCGGCACCGGTGTGCGCGGGCCGGGCGAGGTCGTCGGCCATGGTGTCCAGGCGGGCCACCGCGTCCGCGTAGGCCTCGTCGACACCGGTGTCGAGGTCGTTGTGGTTGATCGCGTTGGCGATCAGCAGGACCGTGCCGTTCCAGTGGTCGAGGACGGCGAGATCGGAGGTGAGCAGCATGGTCAGTTCGGGCAGCCGGAGGTCGTCCTCGGTCTGCTCGCCGACCTTCTCCAGGCGGCGCACGATGTCGTAGCCCAGGTAGCCGACCATGCCGCCGGTGAACGGCGGCAGCCCCTCGCCCTCGATGAGGTCCCGGGGGGTGTGCAGCGCCTCGACGGTGGCGCGCAGCGCGGCGAGCGGGTCGCCGCCGGTGGGCATGCCGACGGGCGGGGTGCCGAGCCAGTGCGCCTGCCCGTCGCGGGTGGTGAGCGTGGCGGCGCTGCGGACACCGATGAAGGAGTAGCGCGACCACGTACGGCCGTTCTCGGCGGACTCCAGGAGGAAGGTGCCGGGGCGTTCGTCGGCGAGTTTGCGGTAGAGCCCGACCGGTGTGTCACCGTCCGCGAGCAGGCGCCGGGTGACGGGGATGACCCGCCGGTCCTTGGCGAGGGTGCGGAAGGTGTCGAGGTCCGGAGTGGCGGTGCCGGTGGTTCCCGTGGTCATGGCAGCGGAGCCTACTGGTCCTGACCGGTCCCGGTGGCCAGTACATCCGCGTCGAAGCAGGTGCGGTCGCCGGTGTGGCAGGCGGCCCCGACCTGGTCGACCTGGACCAGGACGGTGTCGGCGTCACAGTCCAGCGCCACCGACTTCACGTACTGGACGTGGCCGGAGGTGTCGCCCTTGACCCAGTACTCCTGGCGGCTGCGGGACCAGTACGTGCAGCGGCCGGTGGTCAGGGTGCGGTGCAGCGCCTCGTCGTCCATCCAGCCGAGCATCAGCACCTCGCCGGTGTCGTACTGCTGGGCGATGGCGGGGACCAGACCGTCGGCGCCGCGCTTGAGGCGGGCGGCGATGGCGGGGTCCAGGGCGGGGGTGGTGTCCGGGGTGGCGGCGCGGCTGCTCATGGTGTCCATTGTGCCGTGCGGCATCCTGCAGACATGCATCATCAGCAGCCGCCCGTGCCGCCACCGCCGCCGGACCCGGACCGCGCCGCGCGGGTGGCGGCGCGGGTGCTGGTGGCGGTGTTCGTGGCGGCGGTGGTGGTCGGCGTGGTGCTCGTGGTGGTGGTGTTCCGTTCGTGAGCCGGGGGGGCCGGAGGAGCCGGCGGGCTCATACCCCCAGCTTCGCCGCCGTCAGCCGTTCGATGGCGTCCTTGTCGCCGTCCAGGTCCACGTCGGCGACCTCCTGCCGACCGAAGGCGAACATCGTCAGCTCGCCCGGCTCGCCGACGACCGTGACCACCGGGGTGCCGCGATGGGCCACCGCCGTCCGCCCGTCCGGGCGCCGCAGCACCAGGCCCACCGGCGATTTCCGGCCCAGCACACGGGCCATCCGCTCGATCCTGGACCACAGGGCGTCCGCGAACACGGGGTCCAGCTCGCGCGGGGCCCAGTCCGGCTGGGCGCGCCGGACGTCCTCGGCGTGGACGTAGAACTCGACGGTGTTGGACGCCTCGTCGATCTGCTTGAGCGCGAACGGCGACATCCGCGGCGGCCCGGTCCTGATCAGCCGGATCAGCTCCTCGTACGGCTTGTCGGCGAACTCGGCCTGCACCCGCTCCAGCCGTGCGGCCAGCGGTTTGACGAGGATCCCGCCGGCCGCGTCGGCGCGCCGCTCGCGCACCACCACATGCGCGGCCAGTTCCCGCGCGTTCCAGTTCTCGCACAGCGTCGGCGCCTCGGGGCCGGCGCTCTCCAACAGGTCGGCGAGAAGGAGCCGTTCACGCTTCGCATGGGTCGACATGCGGCCAGCCTACGACCGGCCGGGGCCCCCTGCCACGGGGCCGCGCCCGCCCTGGCTCCTCTCCCCCGCCCGCCGGGCCGTACCCTCAGGGCCGGCCCGGCTCCAGGTGGGCCATCAGGATGCGCTCCAGCTCCCGGGCGGCCCGCGGCGGGGAGACATCGCCCCGGTGGGCGACGGACACCACGCGGTGCATTCCGGGCGTCGAGAAGCGGGTGATGCGCAGGCCGGAGCGTTCGGCGACCATGGCGGGGACCACGGCGATGCCCAGCCCGGCCCGGACGAAGCCGAGGACCGCGTCCATCTCGCCGCCCTCGACGGTGAAGGCCGGCTCGAACCCGGCCGCCCGGCACGCCGCGGTGGTGAATTCCCGCAGGTCGTAGCCGCGGCGGAACATGGCCAGCGGCCGGCCCTGCAGATCCTCCACCCGGATGCGGGTGCGCCGGCCGACGGGGGCCGGGCGGTCGGGCGCGGAGACCACGACGAGTTCCTCGCGCAGCAGGTCGGAGGTGGTCAGCGCGGGGGCCTGGACCGGCAGCGGGGTGATGATCAGGGCCAGGTCCAGGGCGCCGTCGGCCAGCGCCCGGACCAGATCCTGCGAGCCGTCCTCGGTCACGATCAGATCCACGCCCGGGTAGGCGGCGTGGAAGGCCCGCAGCACGTCGGGGACGAGGCTGGCACACAGGCTGGGCGGGGCGCCGAGGCGCAGCCGCCCGCGGCGCAGCTGGGCGACCTCCTGGACCTCCCGGCGGGCGGTCTCGGCATCGGCGAGGATGCGCCGGGCGAGCGGCAGCAGCGTCTCGCCGGCGTCGGTGAGGGTGATGTGGCCGCGGGCACGGTGGAAGAGGTCCGCGCCCAACTCCCGCTCCAGCGACCGGATCTGCTGGGAAAGGGAGGGCTGGGCGACATGTTCGCGCTCGGCGGCGCGGGTGAAGTGCCGAGTGTCGGCCACGGCGGTGAAGTAGCGGAGCTGCTGCAGCTGCATAAGGGGCATGGTAGGCGGTGATAGCCACAGCCTATGGAGATGAGCCGGACCATGTCTTGGACTGATGAGAGATCCGGTCCTTACCGTCGGGACTCATGGCACTGGACACACGGACGGACCGACGGCCGTCCTTCGCGGGCCTTCTGTGGCGCTCGACCGTCGGCAAGAAGACGGCAATGGCCGTCAGCGGCATCGTGATGCTGCTGTATCTGGTCGTCCATATGCTGGGCAATCTCAAGATCTTCTTCGGGGCGGTGGACTTCGACGCGTACGCCGCCTGGCTGCGCACCATCGGCGAGCCGTTCCTGCACCACGCGTGGTTCCTGTGGATCGCGCGGGTGGTGCTGCTCGCCGCGGTCGTGGTGCACGCGGTGGCCGCGTACCAGCTCAGCCGCCGCGACATCGCCGCCCGGCCGGTCGCCTACGCCCACCCCTGGCCGAGGCGATTCGCACCGCCCCGCCTTCTGCGGCGCCGCGCGAGCTATGCCACCCGGACGATGCGCTGGGGCGGTGTCATCCTCGGCCTCTTCCTCGTCTGGCACATCCTGGACCTGACGACGCTGACGGTGAATCCGCGCGCCGAGGCCGGCCACCCGTACGCGAACGTGCTGGCGACCTTCTCCACCTGGTACGGCAACACCGTCTACATCGTGGCGATGCTCGCCCTCGGCCTGCACGTCCGGCACGGCTTCTGGAGCGCCGCGCAGACGCTCGGCGCCAACCGGCCCGGCCGCGACCGGACGCTCAAGACCCTCGCGAACGCTCTCGCCGCCGCCCTGACCGCGGGCTTCCTCGCCGTCCCCGTCTCCGTGATGACCGGAGTAGTGAGCTGACATGACTTCGACCGCTGATACGACGCCGGACGGAAGCTACGCCGACTACACGACCGGCGCGCCCGTCGCCGACGCGGCGGCCCCCGGCGGGCCGGTCGCCGAGCGCTGGGACCGCCGCCGCTTCGAGGCCAGGCTCGTCAACCCGGCCAATCGCCGCAAGCACACCGTCATCGTCGTCGGCACCGGACTCGCGGGCGGCGCGGCCGGTGCCACCCTCGCCGAACAGGGCTACCACGTCGAGCAGTTCTGCTACCAGGACTCCCCGCGCCGGGCACACTCCATCGCCGCCCAGGGCGGGATCAACGCCGCGAAGAACTACCGCAACGACGGCGACTCCGTCCACCGGCTCTTCTACGACACCGTCAAGGGCGGCGACTTCCGCGCCCGTGAGTCCAATGTGCACCGGCTCGCACAGATCTCCGTCGAGATCATCGACCAGTGCGTGGCCCAGGGCGTGCCGTTCGCCCGCGAGTACGGCGGGCTGCTCGACACCCGCTCCTTCGGCGGTGTCCAGGTCTCCCGTACGTTCTACGCCCGCGGCCAGACGGGACAGCAGCTGCTGCTCGGCGCCTACCAGGCGCTCTCCCGGCAGATCGCGGCCGGAACCGTGCGGCTGCACGCCCGCACCGAGATGCTCGATCTGATCGTCGTCGACGGCCGGGCCCGCGGTATCGTCGCCCGCGATCTGGTCACCGGCCGCATCGACAGCCACTTCGCTGATGCGGTGGTCCTGGCGTCCGGCGGCTACGGCAACGTCTTCTACCTGTCGACGAACGCCATGAACTCCAACGCCACCGCGATCTGGCGGGCGCACCGCCGCGGCGCGTACTTCGCCAACCCCTGCTTCACCCAGATCCACCCCACCTGCATCCCGCGCACCGGCGACCACCAGTCCAAGCTCACGCTGATGAGCGAGTCGCTGCGCAACGACGGACGCATCTGGGTCCCGAAGGCCAAGGGCGACACCCGCCCGCCGGACCGGATCCCCGAGGAGGAGCGCGACTACTACCTGGAGCGCCTCTACCCCTCCTTCGGCAATCTCGTCCCCCGCGACATCGCCTCCCGCGCCGCCAAGAACGTCTGCGACGAGGGCCGTGGCGTGGGACCGGGCGGCCAGGGCGTGTACCTCGACTTCGCCGACGCCCTCGCCCGGATGGGCCGGGCCGCGGTCGAGGAGAAGTACGGCAACCTCTTCGACATGTACGCGCGGATCACCGCGGAGAACCCGTACGAGGTGCCGATGCGGATCTACCCAGCCGTGCACTACACGATGGGCGGTCTCTGGGTCGACTACGACCTGCACACCACCGTCCCCGGCCTGTTCGCCATCGGTGAGGCCAACTTCTCCGACCACGGCGCCAACCGCCTCGGCGCCTCCGCCCTGATGCAGGGCCTCGCCGACGGCTACTTCGTCCTCCCCTCGACCATCAGCGACTATCTGGCCCGCAACCCGCATCACGACACGCTCACGGCCGAGCACCCCGTCGTTCAGGAAGTGCTGGCCGAGACCGAGGACCGGCTGAACCTGCTGCTGGCCGTCGACGGCGACCGCACCCCCGACTCCTTCCACCGCGAGATCGGCGAGCTCATGTGGGAGTACTGCGGGATGGCCCGCACCGACGAGGGGCTGCGCAAGGCCCTCGACCGGATCCCGCAGATCCGCGACGAGTTCTGGCGCCGCATCAAGGTGCCCGGCACCGGGGAGGAGTTCAACCAGTCCCTGGAGAAAGCCAACCGCGTCGTCGACTACCTGGAGCTCGCCGAGCTGATGTGCCTCGACGCCCTGCACCGCGCCGAGTCCTGCGGCGGCCACTTCCGTATGGAGTCGCAGACCCCGGACGGCGAGGCCACCCGCCGGGACGACGCGTTCTCCTACGCGGCCGCCTGGGAGTTCACCGGCACCGGCGCGGCCCCCACCCTGCACAAGGAAGACCTGGTCTTCGCGTACGTCCACCCCACCCAGCGGAGCTACGCATGAAGCTCACCCTGCGCATCTGGCGCCAGAAGAACGCCGACGCCCCCGGCGCCCTGTCCACGTACGAGGTGGACGGCATCTCGCAGGACATGTCGTTCCTGGAGATGCTCGACACCCTCAACGAGGAGCTCCTCCTGGGCGGCGACGACCCGGTCGCCTTCGACCACGACTGCCGCGAGGGCATCTGCGGCGCCTGCTCGCTCGTCATCAACGGCGAGCCGCACGGCCCCAATGGGGTCTCCCCTGCTCGAGCGGATTCGAGAGCTTGGGGAAGCACCACCACCTGCCAGCTGCACATGCGGTCCTTCCGGGACGGCGACACGATCGACATCGAGCCCTGGCGGGCCGCCGCCTTCCCGGTCGTCAGGGACCTGGTCGTCGACCGCTCCGCCTTCGACCGCATCATCGGATCCGGCGGCTACATCACCGCCCCGACCGGCGCCGCCCCCGAGGCCCACGCCACCGCCGTGCCCAAACCGGCCGCCGACGCCGCGTTCGAGCACGCCGAGTGCATCGGCTGCGGCGCATGTGTGGCGGCCTGCCCCAACGGCTCGGCGATGCTCTTCACCGCCGCCAAGGTCGTCCACCTCAACTCCCTTCCCCAGGGTGCCCCGGAGCGGGAGAGCCGCGTCCTGGACATGGTGGACCGGATGGACGCGGAGGGCTTTGGCGGGTGCACCAATACCGGTGAGTGCGCGACGGCCTGTCCCAAGGGGATTCCCCTTTTCAGCATCGCCACGATGAACCGCGAGTTCGTCCGGGCGGCACGGAAGGGGCGCTGAGTCAGACCGCGGCGGTCCCGATGAGCCCTTCGCGGGTGACGAGCGCGGCCAGTTCCGGCTCGCTCCTGCCCGCGGTGCCCTCGGGCCGCCGGGGCAGGACCATATAGCGGCTCTCCGCACTGGAGTCCCACACCGTGATCGCGGTGTCGTCCGGCAGCTCCAGCCCGAACTCGGCCAGCACGGCACGCGGTTCGCGCACCACCCGCGAGCGGTAGGCCTCGCTCTTGTACCAGGACGGCGACGGTCCCAGCAGCCCGATCGGATAGCAGGAGCACAGCGTGCACACGATGACGTGGTGCGCGCCGGCGGTGTTCTCGACGACCTTGAGCCGCTGCTCCTGGATACCGCCCGCCATCGAGAGCCCCACCTCGGGCAGCGCCGCGTTCGCATCCGCCAGCAGGCGCTCCCGGAACCCCGCGTCACTCCAGGCCCGCGCCACGATCCGCGCGCCGTTGACCGGCGAGGCCCCCCGCAGCATCGTCGCGAGCGCCTCGTCCAGCTGCTCCTGTCCGACCACTCCGGCCTCGATCAGCCGCTCCTCCAGCTGCCTGACCCGCGCCGCCACCGGCACACTCGTGTGCTCGCCGCTCATGCCCCGTCCTTCCGCACCCGCTCGATGTAGGACTCCCAGAGGTCGACCGTGACCTCGTGGCCGCCCTCGCCCCACAGGTCGCCCGCGGCGAAGGCCACGGTGTAGACGGGCTCCACCCGCGGCTCGGCAACACCCGCCGCGCTCTCGTCGGCGAGCGCCCAGCGCCCCTGGCACTCGACGATCCGCCCCACCTGGCCGCGCACATACCGCGGCACCCGGGTATGCCCCACGGGGTCGACGGCGCGCACCCGCACCCGCTCCCCCGCCCGGAATTCAGCCATCGCCGAGCAGCCCCCGCTCGGCCAGCAGGGTCTCGATCGCGTACAGCCACCGCTCGTAATACGACGCCGCCAGATACTCCTGCGGGGCCATCCGCTCGACGGCGTCCCGGAACTCGTCGAGCCGGTAGGCACCGTTCCGTACCAGCGCGGAGTTCAGCGCGAACACCCGCGCCTCCCAGTCGGCATGGAACGGCGGCTCGTCAGCCTCGATCTCCAGCGCCCCGAACCCGGCCTGGCCACCCACGTCGTTGACACGGCTCATAGGGCGAGCCTACGGGCGCGAGCCGGTCAGCGCACCGCGTGTCCCGCGCCCCGCAGGGCGTCCTTGACCTGGCCGATGCGCAGATCACCGAAGTGGAAGACGGAGGCGGCCAGGACCGCGTCGGCACCGGCGACGACGGCCGGGGCGAAGTCGTCCAGCTTGCCGGCCCCGCCGGAGGCGATCACCGGGACGGTGACGTGCTTGCGGACGGCCTCGATCATCTCGACGTCGTAGCCGTCCTTGGTGCCATCGGCGTCCATGGAGTTGAGGAGGATCTCGCCGGCGCCCAGTTCGGCGGCGCGGTGGGCCCACTCCACGGCGTCGATGCCGGTGCCGCGGCGACCGCCGTGGGTGGTGACCTCGTATCCGGACGGCGTCCCGGCGTCGGTGCGGCGGGCGTCGACGGACAGGACCAGGACCTGGCTGCCGAAGCGCTCGGCGATCTCGCGGATCACGTCGGGGCGGGCGATGGCGGCGGTGTTGACGCCGACCTTGTCGGCACCGGCCCGCAGCAGCTTGTCGACGTCCTCGGGGGTGCGGACGCCGCCGCCGACCGTGAGGGGGATGAAGACCTGCTCGGCGGTGCGGCGCACCACGTCGTAGGTGGTCTCGCGGTTGCCGGAGGAGGCGGTGATGTCGAGGAAGGTCAGCTCGTCGGCGCCCTCGTCACCGTAGATCTTGGCCATCTCGACGGGGTCGCCCGCGTCCCGCAGGTTCTGGAAGTTGACGCCCTTGACGACCCGGCCGTTGTCCACGTCCAGGCAAGGGATGACTCGGACCGCCAGGGTCATGTCGGTTCAGGCCTCTCTGACAGTTCTCGGAAGGCTTCCAGTTCTACTTCCACCAGGACGCGCGAGTCGACGAAGCCGGAGACCACGACCAGGGTCGAGGCGGGCGGCTCGGCCTCGAAGAGCTCCCGGTGGGCGCGGCCGGCCGCGTCCACATCGCGCAGGTGGGTGAGGTACATACGGGTGCGCAGGACCGCGTCGGCGCCGAGGCCGAAGGGCTTGAGCGCCGCCAGCGCGTTGGTGAAGGCGGCCCTGGTCTGCTCGTAGGGGTCACCCTCACCCTGCAGGACGCCGTCGACCAGTGGCATCGTGCCGGCGACCAGGACCCGGTCGCCGGCCGCCACGGCACGTGCGAATCCGATCTTCTCTTCCCAGGGACTGTCGGTCCGTACGCGCTCGATGGTCATCATGCGGCCTTTCGTTCGCCGTTACGACACTGCTGCCAGCGCCTCTTCGAGGGTGAACGCCTTCGCATAGAGCGCCTTGCCGACGATCGCGCCCTCGACACCTTCCGGTACCAGCGAGGCCAGTACCCGCAGGTCGTCGAGCGAGGAGACACCGCCGGAGGCGACCACGGGCCGGTCGGTGGCCGCGCAGACGTTCCTGAGCAGCTCGACGTTGGGGCCCTGGAGGGTGCCGTCCTTGTTGATGTCGGTGACGACGTAGCGGGCACAGCCCTCGGCGTCGAGACGGGCCAGCGTCTCGTAGAGGTCGCCGCCGTCGCGGGTCCAGCCGCGGCCCCGCAGCGTCGTACCGCGCACGTCCAGACCGACCGCGATCTTGTCGCCGTGCTCGGCGATGACCTTGGCGACCCACTCGGGGGTCTCCAGCGCGGCGGTGCCGAGGTTGACCCGGCGGCAGCCGGTGGCCAGGGCCGCGGCGAGCGTGTCGTCGTCGCGGATGCCGCCGGACAGCTCGACCTTGATGTCCATGGACCGGGCGACCTCGGCGATCTGCGCCCGGTTGTCACCGGTGCCGAAGGCCGCGTCGAGGTCGACGAGGTGCAGCCACTCGGCGCCCGCCCGCTGCCAGGCGTGGGCCGCCTCCAGCGGGTCGCCGTAGGAGGTCTCGGAGCCGGACTCGCCGTGCACGAGGCGGACGGCCTGGCCGTCGCGGACATCGACGGCGGGGAGCAGTTCGAGCTTCGATGCGTTCGGCATTACAGGGTCTCGATCCAATTGGTCAGGAGCTGGGCACCGGCGTCGCCGGACTTCTCGGGGTGGAACTGGGTGGCCCACAGCGGGCCGTTCTCGACCGCGGCCACGAACCGCTCGCCGTGCGTGGCCCAGGTGACCTTCGGCACCGCGAGGTGCGGGTTGCCGACCTCCAGCTCCCAGTCGTGCACCGCGTAGGAGTGCACGAAGTAGTAGCGGGCGTCGGCGGGCAGCCCGGCGAAGAGCTGGCTGCCCTCGGGGGCCTCGACGGTGTTCCAGCCCATGTGCGGGACGACCTCGGCCTTGAGCGGGCCGACCGTGCCGGGCCACTCGTCCAGGCCCTCGGTCTCCACTCCGTGCTCGATGCCGCGGCCGAAGAGGATCTGCATGCCGACGCAGATGCCCAGGACGGGGCGCCCGCCGGACAGCCGGCGCCCGACCAGCCAGTCGCCGCGTGCCTCCTTGAGACCGGCCATGCAGGCGGCGAACGCGCCGACGCCGGGGACCAGCAGGCCCTCGGCGTTCATCGCCCGGTCGAAGTCACGGGTGATCTCCACATCGGCGCCGACGTGCGCCAGGGCGCGCTCGGCGGAGCGGACATTGCCGAAGCCGTAGTCGAAGACGACGACTTTCTTGCGGGAAGCCGGGGCGGTCAATTCCATACCTCCAGCCGCAGCACGCCGGCGAGCAGACACAGCGCCGAACCGAGGGACAGCAGCACGATCAGCCCCTTGGGCAGCTGCTGCTTCCAGAACGAGTAGACACCGCCCAGGAGAAAGAGCCCGAGAAGGATGAAGACGGTGGACAGACCGTTCACAGGGCTCCCTTGGTGGAGGGGATGATCCCGGTTGCGCGCGGGTCGCGTTCGCTGGCGTAGCGCAGGGCGCGGGCCAGCGCCTTGAACTGGCACTCCACGATGTGGTGGGCATTGCGGCCGTACGGGACGTGGATGTGCAGCGCTATCTGGGCCTGGGCGACGAAGGACTCGAAGATGTGCCGGGTCATCGTCGTGTCGTAGGAGCCGATCATCGGCGCCATGCTCTCCGGCTCGGTGTGCACCAGATACGGGCGGCCGGAGAGGTCCACGGTCACCTGGGCGAGCGACTCGTCCAGCGGGACGGTGCAGTTGCCGAAGCGGTAGATCCCGGACTTGTCACCGAGGGCCTGCTTGAAGGCGGCACCCAGGGCGAGGGCGGTGTCCTCGATGGTGTGGTGGGTGTCGATGTGCAGATCGCCGTCGGTCTTGACCTTGAGGTCGAACAGGCCGTGCCGGCCGAGCTGGTCGAGCATGTGGTCGTAGAAGCCCACACCGGTCGACACGTCCACCTCGCCCCTGCCGTCGAGGTCGATCTCGACGAGCACGGACGTTTCCTTGGTTGTGCGCTCCACGCGTCCTACGCGGGTCATCGCTTGCTCTCCTTCAGTACTGCGCGAACCGCGTCGAGGAACGCGTCGTTCTCGGCCGGGGTGCCGGCGGTGACCCGCAGCCAGCCCGGTACGCCGTTGTCACGGACCAGCACGCCGTGGTCGAGGATCGCCTGCCAGGTGGCGTGCGCATCGTCGAAGAGGCCGAACTGCACGAAGTTGGCGTCGGAGGCGACGACCTGGCAGCCCGCCGCCCGCAGCTCGGTGACCAGGCGGTCCCGCTCGGTCTTGAGCTGCTCGACGTACTTCAGGAGCGTGTCGGTGTGCTCCAGCGCGGCCAGCGCGGTGGCCTGGGTGACGGACGAGAGGTGGTACGGGAGCCGGACCAGCTGCACCGCGTCGACCACGGCGGGGTCGGCGGCAAGGTAGCCCAGCCGCAGTCCGGCGGCGCCGAAGGCCTTGGACATGGTCCGGGAGACGACCAGATTCGGCCGGCCCTCGATCAGCGGCAGCAGCGAGGGCTGGTGGCTGAACTCGCCGTAGGCCTCGTCGACCACCACCAGGGCGCCGGCGCCGTCGGCCCGGGCCGCCTGCGCCGCCTCGTACAGCGCGAGCACCGTGGCTTCCCCGACGGCGGTGCCGGTGGGGTTGTTCGGCGAGCAGATGAAGACCACGTCGGGCCGCCGCTCGGCGATGGCTGCCACCGCGGCCTCGACGTCGATGGTGAAGTCCTCGTTGCGCGGGCCGGAGATCCAGCCGGTGCCCGTGCCGCGGGAGATCAGCCCGTGCATCGAGTACGACGGCTCGAAGCCGATGGCGCTGCGGCCGGGGCCGCCGAAGGTCTGCAGCAGCTGCTGGATGACCTCGTTGGAGCCGTTGGCGGCCCAGACCTGGGTGCCGGTGACCTCGTGGCCGGCGGTGCGGGTGAGGTAGCGGGCCAACTCGGCGCGCAGCTCGACCGCGTCCCGGTCGGGGTAGCGGTTGAGCCGCCGGGCGGCCTCGGTCACCCGCTCGGCGATCCGCCGGACCAGCGGCTCGGGCAGCGGGTAGGGGTTCTCGTTGGTGTTCAGGCGCACCGGGACGTCCAGCTGCGGTGCGCCGTAGGGGGACTTGCCGCGCAGCTCGTCCCGGATGGGGAGATCGTCGATACGGGTCACGTGCCTGCTCACTTGCTCTGCGGGACCTTCCAGTCGAACCTGGCCTTCAGCGCGGCGCCGTGTGCCGGGAGATCCTCGGCCTCGGCGAGGGTCACCACATGGTGGGTGACCTCGGCCAGCGCGTCACGCGAGTAGTCCACGACATGGATGCCGCGCAGGAACGACTGCACGGACAGCCCCGAGGAGTGGCAGGCGCAGCCGCCGGTGGGCAGGACGTGGTTGGAGCCGGCGCAGTAGTCGCCGAGCGAGACCGGGGCGTAGGGGCCGACGAAGACGGCGCCCGCGTTGCGGACCCGGGCGGCGACGGCCGAGGCGTCGGCGGTCTGGATCTCCAGGTGTTCGGCGCCGTAGGCGTCCACCACCCTGAGGCCCTCGTCGATCCCGTCGACGAGGACGACGGCGGACTGCCGTCCGGCCAGCGCCTCGGTGATCCGCTCGATGTGCTTGGTGGCCGCGACCTGCTGCTTGAGCGCGTCCTCGACGGCGTCGGCGAGCTCGGTGGAGTCGGTGACCAGGACGGCGGCGGCGAGGGTGTCGTGCTCGGCCTGGCTGATCAGGTCGGCGGCGACGTGCTCGGGGTCGGCGGTGGCGTCCGCGAGCACCGCGATCTCGGTGGGTCCGGCCTCGGCATCGATGCCGATACGGCCCTTGAGGAGGCGCTTGGCGGAGGCGACGAAGATGTTGCCGGGGCCCGTGACGAGGTTGACCGGCAGGCACTCCTCGGTGCCGTACGCGAACATCGCGATGGCCTGGGCGCCGCCGGCGGCGTAGACCTCGTCGACGCCGAGCAGGGCGCAGGCGGCGAGGATGGTCGGGTGCGGCCGGCCGCCGAACTCCTTCTGCGGCGGGGAGGTGACGGCGATGCCCGTGACGCCGGCCTCCTGTGCCGGGACGACGTTCATGACCACGGAGGACGGGTAGACCGCCAGACCGCCGGGGACGTAGAGGCCCACCCGCTCGACGGGGACCCAGCGTTCGGTGACCGTGCCACCGGGGACGACCTTGGTCGTGATGTCGGTGCGGCGCTGTTCGCGGTGGACGATCCGGGCGCGCCGGATGGACTCCTCCAGGGCGGCCCGTACGGCCGGGTCCAGCTCGTCGAGGGCGCTGTGCAGGGCCTCCGCGGGCACCCGTACGCGCTCGATCTCGACGCCGTCGAACCGCCGCGCATAATCGATCAGCGCCGCGGTGCCACGATGGCGTACGTCCTCGCAGATGGGCCGCACCTTCTCCAGGGCGGCTTCCACGTCGAACTCGGCACGGGGCAGCAGGTCGCGCAGGGCGCCGCCCTCGGGGAGGGCGTCACCGCGCAGATCGATTCGGGAGATCACCCTCCCAGTGTCTCAGACCTGCTCTTGCGCCCGAGCGGCCGTATCACTCAGTGATACACAGCGGCACACGCCCTGAACAGCCCGTGACGCGGCCGCCGGAAGTTGACCGGAGTTGGCCCTGACCACGCGTGTTCAAGCAGTCACGGGGCGGGCAAGGGCCACGTAACGGCGTACGGGGACATCTGTGGGACGCATCACGACCGGTGCACGAAATGCGTCCGAACAGGTTGCGACACACCACGGGAGAGCAAGGGGGATCCACTGTGACCGAGCCCGGGGACGGCGACGCGCCCGCCGACCTGCAGCTGACATCGGCGGAATGGAGCATGTGGCAGGCCTTCCGCAACGGCAGCACCTGCGATCTGCACATCGGCGACCCGGCCCGCGACGATCCGCACGGGCAGCATCTGTGGGGCCCGGAGCGCCGGGTGCGGGCCCGGGTCGTGGCACTCCTGCTGCTCGACGGGCCGCCCGCGCAGCCGGGCCGGGTCTCCGCGCTCCAGCTCACCGGCGCCTACATCACGGACACTCTCGACCTTGCGGGCGGCACGATCAAGCCATTCATCGAGCTGCGGGACTGCCGCTTCGAGGCCGAGGTGGTGCTGCCGGAGAGCCGGTTCACCACGCTGCGGCTGGTGAACTGTGCGATACCCCGGCTGGAGGCGGCCCGACTGCACACCGAGGGCGATCTCCATCTGCCGCGCTGTGTGGTGCACTCCGGCATCCGGCTCACCGACGCGCACATCGGCACGGACCTGATGCTCAACCAGACCGTGGTGCACAAGGACCGGCAGGGCCGGTCGATCATGGCGGACGGGATGACCGTCGCCCAGGACCTGCAGGCCGAGATGATGGAGTCGTACGGCGAGCTGTCGCTGCGCGGCGCGACCATCGGCGTGTCGCTGAGCCTGCGCGGCAGCCGGCTGAGCAACCCCTTCGGCCGCCGGGCACTGAACGCCCCGCAGCTGACCGTCGAGCGCACCCTCTATCTGACCGCGGCCGGCCTGGCCAACTCCCCCTTCTCCAGCAGCGCCACGCCCCCGTACGGCATCGCGCACACCCCCTCGCGCGGCACCCGGATGCAGCGCTTCGAGTGCGAGGGCGGGATGCGGCTGGACGACGGGCGGTTCGGCGACGCGGTCGACTTCGAGCACGCCCGCTTCATCATGGAGTCCGACCAGGAGCTGTCGCTGCGCCGTATCCAGACGCCCGAGCTGCGGTTCCTCGGCGAGCGGCCGCAGCGCGGCCGGGTGATCCTCTCGGGCGCCCGGGTCGTCAATCTCATCGACAAGTCGGCGAGCTGGCCGGGGCTGGGCGGGCTGTGGATGGCCGGCTTCGCCTACGAGACGCTGATCCCGCGCGGTCACTTCCCGCTGGCGCTGCGGCTGCAGTGGGTGGCGGCGGCGACCCCCGAGTACGCGCCCGAACCGTACGAGATGCTCGCGGCCTCGCTGCGCACCACCGGTGAGGACTCCGACGCGCGCGAGGTGCTGCTGGCCAAGCAGCGGCGGCGCCGCGAGACGCTGCCGCTGGCGGCCAAGGCCTGGGGGTTCCTGCAGGACTGGACGGTGGCCTACGGCTACCGCCCGGGGCGGGCCGCGGTGTGGATGGCCATCCTGTGGGCGATCGGCACGCTCTACTTCTCGATGTCCCCGCCGCCGCCCCTCAAGGGGGACGAGGCGCCGCCCTGGAATCCGTATCTCTACTCCCTGGACCTGCTGCTGCCGGTGATCGACCTGAATCAGGGCGCCGCCTGGAAGCCGGGCGGCGGTGCGCAGTGGGTGGCCGCCGTCCTGATCCTGGCGGGCTGGGTGCTCGCCACGACGGTCGCGGCGGGCGCGTCCCGGCTGCTGCGAAGGCAGTAGCTGTCCCCGTTGCCGGCCGTCCCGCCGCGCCCGCGCCACGGCGG